>CAYXKC010000004.1:55516-59135 GCA_964465295.1 uncultured Methanomicrobiaceae archaeon | reverse complement strand
TACGGCATTCGTATTTTCATCGATCTATGTTTTATTATCCCGGCCGTATCTGTTTTCCTGGGATAACGGAATCCTCGAAGTAAACACGGGCTTAAAACTGATTGAATGGTTAATCCTTTTCACGGTTTTCGGAATCACATCAGGCACCCTCCAGGCGACAGGTGCATGGTACCGCCATTCCCGGCAGGAATCAAAACCTGATAAGGCTGATGTCCGGGAGAAACCGACTTTTTCCGGGGTGCTTTACACTTACCGGTTTTTGATTCTCATCCTGCTGGCATTACTGGTAATACCCCAGGTTGCAGCTTATATCGGAATAGAAAACGGCAGTATCAAATGGGACAATGGCTTTAACCGCCCGTTTGAATATGCGGAGGCTTCCCGTACAACCGACGGGTCAATCCATATCCTTATGAGACACGATATCATAAGCCCGCAGAAAGGGCCGGGCCTGCGGTTCCTGAATATTACCATTGACGGAAAGGACGTCAGCACACAGTCCGTAATTGCGGGCTCCGGACTGAATCTTTCAATCGATCCGCCAAGGGGACTGGCATACCAGGATAACTCATCCGCAATTCTAACAGGTGATTATCTGTATTATAATCCAGTTCTCCTCAGGGTTAATGTCACCTACACCGACCTGGGATTCAGGGATGTTATTTATTATGAAACAATCTGAATTGGTTATATTATTAAAAAACAGAAAAGAGCCGGGAGCGAAATGACGACAGACAATTACAAAAATGTTGAGGAATGGGGGGTATTCATCTATGCATGCCTGGTTATCCCATATTTCTTCCTAAACATACTCCTTCATAATAACTGGACCAAAGAACCGTTAGCCTGCTGGATCTTCATTGGACCGCTCCTGATCTTTTCGTTTGCAGGTTTCTTTATCAGCATGCGCCTGGTATCAGGGACGGAGCCGCCTGATGAGAGCGATAAGGAAAAGATCCGTGAGAGATATGCAGGGCTTAAGGCTTCCGTCGCAGCATTTGTCATCTGGCTTATCGTACTTGTTGCTCTGGACCGGATCCAGGTGGAGATCAATTACTATCTCTCCGTTATCTGCGGATGTGCAATTTTATATGGTATCTACCTGCAATTGAAGAGAGCCGAAAAGAAGGAAACGCCGGAATAATGAATCCAGTCATAATATTTATGAAACCCGCTTCAACACTCCGGTCAGAAAAAATAAATGAGACAACAATAGAGAGGAGGCTGTGACGAAACGTAACTGTTAATGTATCAGCGCCTGTAATTCTAGGATATGGTAAAAAAAAGGATGTACGTCTGTTCGCTTGAGGCGGGAATCGACGTGATCTGCGGGAAATGGAAACCGCTCATCCTCTGGAAAATTCAGGACGGCCCGCTCCGTTTCGGGGAGATCCAGGAAAAAATGCCGGCGGTCTCCCAGAAGATGCTTACCCGACAGCTCAGGGCTCTTGAAGAAGACGGCCTGGTCTCCCGTACAGAGTATCAATGCATGCCACCCCGCGTTGAGTATACCCTGACAGAACGGGGGCGGACCGTCATACCGCTCCTAATGTCACTGAAAGACTGGGCGGATGAGGAGCTGGCAGACCAGATCAATGAGAACGGGTAATCAGGCCTGCTGACATTTATATCCCCGGTTTGCTGACATTTTTGTCACTGATCTCTATTTATCTTCGAAAGATCTTTTTTAAAGATGGAGAACGGTGAGAGGATGCTATACAGGAAATTCCCACGGTGCAGGCACGAAATCTCGATCCTCGGTTTTGGGTGTATGCGGTTACCGCCCGTAGAGGGTGAGCAGGCCGGAGGAAAGATCGATGAGCTAAAGGCAATTGAGATGATCCGCACAGCCATTGATGCAGGGGTCAATTATATAGATACGGCGTACCCGTACCACGACGGGGAGAGTGAGGTGGTCGTCGGTAGGGCGCTTGGCGACGGGTACCGCGAGAAGGTCTTTCTCGCCACCAAACTCCCGAGCTGGCTTGTCACCAGCCGGGAGGATATGGACAGGTATCTTGACGAGCAGCTCAAAAAGCTCGGCACAGACCATATCGATTTCTATCTCCTCCACGGGCTTGGCGCCGAAACCTGGGAGATCTTTTCAAAGCTTGGCGTACTTGAATTCCTTGACAGTGCCAGGGCGGACGGCCGTATCCGGTACCCTGCGTTTTCCTTCCACGACGAGTTTGCGGTCTTCAAGGAGATAGTCGATGCCTACGACTGGACTTTTGCCCAGATTCAGTATAACTATATGGATGAGAAGTTCCAGGCCGGCACGCAGGGACTTAAGTACGCAGCTGAACGGGACCTTGGCATCGTCGTCATGGAACCGCTCCGGGGCGGTCTCCTCTCCGGAGACGTTCCCGCAATCCACCAGCACCTCATGGATGCCCCGGTACAGCGCACACCATCGGAATGGGGACTCCGCTGGGTCTGGAACCACCCGGAAGTCACGGTCGTGCTCTCCGGAATGTCTGCGATGGAACAGGTCAGAGAGAATATTGCCAGGGCGGAGAAGGGCGAGGCCGGTTCTCTCTCTCCCGGTGAACTTGCAGTTGTTGAAAAGATGCGGGACACGTTTGCCTCCCGCGTCAAGATCCCGTGCACCGGCTGCCGCTATTGCATGCCGTGCGAGAACGGCATCGATATCCCCCTGTGCTTCGAATATTATAACCAGGCGTATACCTACGACGCAAAGGAGAAAGCGAAAGGCGTGTACCTCTGGGCGCTCAACGGTTCGTTCTCCGGGGGAATACCCGGATATGCCTCCTGTTGTATCGAATGCGGAGAGTGTGAGGAAAAATGTCCGCAGGGTCTTCCCATACGGGAATACATGCGGGACATCGTTGAATTTTTCGGAAAATGAAAAAAATGAGGTAAGATAAATGCCAGTAATCACGATTGACCTTTGGCCGGTAAGCACGGAAGTAAAAGAAGAACTGATCCGGAACATGACAAAAACAGCTTCGGAGATCACCAGACTTCCGGAGTCCGCATTTTTTGTGTATGTCCGGGAATACCAGACTGACGCTATCGGCGTTGGCGGAATCCCGCTCTCACAGCAGGTTCCGAATGCGGGGAAAACTCCCGGACAGGATCCCTGATCCCAATCCCACCGGACAGAAGCCGGGATGGGGTTAGCATTACTCCCCCGCCTTTCCCCCACAGATGACGGCAACTGTAATGAACTGCTTTTTTCCATGTAATATTTCACTGTCCTGAGTTCTAGTAGTTCTCATCAGAATAGATATCACCTATACCGACCTGGGATTCAGGGATGTTATTTTCAATGGAACAATCTGAAACGATCTGAAGACAACACAGGGCATCTGTAAAAAAGATTTATTATGTGTAAAAATTAATAAACACATTAGCATGTTGAACCCTGCCACAGTGACTGAACTTGCTAAACTGCTCAATTTTCTTGGAAATGAACAGCGGCTCAACATACTCAAAGCGATTACGCATGAAGAGAAGTTTGCACGGGAGATCTCCGAAGAAGTCGGGATCTCCCGGCCGCTTGTAAACATCTACTTAAAACAGCTCGAAAAAGCCGGGCTTGTCACCGGAGAAAACCGCATCGGCGAAGAGCCGCCTTATCTCAAAAGGTATTACA
>CAYXKC010000004.1:37223-55416 GCA_964465295.1 uncultured Methanomicrobiaceae archaeon | reverse complement strand
AATGAATACACGACTTACGGGAATATTCTCGGAGGGTGATACCCGCGAATTTAAGGAATGGATGGAGAAGCAGTTCGGATCGGAGAGGCTGGCAGAAATATCGGATCTTAAAACCGAAGTTGCACTTCTCAGGCAGACTGTTGAAAGGATGGAGAAAAAAATCGACAATATCTCGGACATTCTTGAGAGGGTGGCCGACTGAGGTTAAAAAGGAGGGTTAAGTATGGATACACAGCTTAACGGATTGTTTTCCGAGAGAGACACACGGGAATTAAGGAAATGGGTCGAGAGAGAGTTCTTATCGACACCAGGGATGAGGGCCGCAATGCCGGACGTCAAGACCGATATTGCGCTGCTCAGGCAGACTGTCGAGAAAATGGAGAGGAAGATCGAGTATCTTGAGAGAAGAATTGGGAAGGCTCCCGATTGACGGATTACTAAACTGCTCTATGAGAGCCGGCATTAAAGAGGTGCCTGGAGGATAAATGCAGTCATGGTATTACGAAGTCCGGTCAATGGTCAGGTCAGAAAAAAATATAATATAATTATAGATAAATAATTATTATGAATCTTCGGGGGGCGGCAGAGGATCTCGACCAGATATTCACTATTATCCTGCTCGCGACTTTAATTTTAAACGCTTTAATGTATCTCTTCGTGTTCATCCTCAACTGGGAGGCGTATTTCTTCGGGATGAAACTGGACGGCCCGGACGCAGGCATTCTGCTGTTTGCATACTTCTTCATCCCTGCCGTTCTGGCGACTCTTCTCTTCATGTACCAGCGAAAGATTACGATAATCGCTCTTCTCTCGATCTTTTTCTTCTGTTTCAAATTCATCGATTCGGCGGCCACTATAAAGGCGGTCAGCGGAGGGGCGAACTCGTTCAGCGGATTTTTAGCAGCCATGGTGGTGATCCCGCTGGTTGTTCTAATCGGTCATATCATCGTTTCGCAGTCCTATGACAGGGAGAAATCGGATGAGCCAAAGGAGGACGAGAAGAAAACAGGGTTCGCTACAACCAAACCGGAAGGAGAGAAAACGGGAGATTATCCGGCGGGGCAGATTGTGATTCTCGCGATAGTGGCGTTTGCCATCGTTTTTTTATTCGGGCCGCTTCTCTTTTCCATTGTATTTTCCACCGTTTTCTCAGGCCTGCACTCTGTTGCTCCCCCGTCATCTCCGGTCATAACCGGGAACTCGCTGGTATCAAAGATCGATGTAAACGGAACCACGGAATGGCAGACCGTCATAAACGGATATAGTGACTTTATGCAGGAGGTCTGCCCTTCGAATGACGGGGGTTACATAATGACCGGGATGTTCCTGTCCGGGGAGAAGTCACGCGGCTTCAGAGCGATGAAATTTGACAGCAGCGGCAATGCAGTATGGGATATCAGCCGGAGCGGTTCCGATTATAATGAAGGAGATCTTCTGGATATCAGAAGGATCATTTCGACACCTGGAGAATATACAGCAATAATGCAGAACGGAATCGTTATCCGGCTGGATGAAGACGGAAACGAGCTGTGGCACCGGCACTACCCTCGTGAAAAACGCACAGTCGACGCCATTTCCTCGCCATCCGGGGGTTATATACTAGCCGGAGAAGTGAACGAGGACGGTGCCGACGGGTGGATACTTTGTGCAGACAGCGGGGGAGAGACCGTCTGGGAGATAAAAGCAAAGGAATTCACGTATTGCAGGGAGGTTGTAATGTCTCCGGACGGCTTTATCCTGGTGAACTGCCATGCCGGGTGCTATGATCCCGATGTGGGATGCACTGATCCTGAACAGAGCGGGTATATGATCGTTGCTCTCGATCTCCAGGGGAATTATCTCTGGAAGACGAGATTTGTCGACAATGTCGACGGCGAAGTCTTTTCTGTAAAGCCCCTCGATAACGGAACCATTGAGATATATTTACGCGGTGAAGGCGAGCGGAAGTATATTCTCGACAATGAAGGAAACGTCCTTATAAAGGAATTCCTTCCGTCACGGGCCGATTCATACGACCACGACCTGACACTCTACAGGAAGATCGAAGAAGAAAACCTCGACGGAAACGTGACACGGGTAAAAGTAACAGAGACAGACGGATCGGAGAGTGCGTTTTTAATCGGCTACCCGGAGAATGTGACCGGCATATCAAGGGTTTTCTCTGTGAACCCGACTCCGGACGGAGGCTATCTCGTTGCCGGATCTGTGGAGATGTAGATCCCACCACACAGCACCCACAGGAATATATACTCCGTCAATACTAAAGTGTTGACATGCAAAGATCAATAACCCTGTTCTTAACTGTCCTCATGATAGCAGTGGCGACAGTCATCGGCGGGTGCACGGGTTCAGGAGAGCCAACTACCGCGGAAAACACACCGCAGACAACACAGATTACAGCAGAGGCGACCATGACCCTTGCGGATACCACCGAATCGCAGACCGAAGGAGGACTGAAACATGGAGAACAGGTTAGTTCGGAAACAGTTGTTGACAGGGCGTATAACTGGTATGAATACAGGATCAATACAACCTCGGAGATGCCCCCGAACGGTATAAAACAAAACATCGGTATCAGGAGAGTTGAACGTTCAGACAGCGAATACGACGGAAAACCTGCAATTCTGGTAAAATACAGCTATGATTCCAAAACACAGGGATGGTCATCTGTATCTGAAAATTTTTATGATAAATCCCGAAATCTCAGGCTTTGCGGAACGAGAATCATGACAACAAAAGACAATGAACTTGAAATAACAATTTACCCGGTTGAAGAGGTCGAGGTCGGAAATTCAAAGTATTTCGGAAAGGAGATTACTTTAACCTACCTGGGAACAGAAACGGTGACAGTCCCGGCGGGAGCATTCCAGAATGCTGGGAAGTACTTCTACTCCGAAGATAATTTTGATTATACATACTGGTTTGCAGCGGGGATTCCAGTACCGGTTCTCGTTCAGTTTCCACACAGCGGAATAGTCGGCTATAATGGATTCGAATCGGATGAACTGATCGGGTGGGGATAAAAGATGAAGCTCTCGAAAATACTGTTTGTTGCGGTTTTACTGGCAGTCGCGGCGGTAATCTCAGCGGGGTGTACCGGTTCCGGCCATACATCTCCAGTTGAAAAAACACCGCAGGAAACACAAACCACAGCGGAGGTTACTCAGGTTCCTGAAGAAACGACTGCTCCGCAGGACGAAGGAGTATTGAAATCAGGGGACCGGTTTAATTCCACGGATGTATTCGGCAGGGATTACTCCTGGTGCGAATACCGTGAAAACATCACTTCAGAGATGCCCCCTAACGGAGTCGTCCATAGGTATTATTCCAGCAGGACCGAACGATCTGTGTACGAGTACAACGGAATTCAGGCAATACATTACAGGTATATCTCCAAAGGGGAGACTTGGAGTGTAGTCACTGATCAATATATTGATGCAGCTATAAGCGAACAGCTTGGAGGAATTTTAATCAATACAAGAGACGGCCAGATCTATTCAATAGAAAATCTGACTGCCGAACCCCTTAACCAGGAGAACAGACCCTTCGGGGAGAAGATTCACACGTTCGTATACCTGGGCACCGAATCCGTCACCGTCCCGGCGGGAACATATCCGGAGGCGCGGAAATACTGCTATTACAACCCCGATAACACCGTCGGGTGCACATACTGGTTTGAACCGGGCATACCCGTTCCCGTCCTGTACCAGTATTCCAACAAATATATCGTCGGGTACAACGGGTTCGAATCCCACGAACTTATTGGATGGGGATAAACGGGAACTTCTCCATCTTTTTTCTAAACTAGTCCTTCAAAGGTCCACGAAAAAATATATATTGTCAACAAACAAATGTTGACTCATGTTCCTGCCAACGGATGAAAAGCAGTTTACTTTCTGGGCGATGCGACGGGGCGGCATGGCCAATATAGCGATTGCAAAAGAGCTGGGGATATCCCGGCAGGCTGTCTCCCGTGCATTAATTCTCATGAACGAAAGGATTGAGACCATCCTCCGGGATATGGCTAAGGCGAACAGCATCTCTGTCGAAAAAATCAATCCGGAACGCGGGGTCCTCATCGGCCGGTCGATACCGTTCAAAACCGCCGCAATTATATTCGTATCCGAAAAGCACGGGGTCCAGGTATGGTTCGAGCACGAAGGTGACTGCGAGAACTGCGAGCGGTATAAAGAATGCATCGAGCTTCTCTGGGATTATGCCGGAGAGCTCGGCGTCAAAATAGAGAAAACCGACGACCCGACAAGGATGGCCGACGAGCTCTTTGAAAAAGTGAGGGCGATAGTATGACGATACGGATATCGGAGACAATCCACAAATGGATGGGCTGGTGTCCGGCGAAGACGGGAATGGCGGCCCCGGGCAAAAATCAAGAATACAAAGCCGTACATGGGCAGTCCCCCGGCGGCCCTGAAAGAACCGGCAATAAAAGAACAGTCGATTACGGCTCGTCGGGATCGTCCCTCCTGAACCTGTTGATGTTCGGCGCCGGGATAGCGGCAATCGTCTTCGGCCTCAAATTCGTCAGCCTCTTCTTTATCGGGGCCGACGCCATAGCCCTCTTCTGCTTCCTGTTCGCGGCGGCATTCATACTGGCATACAGCGACCTGAAAAAGACGCGGATTGAAACCGATCGCGAAAATATAATAATATACAGGCCGGTATTCAGGCCCGTGAACATCCAGAAGGAAGAGATCTCGGCCGTGGAGATGCATGACAACCACCGACCTGTGGTTTACTGGTTCATGACGATATTTTCACTCGTACTGATCCCGGTATATTCCATAACGGGCATATACGACCGTTACCTGAGCTGGGTATCGGGTGTCACCTCCACACCGGGATTCGCCATGTACCTGGGATACTTTATCAGCATCACGGTTTTTTTCCTTGCGATCTACAATTCCCTGCGAATCCGGCGCAGGTACCCCGAAACCCTCGTAATCACGACCACCCGGAATAAGAAACTGGTGATTTACGGGAAGAACCACGAAGAGCTTGCAGAATTTAAGGAGAGTCTGCTATGACATTTTTCCTGGAATATCTCAGGAAAATGACGGGCTGGTGCCCGGCAAAATCCGGGAGCACCGCCCTGGATATGATAACCGGATATGGAACGAAACCGGCACATTACCCCGGTAGCCCGGACAGGGTTATCACCGGCATGATCGTAGATTATGCCTCGACAGGAAGGAAGCCCGTTTATTTCATCCTTTTTATAACGGCGGTTACAGCATTTGTTCTCCTTACCGTCCTGGCATATATCATGGCCCCCATTCTGGCAGGATTTTTCGTCTGCTGTCTTTTGCTCGCCTACAGCGCCATACTGGTATCGGGCGATATCAAAAAGGCCTCTCTTGAATACGAAAAGGATTCGATAGTAATCCGCAGGCCGCTCCGCAGGCCGGTCGCCATCAGGAAGGAGACGATCGCATCTGCAGAGATCCGGGATAAAAACCTGCCCCTGCCCCACTGGTTAGTGATAATGATGTTGATCGTCCTTCCGGTTTTGATGAGTGCGAACATTTACGAAAGATACCTCGACTGGATATCCGCCGAAACCAGCACGGCACTGTTCCTTGTTTATTCGGTCTACTATGTTTGCATGCTGCTCTTCTTTATTTCAATCCTGTATCATTCCCACATCCGGCACCGCTACCCGAAAACGCTTGACATAACCACGACAGGAAATAAAATCCTTGTCATCTACACGAAAAGTCCGGGCGATATCGCAGAACTCCAGGAGAAATTGTTATGACTGAATTCCCTGTTCCGAACCGGAGGGCGGCGTGGTGCCCGCTGACAGGAGCCCTCCAGACAGCTTTGACAGAGCCTTCTCCCGCCCGTGAACATGATCCGGCAGAGCACGGCGGAGGAGGAGACGGCGCAGGAGAGAGGATCGGGTATGGAGCAGGAACTGCGGTCCGGAGCATCAAAACTCTTGTAAACAACAGAAAACTGTTGTGGTACCCGCTTCTTGCAGGCCTTGCCCTGCTATTGATGTATCTCACAGAAATGGCTTTTAAGGCGTATTCCATCATGACATGTTCGGGCAGCTACACGTACTGGTCCCTCGGCTATTACTATGGATTTTTCCTTACTTTTCTGGTTGAGTTTATCTTCTTCTTCTGCCTGAATTTCCTTTTTGCTGCAGTTATCCTTGATCTGTCGAAAAATCCTGAAAAGCCCGGGGCCATAAGAAAAGCGATGTTAGACACCAAAAAGCACCTGAAAACGATCTCGGTGTGGTCGCTCATCCTGGCAGTCATCGCAACGGTGATTTATGCATTTATCCTCCGCCAGCCCTGGCATGCACACCTGTACCCAACCTTGGGAACAACGATGTTCGAGATCCCGTTCGTCTATTATGTCCCGATCCTACCTCTTGCAACTGTAACTGCTGTCATCGAAAAGATTCTGTACACCATACCACTCCTGGTAATTTCGCTGTACGCAATTCCCCTTATTGTTCTTGAAAAGAGGAGCCTGCCGGGCACCATTGCAGGACTGCCCGGGTTTTTCAGGAGGACGTGGATCGAGATCATGGTCTGCTTTTTGATATTCGCGGCGATTATCTTTGGAATCACCCTCATATCACCGCTGATCTGCATGACTCCCCTGTTCGTCGATTTCGACTACCACTTCTTCGTGGTCTATGCCGTCCCGATGGCGACGATCTGCTTCCTGTTTCTTATCGGGTTGTGGACTGCTGTTGCATCCCTATTTACTACCGCCGGAATTGCCGCTGCGGATCTCTATAAACTCAGGAAAAAAGAGCAGATTTCCGGAACACCTGATTGAACCAGTTCACTTTTTCCAAAAAATAAATATGTTGTCAACATCAATATGTTGACGTATGAAAATATTCTGTGAAAAGAACCGGACGCAGAAGCCTGTCCCGGAAAAGGGGGATCGCAGATGATCCGCTTCGACCACCTTACCAAGGAATATAACGGTGTTCCTGCAGTGGACGATCTCAATACCGAGATCCCGGTCGGGGAGATATTCGGGCTCCTGGGCCCGAACGGTGCGGGAAAGAGCACTACGATCCTGATGCTTACAGGACTTATCGAACCGACAAAAGGTCAGTGCCTGATCGACGGGGTTGAGGTGGCAAAAAACCCGATAAAAGTCAAGAATAAAATCGGTTTCATGCCCGAGGATGTCGGATTTTATCCTGAACTGAACGCGGAGGAGAACCTCATCTACTTTGCACGGCTCTTCAGGATGGAGTCTGCCGAATACAGGAGATGCATCCCGGATCTCCTCTCCCTCACGGGCCTCGACGGAGTCACGAAATATGTCGGCGGCTACTCGAAAGGAATGAGGCAGAGGCTCGGGCTTGCAAGCGCACTGTTAAACGATCCGGCCGTCGTCATCCTTGATGAGCCGACCGCAAACCTCGACCCGCAGGGAGTTGCCGACTACCGCAGGATAGTGAAAGACGTGGCAAAGGATGGAAAGACGATACTCGTATCGTCCCATATCCTCTCAGAAGTGAGCAAAGTTTGCACCTCCGTCGGGCTTCTCTCAAAAGGAAAACTTGTTGCACAGGGCAGTTTCGATGAACTGAGCCGCCAGGTGGAAAACCCTGACGACTCAAAAGTCACAATACATATCGAAACCCGCGATCCGATGCCGGAGTTCGTCCACCCCGAAATCCTCAACGCATCTTACTCCGGCGACCGGATGACTGCGACCCTGTTCTGCAGCTCCGATATCATGGACAGGATAATCGACCAGTGCTCCGGGGCAAGTGTAAGGCTTCACGGGATAAAAACGGAAGAAAAATCGCTCGAAGATCTCTTCCTCACTTACTATCGGGCAGAAGAAGCCGCAGGAGGCGGGGAATAATGTCTTACCCGGGCGTAATAGAGATTGCAAGAAAGGAGTTCCTCGATCACGTAAGGAGCAGGAAGTTCCTCCTGATCCTCGGCATATTCCTGATGGTCGCGATTATCGGCCTTATAGGCGGTGTCTCACAGTATAACGAAATACTGGCGGCTTACAACGATGACCAGACGGTCATAATCGGTGTCGGGGATTTAAAAACGGAAACTGTCCTGATGCCTTCCGTTCTTCTGGTTTTCAATTCCATGACCACGCCGTTCTACATGATAGGAGTTATACTTGCAATCGCGATGGGTTTCGATCTTATCTCAAAGGAGCGGGAGAACAAGTCGTTAAAGATACTCCTCGCCCACCCAGTATACCGCGACGAAGTCATCAACGGAAAGGCTCTCGGGGCTATTGCGGCACTCTTCCTCGCATTCGCGGTAGTCCTCGTCATATCGTTCGCGACCCTGCTCGTGTTCAGTATTGTGCCTAATCCAACCGAGATCCTGCTGATCATACTCTTCTGCGGATTTTCATTTCTCTTTATATTCTCGTACTTCGCCGTTGCCATCTGCATGTCGGCGATCACCGAAGACAGCGGAAAGGCGCTCATCTACACCATGGTCATATACACGATCTTCTCGGGCCTGATCTCGATCGTCCTGATGACGCCTGCAGTAACGGATATCGTCGTGGGATCGCAGCCGGAGATGCCGGATATCCTGAAAGACCAGTCTCTGCAGAGCGAGGCCGTCGCAAAAGAGCTGGAGCAGTATCAGCAGAAGATCAGGGAATACTCCGAACTGCGGATGGCATTCATGCAGACCATATCGTTCTTCTCCCCGGGAGGCAATTACCAGAAGATCACGACAAGCATCACCAACCCGGCGGCGGCGGGCCTGATGTACGGGCAGGCGACGGGAGATGCCGAAGCAGGGGTGGACATCCCCGGGCTCCTGTCAGGAATGTTCGTAAATATCATCGCACTCATTCTTATCCCGGTGATCTTCTTCGGGATTGCGTACGTGAAGTTCATGAGGATCGATGTGAGGTAGTGTGATAGAGGTATCACCGGAAGATAATATTCTTAATAAAAAACGATAAAAGATGAAGGGTCTATAAAAAACCCTGATTTCAATCTTTTCCCCTATTTGGTCTCGCCCGAAAAATCGAAGATCTGGGGCTCGAGCGTCTGGAGATCGACGACCATCGCCCGTGCCGGGGTTGGCTGGATGTTCATCTGCTTCTGGAAAGAGGTCTGCGACTGCCATGTTCCCGTATTGAGGCACAAAACACCCCGGTAGTTCACCGCACCGCATATATGAACGTGGCCCGTATGAAGGATCTCGGGAACGGGATCGATTACGAGGCAGTCCTCCTTTGCCGCAAGGATCGGGGTTCTCATCCCGTAAGTGCAGGCAAGATGCCTCCTCTTCAGCATCTCGACCATCATCTCATCCGGCTTCGTATAGGACGCCCCCGGTATCATCGATATCAGGTCGTCGTAGCTTCTCCCGTGATACATCAGGATGCCAACGCCCTGGAGCCGGATGAATGCCGGGTTTTCGACCAGCACGACATTTTCCGGGAGATATTTCGAGAACCTCTCCGGGAGTGCCGGCTGGGGCTCCGATCCCCTGATCGCGTCGTGGTTTCCTGGGGAGATGATGATCTGTATGTGTCGGGGAAGGGCGGAGATCATCCGGCCGAACTCCTCGTACTGCCGGTCTATATCCGCGATGGTAAGCTCCTTGTCCTGGTCCGGGTATATCCCGATGCCGTCAACGAGATCCCCTGCAATAAGGAGATATTTTGCATCCGATTCGTGCAGCCATACTGAAAACCGCTCCCATTCTTCTGAGAGGAAGGTGTCGCTTCCAACATGGACATCGGATATGAATACTGCCTTTCCGGGGGTTCTGCTCTTAAAAGGCGCATTGTTGACCGGGATGTCGGGGCGCATCATCGTATCGGCGAAGAAGAGGTTTCCATCTGATGACAGTTTGCCCTTGACCATGATGACCTCGTCGGGGATCAGCTTCTCGGCTTCCACGAAGACCTCACGCTTATTGTTGAAGAGGACGTTTATCGAGTCCGTCGGGTCCTCGAGTGCGGCCATCCTGTGGCCTTTGGATGTGTTCCTGAGATCGGATACCATCCCGATTATCGAGACCTCGTCCTGCCTGTAGCGGTCGGTCTGGGTAAGTGCCGAGATCGGGATCGCCTCGCCTCTCTTCCTGAGATATTTTGCAAGCTTTTCGTACCTGTCCCTGAAATAGAATACAAAATCGTTGAAGTCCACCCCGCCGTTGCCCGGTGCGGGCATGCCGTATACTACATCGACATCGCCTTCGGGCATGAAGCGCTCGCCATCGGTCTCGGCCCTGCCCGGTGGAGGCGAAGGGGGGGTTTCCGGCTCCGGGAGATCGACCTTCAGCCTGGGCCTTGCCGGCTCGTAACCTTCAAGCCTGAAGCCGGGGATATGTGCCGGAAGCGCCACGAACGCCTCAGGGGGAACGTTTGCAATAACCTCGTCGATAAGACCCGGATCGTCGGATTCAAGGAGATAGAGGACAACCTCGGGGTGAACCTGCAGGTCGGCCTCAAGAAACTTCGATATAATCTCGTCCCTTATCCCCTTCATTCTATATTCTGGTTGAACCTTAAACAAAAAAAAGTTGACAGAAATGATTGCCGATCCCCGGGGGTCCTGCATAAGGTAAAAGAGCAGGACAACGATATTACGATATATGCAGAATGTGCAAAGTCTGACTGCAGCTGCATTCTTCCTTTTCGTGTTTGCCGCTGCTGCCGGGGGATGTTTATCTGAAGATTCAGGAAAGGTGGAGATCGTCCCCGTGAATGAATGCTGGACATCTTACATGTCATCTGCCGTGGGGATCGGCCTTACTGCAGTGTATTACGGAGAAGAGGATGTGACTTTCGAGTGGTCGGCGGACTACGGCGGTTTTGTACTCTGGACGCCTGAGATAATCACATGCGATTCGCCGTGCACAACAGACGGCACTGTCTGGTGGACATATATGTGGAGGGGCGGCTACACGCCGGAGGAAGACGAACTCCCGGGGACGGTGCATGTCACGGTAAGGGCGATAGAGAACAGTTCAGGCAGGGTGATGGCCGAATCCGGGATAGACCTTGTAAAAACCGATAAAGGAGTTTACTGTACCGCCGGGCCGGAATAAAGCGTTAGCATTTATTTAAGATGCAGGCTTTTCTATCTATAAGATAGAATGACCTTCGAAGAAACGATTATTTTCTATAACCCCGACCACGCGGATGAATTCACATCAAAGCTGAAAAAATCCGGATTCAAGGCGAAGAGCCGGAGAATCAGCACCCTGGTAAAGGAGACGATCTGCACCGGCAGGATCGACGATTTCCTCTCCCTCTTTGGCGAAGAGAAGAAAAAATACGAAGATGCCGGTGATAAAACCGATGTCCAGGCACTTATGTCCGAGATGTATTCCGAGATAATCGACGAACTTTCTCTAAGGAAAGAGATGCTCTCAGGATTCTTCGGTTCGGCATCTCCGGGAGACCGCATATCGGATCTTCCGGGTTTTGAAGGATGCGGCGGATGGAAAGACGCTGACGAAGAGGATGAAGGCCAGTCAGGTGGGATGCGGACCATATTCCATCTGCTGAATGAAAACGGCCTCCTGGAAGAGGCGGATGGCGGATGGCTGCTTAAAGATACTGCCGGGCCCGGGGATATTATAACTGCGGTGCCCTCAGATATGATGCTTGAGGCTTCTTCGCCTGAGAAGAGAACAGGTTTCAATATCAACACAATAATAAACATAATGTCCGGAACAGAGACGCATGTCACACTTCCGCCTGAATTTTCAATCGCCGCCGAACCGGAGATGATCGATGAGATACTGGAGAAATATGATATAGATGAGGATTCTGTCTGGAGGCTCAGGGAGAACGGGTACATCAAATACCTGCTAGCCGAAAAGATTGTAGATTACTTAAAGGAGAGCGACAGACCGTCATTCGACGAACTCTTTTTAGATATGAAGAACATCAAATTCACTGTCGAAGACACAAACGACGAGTTTCGCTTCGACCTGGATGAAAAGTTCCTGAAGGATATGCTCGGCGAGATGAAGAAGATGGACCTGATAAAAACCAAGGGCAACCGCTTCAGGCCGGCCTGAAAGACGGAATGGTTGCAATGAATATGGATAAGATAAAGATATTCGCCGGGATCATTACTGCAGGACTGGCGGTGCAGGCCGCCGTTAATTTCCTCATCGCAGGGGACGCTCCGGCTGTTCTTCCGGCATTTGCATGCATTGCGGCAGTTGCAGCGGCCGGGGAATATAAATCCGCCCTTATCGCCGGATTTACAGCAGGAGTCCTGTTCATCCCTTTTGCCGGAACCACAGCCTCTGCTGTTGCAGGACTTGTCGCTTCACCCGCCGGTGCCGCTTCAGCCCTTGCAGTCTATTCCGAGATGAATAAAAAAGGCGAAGAGAGTTTTTCCCCTGTATTTTCCGTATTCTCGGGCAGCATGATCGCCGGGATGTTCGTAATGGCCGCCGGGCTTTCGGGAATCACTCTCCCTGGTCCGGGGGCGATGCTCGCGGCCTTTTCCGCACTGCTTCTCATCTCCCTTCTTGCAGGTGTAATCTGCCAGGGGGTCTTAATAATTTTAAAAAAGAATAATCCGGGGATTAGAGAACGGTAGCTTTTATTATCTTCGTCTCGTTCCTCGGCTTATCCATCCTGTCCACAGGCTGCATAGCAATCCTGTCGACTACATCCATTCCCTCGACCACTTCGCCGAAGACAGGGTGCTTTGAGGGTGTCTGGGGATTGTCCCAGTCGAGATATGTATTGTCCACCAGGTTGATGAAGAACTGGCTTCCGCCCGTATCGGGCATTCCGGTGTTCGCCATCGAGAGCGTTCCACGAAGATTCGGATGGCCCTTTACGAACTCGTCTTTTATATTATAACCCGGGCCGCCGGTTCCTGTTCCGTTGGGGCATCCGACCTGAACCATGAAGTTCCTTATCACCCTGTGGAATATGATTCCGTCATAAAAACCTTCTGAGACAAGCTTCTCGAAATTCCCTGCTGTTACAGGCATATCGTCGTATAATTTTATCACTATGTCGCCAAGATTCGTCTCGAGCTTTACTTTTTTTTCTGCCATTGTTTCTTCTCCTGTCTTACTGTTATGTATCTTGAGGTACAAAAAATAAATCATCCGGAGGGCCGGCATTGATAATCAGGGATACAAAAAAGGCTGAATATTTTACTGCAGGAGACGGGTGCATACTCTGCGAGCTCCTGCACCCCGACAGGGAGGAAGAGCGCGGAAACGGGCGGCTTATTATGAATGCAGGCATTGCCCACGCCTTCGTGAGAAAAGAGGATAAGACGATCCCGCACAGGCTTAAAAGCTCGGTGGAGATCTATTACATAATTTCAGGTAGGGGAATCATGCACATAGACGACGAGACTGAAGATGTGTGTGCCGGACAGGCCGTATACATCCCTCCCGGAGCAGTCCAGTGGATCGAATCCACGGGAGACTCCGACCTCGAACTGCTGGCGATCGCCGATCCCCGGTGGAGAGCGGAGGACGAGGAGATCTTCGATTCTGGTAAGTCCCATTGAGCGATATAAACTGAACTATATTAATGAATAAAAATCAAACATAATGAAAATGCCTGAAAAGATTCTATCCGGAAAGATTATCAGGATCTTTCAATATATTCTGGCAGTTTCTATAATAGCGCTTATCCTCTATATTTCAGGCATACAGGACATCCTGCAGATAATCGGCGGGATTAATCTCATCTTTATAGTTCCCGCGATATTCGCTTACCTGCTGAACAATATCCTGATGTCTTTCAGGATTAAGAGAATATTAACCGATATCGATAAAAAAATCCGTTTGAAATTTGTCTTCTTCTCCCACATGGCAGGGATGCTTGCCTCCGATTTCACTCCGGCAAGAAGCGGCTACCTTTTTGTCGCATATGCACTCAAAAAACATGGAATATCGACTAAAAGCGGTCTTGCTACGATTACCAGCACATATATCTATGACCTTTTCTTCAAGATCATAGTCGCGTCACTGGGAATTGTCTACGTATACTCGAGCATCTTTTCGGGAAGCGCCCTCCAGACTCTCGCTGTCGCATTAATCCTGATGGCAGGGATTCTGGTTTTATATATTGCCATAATGTATCCTTCAGCAGGGATCATCAGGTTCTCGGGAAATTTCAGGACCCTGCAGAGGTTAATCGACCTCGGCCGGGAGAGCAGGAAAGTCCAGAGGCACTACAGGTATATTCTGCTCATAACTGTGTCCGGCTGGATACTGAAGGGCCTCGAGTGGTTCTTCATAGCCCTTGCACTGAACATTCACCAGATCTCGTTTACGGACGCACTGATTCTCAACCCGTTCCTGACACTCTTCTCGTTTGTACCGCTGACCCCGGCGGGCTGGGGCATCCAGGAGGCCGGAATAGTCGGTCTCTTTGCGCTTATGGGCATAAGCGGAGTATACGCGGTAAGCTTCTCGCTTATGACAAGGTTCGTCGAGGTCCTCGTCGACATGCTCGGGATAAGATCGTTCTTTTTGAAGGACCTTGAAAAAGAGTCGCTGAACGAGTTTTACAATACAATTGAAGGCGATATCGACGAGAAGGCATACAACTCCGATCTTCTCGTCCAGAAATACTGGCAGCAGAGAAGAACCGATGAGATCAAATCCGGTCTGGATATTGGAAAAGACGATATTGTGGTTGACATCGGGTGCGGAAGCGGGGTACAGATTCGTGAAACGGGAGCGTCGGGGTCAAAGATGGTGATTGGGATCGACCTCAACAGAAACGCACTCAAATTCGCACGCGAAAAAAATATCCCCAACGCGGATTATATCATCGCTGACGCGGAATATTTGCCGCTAAAACCTGAAACTGCAAACAAGATCATCTGCGCAGAGATTATCGAGCACCTGATCAGCCCGGAAAAGATGATCTCCGAGATAAAAAGAATACTCGGCCCGGGCGGGGGGATTGTGATTACCACCCCGAATGAATTTTCATTCTGGGGATTATATGAGATGATGTGGGATCTCTTCGGCCGCGGGAGAAACTACGGGGAGACGCATCTAATGTTCTATTCGCCAAAAGAACTGAGGGAACTTTTCGGAGATTTCTTGTGCGCCAGGACGAAGACGATATTCTTCGTATCCCCTTTCTTCGCACTCTTCAACAATGAATGTCTTTTGTCACTCTCAAAAAAGTTCGATGCCATATTTGAGAAAGCAGGCATCGGCCTTTCTTTGATTCTTTATGCAAAAAAGTAGTATTAAGAGGATATTTGTGGGGGGATCACTGGTCTTCAGGAATAATCCCGAAAACATTAATTCCCATATTCCGGCCCAGGGGTTTGGTATTGGCATTTAACCACTCAACTGCATCTCCGGCCGGATTTGCAGCATAAATATCCCCTGTAACCACAAAAAAGATGTTTTTACCGGGATATAAAGTGTGGATTTTTTCAAGAGCCGCTCCTGAATCGGCGGTTAACTCTATTGTGCCGTCGCTGACATTGGAATAATAATAATCAAGAGGCTGTTTCATATAGCCCGGAAGAACGACTATAATATCTCCCTCTTCGGTTATGCTCTCAAGCTGCCCTGAAAACCCTCTCCAGTCGTTCTTGGAGTAACCGGTATAATAGGTCATCATAAACGGGAGGCTTACGAGGACAATGACTGCCATAAAGACACAGATCATCTTATCGTTCTTTATCAGCTCCTTTATGGGCATATATGAGGATGCGATCCCGAGATAGAAGGCGGGAAGAAGATAAATGAGGTACCTGGGATTCATCGTTATCTTTGCAGATATAATGACGCTGAATAAAAGCGGTACCAGGAGAAGAGCCAGTACCAAAGTCGTAAGAGAGAGATCTTTCCTGAAGAGATAGATAACTCCAATAATAAACAAAATACTGAATATTACTGCAATCCACTCCTCAAATCCTGAAAACGATATTATTGACGAGTATACCAGCGACACCCCGAGAACACCGTATGTTGGTGCACCGGCGGAAAGAGCAAGATACCTTTCGTATATAATCATCAGCAGCGGAATGGAGATTATCGCAAATGCCGCAATAGCAAGTAAAAATTTCTTCCTGAACCGGCCGTCTTCAATTATTTCCCTGTAATTGAACACCGCTGCATGAAGGATGATTACACCCGTCCCGATAATCGTATAATAATGGGACCAGAATGCAACCGCTGATGCTATGCCGAATATTATCCACCATTTCAGATCCCTGCTCTTCAGGGCGTAGATATAGGCCAAAAGTGAGATCGAGAAGAAGAGAAGAATCATCGTATACGAACGGGCATCCTGCGAATAGTATATCTGGAAAGGCGAAACCGTCACCAGCAGTGCGGCGATTATTCCCACCTCGCGTCCGACGGCCTCACGCCCGATCAGGTAGAAGACCGGGATTGCAAGAACACCGAAAAGGGCCGGCATAAACCTGAGCACAAACTCGCTGTCGCCGAATATGAGCATGAAATGTTCAATCCAGTAGAAAAGAGGCGGATGAAACTCATTTTGAACAGAACTCCATATCCCCGAATAACCCTTTATCGCATAGGTAAGTGTCGTCGCTTCGTCCAGCCATAGTGAGTTGAACCCCAGGTTGAAGAATCTCAGGATAAACCCGACGCCAAACAGAACCAGCAGGGCCTGTGAATACCGGTTTTTCAAAATAACGTTCTTAAGATTCCCCGGATTCAGGTCTCCAAAGGATTCAACGACATATTCCTCATTTTTCTCCTCATGCTGAGGGCTTTTCTTCCCCACACTCTTTCTGCTTTTTTTTGCGCCCATTCTAATTCAACAGAGTATCTATTAGCCATTCTAATAAAATTATTTAAAATCCGAAAATCCCGGTCTATACAACCATTTCATATTAACTGAACTGTCCAGGCTGCGCGAACAGGAAGGATGACAACACTTTACCACTTATCCTGCCAATATTATTGTTATAAAAGGATCGAAATGATAAAAGACGACGATAAACGAACGGTCTATGATCTTACAGTAATTATTCCAACCTTCAATGAAGAGGAGAATATCAGGCAGATTGCCGCGAGTGTTGAAAATACATGCAGAAATGCGGGTATTTCTACAGAGATTCTTGTAGTAGACGACGATTCTTCGGATAAGACGAAAGAGTATATCCATGATATGCAGGAGACGATGGAGAACCTGCACCTTATTGTCAGGGAGTTGGATCACGGCCTTTCCCAGTCGGTTGTAGAGGGATTTGATAAGGCAATGGCCGATATATTACAGGTGATAGACGCGGATTTTTCACATCCGGTCGATCTTATCCCTGAATTCTATTTGTCAATAAAGAACGAAGGGTTCGATGTCGTTGTCGGCAGCCGCTATACGAATGGCGGCGATATCGTAAACTGGCCTCTTAAAAGAAGGATTATATCACTTGGAGCGACTGTTTTCGGGAGAATGCTCTTCCCATCTATTACCGACCCCGTAAGCGGATTCTTTGCAATAAAGAAGGATGTAGTCTCGGGTGCGGAGATGAAGCCCCGGGGTTACAAAATTCTAATGGAGGTTTTAGGGAAAGGGCACTGGAAGAGTGCAAAGGAGATCCCTTTTACATTCAGGGACCGGGAGGAAGGCCAGAGCAAACTTAAACTCTCTACAATGGCCGATTACCTGCTCCAGTGTGCAGATATTGCCGGATATAAACTAAAAAGAGCACTGGGTCCCTCAAAGGATAAATAACGATTGTCTCACCGGTTCATTCCAATAAACTCTAATAACATTATACTATTTTAATCTGTGATCAAAATGAGGAGAGTCACTACACTCTTTCTGTTATTCATGGCAGCGGCGGTTATCCTGTTCTTCCCCGCTTCAGCAGCCGAAACAGAAGAAGAAACGCCTTCGCTTCCTGCGATGAGCTACATCACGATTACGTCGACACCCACAGGTGCCGCGATACTTTTTGACGGAAAAGCGATCGGTACAACCCCGCTTATGGGCTTTGAGACGACTGCAGGCACTCATATCGTAAAGGTAACAAAAGAAGGCTATAAGCCCGCCGAAAAATCCGTAACCCTGCAGCCTGCAGAACAGGCGGCGGTATCCCTGGTGCTTGAGGCGGTTGCCACCGAAAAACCGACAACAGAACCGACGACTGCAACTCCAACACCTACTACGGCACCACCAACACCAACTACAGCTACTCCAACTCCGACAACGGCGACACCCACGCCTACGACAAAAACAC
>CAYXKC010000004.1:0-37123 GCA_964465295.1 uncultured Methanomicrobiaceae archaeon | reverse complement strand
ACTACAGCTACTCCAACTCCGACAACGGCGACACCCACGCCTACGACAAAAACACCGACCCCAACGCATACCATAACACCGACAAAGACAGCAACACCGATGCCGACTCCCGGTACTGGCTGGTATATTGTACGCTGCAACGTCGACAGGGCAGAGGTGTACTTCGACGGTGTTTACAAAGGCTCCACCTCCGGAGGAAGCCTTTCGGTCGAATACAAAACCGATATGGCACCCTTTAAAACCATAAGGGTCTCAAAATCCGGGTACAACACCGTCTCGCAGAATCTGCCCTCTCCCCCCGGGCCCGGCGGGAAGGTCGATGTATATATTACACTCCAGACAGGGCCGTCTGCATCAGGGACGCTGAACATCTACTCGACACCTTCAGGGGGATCGGTATATATCGACAAGAAATTCAGGGGAACGACCCCGTTCTCGATCTCGCTCTCCCCTGCGACATACGGTGTCCAGGTCGACAAGAGCGGTTATACTGCAACAGCCGAGACCGTGATTATTTCGGCCGGCCAGACCGTCACCCGCAGCTACAGCCTCCAGCCGAAGACCAGCTACGGCTCTCTTATGATCACATCCGAGCCCGACAACGCCTATGCCTATGTCGACGGTAAACGTGCCGGAATTACCGCAGTTACGGTTAATGATCTCACAGCAGGAAACCACGATATCCGGCTCACCGCCCCGGGATACCGCGACTGGACGACGACGCAATATGTAAAGGCCGGGGCAGTAATGACCGTTCACGGGACCCTGAAACCGTCAGCACCCGGAATGGGGTACATCAGGGTCGTCTCGTACCCCGGGGAGGCCGAAGTTTACCTTGACGGAAGATACTCGGGAAAGACGAACGACGAAGGAATTCCTGGTGCATTCACGCTGAACGTAAACCCCGGGACCTATAAGGTTTCTGTCGAACATGTCGGATACCGCGACTACGACCGGGTAGTAACAGCCGTCAGCGGGCAGACACAGACGGTCACCGCGAACCTCGTTTTGATATCAGAACCAGTAAGAGGAGAGATCGCCATATCTTCGACTCCCTCCGGGGCAAACGCATTCCTGGACAACGAATACAGGGGGATTACACCCCTGACGATAAAAGACGTCGAACCGGGAACCCATGACGTCCTCCTGAGACTGCCCGGTTACGCGGATGCCGGCGACAGGGAGAATGTACTTCCCGGCGGAACTGCGACCGTGAGCATAGCGATGGTTCCTGACGGTCAGGCGAAGGCGACACCCGGTTTCGGTATTCTTGCCGCACTCGGGGCATCCGGGATCGCCGGTGTTCTTCTTGCACGCAGAAAAGAGAAATAACAACCCAGATATAAAAATAAGACCTGAATATTCCTTTTTTAACTTTCGCACCGGACATGGAGTCCCGGTATAAACCCGGCCGCACAACTATGTTATGTCGCCCGGGACGCAGTAACCCTGCTCCCCCGGACGGCAATATTGAAGACATAGTAGGTGAGAGAAGAATGGCCGATTTTATTGAGACCAGCAATTCAAAAAGTGCAGTTCGTGAACTTGCAAACCCAATCGCAGACCTGACAACCTTTTCTGCGATCATCCAGTCCGTAATCGACGACAATCCCTTCGGGTGCACGGCATACACCGAAGCCGGTGTCAGCATCCCCGGTGTCGTAAAGAACCGCGAACACTATATCGCAAAGGTGGTGTTCGAGGATATCGCCGGTGAGAGAGTGGGAACGCTCTCCGTAAAGTGCCCGTCGGTATCCGCAATGGACGGCGCATCGACCGCAATTCTTGCAGACGGCGATCTTGCAACTGCAGTCGGCGGAGATCCCATCCGCGATTCCGGAAACGACACATGGTACTGTCAGCTGAAATGCCACGACGCAAACAGCGACATCTATTACGTGACATTCACACGGACAAAAGTGAGAATCTCGGGCTACGAAGCCGACCCGATCCGCGACACGGTTGAGAACTGGGCGGATTCGGTGCCTGCCCTGGCCTGAAGGCCGGGAAGATTTTTCGGGGAGAGATCCCCGGAGATCATTTTTCCGGAGGGTTTTGAGATGCACCGCGACGAGATGTTTGAAAAGATAATCGAGACCAACAGGGACGTTAAATGGATTCGCGCTGAGATTGAAGGGCTAAAATCAGGTGGAAAAGAGCTTGAAAAGAGAGTCGCCGTACTCGAGAGACAGAATCCGCCTGCAGGGCCGGGGGTCTTATCCGATCGCCAGGTCTCGGCAGGAATCGGTGCGGGCGCAGGCAGTGTTGCAGCAGTAATCCTGAGGTTATTCGGCGGATAATCTCCCCGGAAAAAAAGTGCCGGAAGATCCATGGCAAAAGCCCCTATCTTCGCCCGAACCCGATCTTTATCGCGTCTTTTTTACAGGCGTCAACGCAGGCGCCGCAGAGCAGGCATTCGCGGTTTTCCGTTTTATTCTCTTTTACCATCTTTGATACGGGTAGTCCCATGCTGCAGGCGGAATCGCACCTCCCGCAGTCGACACAATTTTCAGGAACAGCCGTAAGCTTTAAGCCGGGGATACGGAGTGCGTTGCCTATCTTCCTGCCGATGATCATTATCACGGCGATTGGGCAGAGGTACCTGCAGAAAGTGCGTCTTCCAAGAGCAAAGGTGAGGATCGTGACCGCGATTACAATTACCAGATAGACATAGAGAATCTCCGGGAATATCCCCTCTTCTGCCCCGTAAAAGAATTCTGCACCCTTAATTCCACCTGCTTCGATAAATGACCAGAATATCAGCATTATCCATGGTATGAAGAATGCGAACTTGATATAGTCCTTCCATCCGCCGGATGCCTTCTTCCTGCTTCCTGCGGCGACTGCGTCCTGCAGACCCCCGGTGGGACAGAGCCACCCGCACCAGATCCTGCCGATGAACAGGGAGGCGATGAACAGGATGAAAAAGATCATCGCACTTGAATTTATTATTCCCTCTGAAGCGGCCATGAGTATGACTACAGGCGAGATGAAATAGATTGTAAGCGGCATCAGGAATGCCGATATCGTGATGACGGTTCTTCTAACGTTCTCTCTTTTCATAATAACCAGACAAATAAAAATGTTCTTTGAAGGATATATCCCTTGCTTAAAGCTTCGTTCCGGATGCCTTGAAGAAGGTGTAGCATAAGCTTCCGTCGTCTCCGGCAGTCCGGTAGAGATCGCGGATTCCTTCTTCCCACTCATCCGCTGAGATCATCCCGGAGGATACGGCATCTTCGCCGACACCCTCCACCATCGAAATAAAGATATTTTTCGTAAAATCCTCGACAAGGGCAGGCATCGAGGAGTCGGCATAGACAGTCCTTGGCGAAACCGTAACTGATTCAAACCCTGCAGAGATCAGAAGCGGATACAGTCTTCTGCCGATCAGAGCATCACCACAGGACTTTGCCTGCAGTTCGATGAGGCACCGGATATTCCGCCTTGCCGCAGGGCTCTCCGGGTAAAAGAAGGCCGAACCGTGATCGCCCTCGATTATAGTAATCGTTCCCCCGGGCTTTAAGACCGCCATGAGGCGGGAAAGGGCGTTTTCAGGGTCGAAAAGATGCTCGAGGACAAAGCAGACGAAGATATGATCGAAGGTCTGATCCGCAAAGGGAAGGCGGAATATATCGCAGTTAAGGTGGTCTGCACAGGTCTTTCCGCCAGAAGACCTCTCTTTTGCGACAGCAACGGATTCAGGGGAGATATCGACGGAGATTATTTTTGCTCCGGGGCTGTTTGCTGCGATTGCAGGAGTTTGTGCACCAGTACCGCATCCGGCTTCCAATACAAGCGATCCCGGAGGATAGGACGTATCCCCGTATAAAAGCCCGTTCAGTGTCGCCGCCTGTATGGAGAGCCTCTCCGATTCGGTTTCGGAGTAGCCGTGAACATATCGCTTTTCGGACATTGCTGTACATTAGTGTACAATGTTGTTTGCATTAAAACTTTCAGGCGCATCTTCAGCGGGGAAATGAAAATTCATTGATTCTGGTCAGGATCAGGCCGCCCGAATAGATGAAGGTGACATTCCCTACGCTCCGGGTATCAACAAATGCGCCGTCGGGAACCTGCGTGATCCTCACAGCGTTCGAATTGTAAAGAGATCTAATATGATCGCCGGATTCGTCATATATCCTGCATATACCATCTTTTGCGCAGTACATGATCGAGCCGTACGGGATGTCGCTATTCCGGCTCCCTTCTCCCGGGGCGACGAGTTCAATCATTGATTCAGGCATCTCAGGTATTATTGTATCGTCAGAAACAAGCGGCGGTAGATCGAGGAGCGACCAGTCGATGTAGTTGCAGCTGCCCGTCTCCGGAATTTCTGCAATGATGTCGGTATAGGCGAGAGCACGGGCCTCAGGGAAAGAAGTGACACAATTTGCGACTTCGACAAAATACGTCCCGGAATATAGCCTGGAGATATCGATCTCACAGGAAAATTTATTGAAGCCTTTTTCCCCCTGCAAAACAGCAGTCTCACCAGACGTAATTTCATGTGAGTGGTCGTAATTTTTGTAGGTTGGATGCATGTTAACTGTACATATTCCGACAGAGAGCTTCGATCCGGCAGGAAGTCCGGTAATTCCGGATACCAGAATATTTCCAGGCGAAGGGTAGGATATGGATGTAATCTCAATCCAGGTATCAAGTCCTTCAAGATATATCAGATCGCACGAATCCCCGATATCAGATACGGTTATCGCCCTGCAGAGATATTTACCCGTTTCAGGCGGATTGCAATCTTTATCGTTGATCGTTGACAGGGTTTTTTCAGAGATCATACTCCCGGTGGTTCCGGCAACCCTGCCCGTCAATGGATCGGGCCGGACTGAGAAATTTCCTGCCTGTGACGGATAGTGAACGATCATTGCCTGTCTGATGCCCCATCTCATGGCTGCAGTCTCATCTTCGCTGAACTCTATCCTGAAAGTTCCGTTTTCCAGTACCGGAACCAGTGATGCCGTGATGTTTCCGTCCAGCATCCATACCTGTACCTCTCTTATGCCCGGATTGGAAACCGGGCCGTATACTGCCACCGGCCTTCCCCGGACCACGTCAAGGACATACCGTTTTCCAGTCCCCTGTTTTCCGCCTTCCGAGAGATTTAGAGTTACGGCAGGGGATACGTGCGGATTCGCAGGTATTAACGAAGAATCGTTACCTGTAGTATCATTAACACATATATTTTCCGGAACAGCCTCCTGCGGCTGATCAATACAGCCCGCAGTAATGATCGCACACGATATCGCAAAGGACAGAATTAAAATTGTTTTAAGGATGTATTTTCGCATAATTACCCCCATTGCATCTTTATATCTCCTTTATAGTTTATTTTCATATAATTCTTGCCTGCATCCGCCACCAGGCAGGCGGTTTTATTAATCCCCGGCTCAATACTTTAGATTGACTAATCAGTCAATACGGTGACAATATCATGCTCTACAGAAAAGTGCCGAAGACCGGGGACGAACTCTCGATACTCGGGTACGGCTGCATGCGGTTTCCGCAAAAAAACGGAAAGATAGACGAAGAAAATGCAAAAAAGCTCCTTGTTGACGCCATTGAAGCAGGAGTGAACTATCTCGATACAGCCTGGGGCTACCACAACGGGCAGAGCGAGGAGTTCGTAGGAAAGTTGCTTGAAGAGGAAGGGCTCAGGAACAGGGTCAGGATCGCGACCAAACTTCCGCACTGGCTCTGCTCTTCGCGGGAGGATCTGGACAAATACCTTGATATCCAGCTCAAAAGGCTGAGGACGGATCATATCGACTACTATCTAATCCACGATCTTACAAAGGGCGGATGGGAGAAGATAAAGACCCTCGGGTTTGCAGACTTCCTCGATAAAGCAAAAAAGGACGGCCGGATTAAATACGCGGGATTCTCCTTCCATGACGATACAGAGACCTTCAGGGAGATCGTGGACGGCTATAACTGGGACTTCTGCCAGATCCAGTACAATATCGTCGATACGACAAACCAGGCAGGAACAAAGGGCCTCGAATACGCAGCATCAAAGAATCTTGCCGAAATAATCAAGGAGCTTCTCAGGGGCGGAAGCCTCGCAAGAACACAGCCCGCAGAGGTTCAGGCGATCTGGGACGAGGCGGAGACTAAGCGGACCCCGGCAGGATGGGCGTTAAGGTGGCTCTGGAACAGGCCGGAGATAACAGTTGTACTCTCGGGAATGACTGAATACGGGCATCTCAAAGAGAATCTCGAAACAGCATCGGACGCGTACCCGGATTCGCTCACTGTTGACGAAGTCCGGCTTGCCGAACGAGCCGGGGAGAAGTACAAAGAGATAATGAAGGTCGGCTGCACCGGCTGCGGCTACTGCATGCCCTGCCCGTTCGGGGTCAACATCCCGGCATGCTTCGAGCTGTACAACAGCTACCATTTATTCGACGACAAACAGCACGAGAAGTTCATGTATATGTCGAGGCTCGGGGGACTTTTAAACGAGAGATCGGCCGCATCACTCTGCAGGAATTGTGGCAGGTGCGTAAAGGCCTGCCCGCAGCACATCGACATCCCGGCCGAACTCAAAAAGGTCAAAGACGAGATGGAGGGCCCGGCTATTAAGATCATCGTGCCGTTGTCGAAGATCTACCTTCCGGTCAGGCGGAAGCTGGATATCCTGCTTAACAGGTGACCATGACTCGCGAAATAGCGGAAAAAAATCCGGCGGACGACAAGAGAAAGGCCATCCTCGACTCAGCCCTCATCCTTTTCACCGAACGGGGCTTTCACGGGACGCCCACATCGCTCATAGCAAAAGAGGCCGGAGTTGCAACAGGGACGCTCTTCCACTACTTTAAGACGAAGGAGAACCTCATCGGGGAACTATATCTCGGGATAAAGCGTGAAGCCGGCGGGGCGATGAGGATAAATGCAGGCGAGATGAGCGATGTTTATTTGGAATTAAGAAACGTGGCCCGGAATTATGTATCCTGGGGCGTCGAAAATCCGGCCAAGATCAGGTTTATGGAGCAGTTCTGCCTCTCGCCGTATGTACCTGACGCAGCCAGGGAGGAGGCGATCTCAAACTTCCTCTTCCTCTCCGGACTCTTCGAAAGAGGTATGAAGGAGGGAATAATCAAAGACATCCCGGCGGAGCTTGCAGTCAAAATGGCGGCTGAGTTCCTCAATGCGGTTATCGATTACATTGTCAGGCAGGGGCCGGGGTGCAAAACCGAAAGGGTGTTCGATCTCGCATACCCGGTTCTCGGGGACGGCCTGCGAAACAGGCCCGGATAAAACCGGTTATATAGATACGCGGGTAATAAATTATATTGCAAAAGTAGCAACAATCCGGTGAAATTATGAAGAAAGAGATAAAATCATTCGAAGAGGCCGCAGAATTCCACGGGCACGTCTGCCCGGGGCTTGCAATCGGCTACAGGGCGGCAGAAGTCGCGCTTGACGAACTCTTTTCAGGCCGTTCCGAAGACGAGGAGCTTGTCTGTATAGTTGAAAACGACGCCTGCAGCGTCGACGGCGTCCAGTTTGTGGCAGGCTGCACATTCGGAAAGGGAAATCTTATATTCAGGGATCACGGCAAACAGGTATACACCTTTATCCTCCGCGACGGGACGGATGCAGTGAGAGTCTCCCAGAAAGCCGGGTTTGCGATGAACTCCACACCCGGGGCACCTGAGCTTATGAAGAAGTTCTTCTCGGGTAAGGCCACGGAAGAAGAGACCGCACAGTACCACAGGCAGAGAAGCGAGATGGTGAAAAGCTACCTCACCGCCCCGGCAGACGAGATCTTCGATATCAGGCATGTCAAACCCGAGATCCCGGAGAAGGCGAGACTCTTTAATTCGGTAGAGTGCGCCGAATGCGGTGAAGTCGTCTCCGAATCGCGTGCAAGAGTAAAGGACGGAAAGTTCGTCTGTATTCCATGCAGCAACGAATACTCCGGGATTAACCGCTGAATAAGAAGATTATAATGGATACTTTTGAAGTAAGGCCCATAGGCAGGGTGATAAGCTCGCCCTACAAGGCAAGAGGCGACGCCCCCAGGCAGGGGAGACTTGAGCCTGGAAAGGAGGCCGAGATCGAGATATTCGAAGAGTTCAGGGACGGTCTCGGTGACCTTCCCGGGATCAGCCACATATACGTACTGCTCTGGTTCGACAGGGCAGAGAGAGATACACTTGAAGCAAGACCGCCACGCCTCGGAGGGGAGAAGAGACCGGTCTTCTGTACAAGATCGCCCGCACGACCCAACCCGATCGGGCTTGACATAGCGGAGGTTATATCGGTAAAGGAAGGCATCATCAGAGTTGCGGGTATGGATGCACTGGAAGGAACGCCCGTAATCGATATCAAACCCTACAGCCCCTCAATCGACTGCATCCCCGGTGCAAGCGACAGTTTCGGGAAGAGATAAGATCCCGTCACTCTTCTCCGGGCCGGATACACCGGGAACCGGATACACCGGTATAGAAAAATCCCCGGTAACATTTTTAACCTGTTATAAAAATATTAAACATAGATTAATAATTAAACTGTATTTTATAATCAGGTCTAATTATTAAAATAGTGTTGTGATTTGTAATAACTTATTCAGACACAATGAAAAATTTTTATTACTGTTGCGAACAAGTCTTTATCACTAAAGAATATCATGAGGTTGTCTGGAGATGGTTAAAAAATCGGCAATTATCTTATTATTACTTTTTTTAACGGTAGCAACGGCGTTATTTGCAGGGTGCACAGGGCCGGATGCAGCTGCGGCGGAAACCGGCGATGCTTCCGGTGCCGGGACTATTACAATCACGGACTCTCTCGGAAGAGAGGTTGAGGTCCCGAAGAACCCTGAAAGTGTCGTATGCTCGGGTTCCGGGACATTAAGGTACCTGACATACCTGCAGGCCGAGGATAAGATTGTTGGTGTCGACGATATCGAACTCCGTGACATCTCGGAGAACCGCAGACCTTATGCACTTGCAAACCCCCAATTCAGGACTGATTACCCGCTGATCGGTGAATACAGGGGAAATGACGATCCTGAAAAGATTGTTGCCGCAGGGCCGGAGATAATATTCAAATCTGACCCTACATCCTCATCCGAGGCGGATAAACTCCAGGAGAAGACCGGCATACCTGTAGTCGCACTGCTGTACGGCGATATGGCTGAGGCAGAGAAGGACGACATGTACTACTCGCTGAGGCTTATGGGAAAGGTCATGGGCAAAGAGGACCGTGCGGAAAGGGTTATTGAATACTTTGAGGATACAATTACAGACCTCCGGGCAAGAACCTCGGATATACCTGAAGACGAGATCAAAACCGCATATATCGGCGGGATCTCGTACAGGGGAGGGCACGGGTTCCAGTCCACAAACCCGACATACCCGCCGTTTGCATACGTGAATGTAAGAAATGTCGCAGGCAGCCTCGGCGGAACCCAGACCGATGTCTCAAAGGAGAGTATCCTCGACTGGGACACTGAATATATATTCGTAGACCTTGGAACCTGGGAGCTCTCTCCCAATGCGATAGACGAGCTGAAAACCGATGACTCATTTAGGATCCTCTCCGCCGTCAAATCGGGCGAAGTCTACGGCGTTCTCCCATACAACTCCTATACCGTAAACCACGGAAGCATGATCGCCGATGCATATTATGTTGGAAGTGTAGTGTATCCCGACAGGTTCTCTGATATCAATCCTGAAGAAAAGGCCGACGAGATCTTTGAATTCCTCGTCGGTGCACCCGTCTACGACCAGCTCAACAAAAATATTGGAAAACTCGGGTTTACAAGGGTCGACGTGACCGCGGCCTGAGAGAAGTGAGGAACAAATGCATTTAAACGATGGAGAACTGCCCCCGGAATACCTGAAATATACGGGGAGAAAGGTGACACTGATAGCCGGGGGCATAATTCTGCTCTTCGTCGTGCTCATCTTATCGATAATGCTCGGGGCTGTAAGCATCTCCATTCAGGACATCATTCTGACCCTGCTCGGCCAGACCATATCCCCCAAATATGACGCATATATCTGGAATATCAGGATGCCCCAGGCGCTGACGGCGATCGTTGCCGGTTCAGGCCTTGCTGTTGCAGGCGTCGCGATGCAGTCGATTCTCCGGAACCCTCTCGGATCCCCGTTCACACTGGGAATCTCCCACGCGGCCGCATTCGGTGCTGCATTCTCCGTCATCATCCTCGGGACAGGGGCGATGCAGAGCACCGGGGTCAACGCGATAACAATCAACAACCCGTATATCACAACGATAGTCGCATTTATCTTCAGCATGGTCGCGACCGGGATCATCCTTGTGATATCCCGTGTCAGGGGGGCTTCTCCCGAGATAATGGTCCTCGCCGGTGTTGCAATCGGTTCGCTCTTCACCGCCGGGACGATGTTTCTCCAGTATTTTGCGGACGACACACAGCTCGCTGCCGTAGTCTTCTGGACCTTCGGGGATGTTGGCAGGGCAAGCTGGGGCGAGATGTGGTTCATGGCGGCGTTCACCGTCGCCTGTTCGCTCTATTTCATATATAACATATGGAACTACAACGCGATCGATGCGGGAGATGAGACCGCAAAAGGGCTTGGAGTAAACGTACAGCATATAAGGCTTATCGGGATGATTGCAGCCTCGCTTCTTTCGGCCGTTATAGTCTCCTTCCTCGGTGTAATCGGGTTCGTCGGCCTTGTATGCCCGCATATGGCAAGAAGAATTGTTGGAGACGACCACAGGTTTTTGATCCCGGCGACGCTTGTATTCGGCGGGGTTCTGCTCCTTGCATCCGACACAGTGGCAAGGGTGATTCTTGCGCCGCACCTCCTGCCGGTGGCGATACTTACCTCGTTCCTCGGGGCGCCGGTCTTCATCTACCTGCTGGTAAGGGGGTATAAGAGATGATTTTGAGTATAAACGGAATCGAATTCAGCTACAACAGCAGGAAGGTACTCGATGATATCTCGTTCGGGGTGTCACCCAACGAGATAATGACGATCCTCGGGCCAAACGGTGTGGGAAAGACCACGCTTCTCAAATGCATAAACAGAATTCATCACCCGAAAGCCGGATCGATCCTCATCGAGGAAGAGGATATAATGAAGATGGATCTCCAGAACGTGGCGAGAAGGGTGGGCTACGTCCCCCAGCACTGCGAGAAGGGACGGCTTACGGCATATGACGCCATCCTTCTCGGAAGAAGGCCGCATATCACCTGGAACACGAGCGACAGCGACTTAAAGAAGGTCGATGCGGCAATTAAACGCCTCGGGATGCAGGAACTTGCAATGAGGTATATCGACGAGATGAGCGGAGGCGAGCTCCAGAAGGTCAGCGTAGCCCGTGCACTCGTCCAGGAGCCGAGGCTCATGCTGCTCGACGAGCCGACAAGCAGCCTGGACCTGAAAAACCAGCAGGAGATACTCAGGATCATCAGGGAGGTCGTAAGGGGCCACTCTGTATCGGCGGTGATGACTATGCATGACATCAACACCGCGTTAAGGTTCTCTGACAAGTTTATTCTATTAAAAGAGGGGCATATCTATGCCGCAGGCGGGCACGAAGTGGTTACACCCGATTCAATCAGGGATGTCTACGGCGTCGACGTCCACGTTGAGATCTTCAACAACAGCCCGGTGGTAATCCCGGTCTGACGCCCGTCTGCAGCCCTGAACCTTTATCTCTCTTTTACCCGTATATTTTCTCTGCAAAAGGATCCTTTTCATGCTATCCCTCACCGAATTTTTTATCTTTTCCTTCGGAATAGGCCTTACCGGCGCAGTCGCCCCCGGACCGACCCTCGTTGCGACGATCAACGAGTCGCTAAAATCGGGCTGGACCGCGGGGCCCAGGGTCACTTCAGGCCATATCGCGATAGAGATGGCAATTGCCGTCGCAATAGTCTTCGGTATGGCCTCCGTCCTTTCGGCATATACAGATGCGGTCGCACTCTTCGGGGGCATAATCCTCGTCTTCTTCGGGATAATGAACGTTCTTTCGGCGGGAAATGTAAAGATCGGCACCAGCGGGTGTGAGGTTAGGACCGGGCCGTTTCTTGCGGGAGTCATAACCTCGGTGACAAATCCTTACTTCTGGATCTGGTGGCTTACAATCGGTGCGGGCTTTCTCCTTACGGGAATAAAAGGGGGAATAATTTTCGCGGTTGCGTTCATGGCAGGCCACTGGCTCTCCGATATCGGCTGGTTCACCTTCGTTTCGGCCGGGATTTCACGGGGAAAGAGCGTGATGCCTGAGAGGATCTACAGGGGCATCATTGGAGGATGCGGAATATTCCTTGTCGGATTCGGGATCTGGTTCATATCCGGGACTTTTTTTTAGGATCCCGTTCCGGTTAATCAAAGGCCCCCGTTCATTAGATCATAGAACCCGGGGGTTAAATGAGATAATCCGGTGTATTTTCTTCATTTATATACCCGGCAGACAATCTATTGATCAGAGTGTTGAAAGGGAACCAGTTTCCCTTTTTTTAAAAACACTACCTGTAAAGAGTGATAACAACTCATACTATTCAAACCTCCAAAAAACCCAAAAACCTCAAATACCTCCTAAATTCCTTGAAAAGGCAGGCAGGCCCGGGAGGGCGATGCCCCTTTTTATCTTTGGTTTTTACAAAATTGTTTATTTTAAAGAGATCTTCTTCATCGCGTATTCTATCATCGCCACAAGCTCGGACTCCCGGAGAGGCTTTACAAGGTATCCTATCGGTTCTGTCTCAAAAGCCCTCTCCTTCATGTTGATATCCGAATACGCGGTGACGTATATGACTTTCAGTTCAAGCTCGTCAAGGAGTTCTTTTGCAACGGCGATTCCGTCTATATTTCCTTTAATATTGATATCCATGAGCACGATATCGGGCTTCTTCTCTTCGACTGCAGATATGACCTTCTCTCCCCTGTCAACCCTGCCGACAACATCGTAGCCCTTCCGGGTGAGGATCTGCTCCATATCCATTGCGATTATTGCGTCGTCCTCGACAATTAATATCCTGGCCCCGCCCGGTTCGCCGGTTTCATAATCCTCTCCCATAATACCCTACTTCCTGAATACTATCTCAAAACGGACGCCGTTGCCGGATTTTACTTCGAGAGAGCCGCCAAGCTGATCCTCGGTAAGCCTCTTTACAATCATAAGCCCTGTCGATGAGGGGTTTTTCATGTCTGTTCCCGGGGGAAAACCCCTGCCGTTGTCTGTGTAGACGAACCTGTAGAAGTCACCCTCATCTCCGAGAGATACGCATACCTCGCCCGCGGCCCCCGCCGGAAATGCGTGCATGAACGAGTTCATCATGAGCTCGTTTATGATGAAACCGCAGTACACGGCCTCGTCAAGACCCAGATCCAGATTCCCTACATCCGTCCTTACCGCAATGCCGCCCTTTCCCATGCCAAGAGATTCCCTGAGATTCTCAGATAGTTCCCTGATATAATCTTCAACCCTTAGGATATAGCCGGACTCGGAGAGGCCAAGGTTCTCATGCACAAGTGCAAGCGCCCTGATGCGCCTCTGGGTGCTGTTAAGGACATCAACGGCCTCCGGGCTGTTCAGTTTCCCCGACTGGATGTTGAGGAGGCTGTTTACAACCGCAAGATTGCTCCTTACCCTCATGTGGACCTCTTCAAGCATCCTCTCCCTGACGATGAGCGTCTTTTTCATCTGGCTTATATCCTCGATGATGACGGTCAGGCCGGGGCTTCCTTCGTCGAAAACGGTCGGGATGAATTTTATGCGATAGAAGAAATCTCCCGAACCATCCTCCCATTCGATCTCAAAAGAGCTGCTTTCGGATTTAAAACCGTTTTCGATCGCACTTAGTATTTCGGGTTCGGTGAGAACAGGTACCCGTGACTTTTCGATCTTCGCCCGTATTATATCCCTGAAATCGCAGCCCGTCAGGTTAAGAAATGACTCGTTTGCAGAGACGATCTCCTTCTTCTGGTTGAGAACGACTATCGCGTCGGATGAGTAATCGAGCATCGCGGATATCGGAACCCTTTTGGAGAGAAAATAGACCTTGGCAACCCCGATGCTCCTGAGCTCAACGTGGCCGGAGATAAGAAGCATATTCAGGTATTTCGAGACCGAGTTGCGGTTAAGCCCGAGGGAACGTGATATATCCGTAATGCTGAGTCCCCTCGGTTCCTCCTTCAGGAGATCAAGAACTCTTGTAAGCTCCCTCTTGCTCTCCTCAATCCTGACATCCATAAATAGCTGATTGATCATTTCAATTAGAAACACATAACAATTCCCTTTTTTTACAACTCCCACACTCGCAGATTCCGGGAGTTGGATGACTGTAATAAACATTTTTGCCGGAGGACGCAAACGCTATAGGGTATATGATGGAAGCCATAATTGCAGGACTCTCTTTTGCAGGATTTCTCGGATTTTTGTTCCCTTTTTCATGCAGGAGATGGTTTGCGGTTCTGGGATGGACTGCACTCGTCGGGATACTGTATGTACATCTTCCGGATTACATCGCGGAGAACAATATCATATACCCCGTAATAGCAGTCCTTGCGCTTCCGGCACTCTTTGTTACAGCCAGAAAACTGCTTGAGGAAAACGGCGTGGTCTTCTGTATGACGAAGGCGGCGGCAATAGGGTTTTTGATCTTCGCACCCTTCGCCTACATCGGGGCGCTGGGAGACTGGCTGATCGGGGTTAATATCTTCATTTTATGCTTCCTTTTCGATCTTATCGGGTTCAGCTACAGCCTTGCCGACTGGAATCTCTTTATGCACGATATCTATACTGTCAGGATCGTTCTCGGATGCACGGGCATCCAGGCGATGGCGCTTATGCTGGGAATCGCGTGGTCGATCCCTTCTTCACTCAGGCAGAAGGCTTTCGCATTCGCCGCCATTGTCCCGGCAATATTTGCAATGAATATAATCAGGAATCTTTTCGTTGTAATCGCCTACACTGAGCAGTGGTTTCCTTTCCTGCCGGAGATCGCGTCAAATGGCGAGATCGGCTACGAGAGCTATTTCTGGGCGCACAATATAATATCGGAGTTCGGGCTCTCTCTCCTGACAGTGATCCTCGTATTCCTTGCGATTATCAGGATTATACCGGACTTAAAACTCCTGTTCATAGACATAATAAGGCTCTATATAGGCGAATTTCGCCGGATGCTCGGAAAACCTGTTAAAGATCATAAATACCATGACTGGTAGATTAAGACTGAAGAATCAGGACTGATGAATTAAAACAGGCAGACTAAGAAGCCGGAGACGATTCCGCCTGCGGCAATAAGCATCATCGAGAGGATTGCGGCAGAGATGATTGTTGCCGCACGAACGGCCTTTTTTATCGCGGGCCCTGCCACGGTGAGACTTTGTCCGGGGTTGCCGATCACATATGCCCCCGGTTTCGTGAACGCTATTCCGCATCCGCCTGCAATGAGCGCCATCGTAACGCCGCCGTTAGGCCCCGGCCTCTTCCTCCTGTCCCGGACGAGGATGCTCCACGCATCACCCCCGCGACCCACTGCAAAAAACCATACAAGGAGCGAAAGCCCTGCAAGCCTTGCGGGTATAAAATTCAGAATATCGTCGAGTCTTGCGGGAAAACAGCCCAGCCTCTTCCTCTCATCCCTGTACCCGAGCATCGCATCCATCGTGTTTGCGGCCCTGTAGAAGGCGGCACCCGCAAGGCCGAACAGAGTATAGTAAAAGAGGGGGGATACGATCGAGTCCGTAAGGTTCTCTGCCATCGATTCGTAGGCGGCGGAGATCACCTCCTCCCCGGAAAGTTCTCCGGGATCTCTTGAGACGAGCATCCCGACCTCTCTCTTCCCGCCACCCTCCTGCAAAAGAGCAGCTTCTACCGATTCGACATGCTCTTCAAGACAGCGCCACGCCAGGCATATCTTCAGGAGCAGGGGGAGGGCAAAGACTGCGACCCATAGAGGGAGGAACAGTTCGAATAAGAGGAACGGAGCGGAAAATAAAACCGCAGTGGATATCCCCAGGACCATTCCGGCAAAAAACTGCATCCTTTCCGGGTATAGAGCCGGCCGGCCCCACCAGCCGATAAACCTGCCCAGCCATGCCACCGGATGGTACCTGTTGGACGGATCACCTAAGACCCTGTCCGCAAGGAGAGAAAGCCAGATTATGAGGACCGGAAGAACCATCCGACAGCAACACCGGCAGTCAAAATAAGCATAGGTACAACCCCGGGAACGGCACCGGGCCAGGCGAAACCTGCCGCAAAGGATGCCCATGCAAGGACCAGGCAGAGAACAATAAGTGCCGGTTTCATGGAGATTGGAGCTTTTTTATCCTCAACCTCCGGGATCTCTTCCATAACCCCCGGCAGTTCGATCTCCTGGTCATGAACGTTGACGATCATCTGCTCCTTAACCGTCCCGTAACCAGTGATTATCTCTACCTGGAAGGTCCCTACCGGCGCCATGGAGAGTATGGGTATCCTTAGGACAAGTTTGTCATCGAGATAGAGGTTTTCATGGATGAAATGTGTAAAGCGCTTTGCGTTTATGGCCGATACGGTGAGGTGAAGGGGGGCGCCGAGATTTGTCATCTTCAGCACAAGAGAGTCCCCAACCTCGACATCGGCGGATTGAGGCATCTCTATCGAGTTTATGCCCCTCCTGTTCAGGCGTATCTGTACCGACATATTAACCCCTCGCTATGCGATTATTTATTTGTTTTGCGGAAGAAGGTTCGGGATTCCATCTGATATGGGATAATCGACGCCGCATTTTCCGCAGTGAAGCGAGCCTTCTATTATATCCTCTTCGCCGCTCTCAAGAACGGTCTTCTCCAAAACCTTCAGTTCAAGATCCCCTTTACAGACGGGGCAGCACAGGATCTCGTAGGTCGACATCTTCATATTTTGAAATCCTCACCTTATGTCAATTATCTGGCTCATCTCGGGCCCGGTTGATATAAGCTTCACCGGAGCGCCGATATCCTTCTCGGCCTGCTTTATGAAGGCGATCGCCTTTTCGGTGAGCTGGCTGTACTCGGTCGCACCGAAGCATTCGGGGTCGACGTGATCAATCCCGGTGATGGCGGCAATCGTGCAGCCGTTTACCATTGCCGAGTATCTCGCCATCTCGCCATCCCAACACCCGATACGCCTCTCCCTGTGGGTTACTGTTCCAAACTCCTGGATGCCGAGGCTTCTTGACTCCTCCTTCGTCATCTCGGTGCCGAAAGGCCCTTCGCCGACTCTTGTCGGGTATGCCTTAAAGACGACTATCACATCGTCGATCCTTGTCGGGCCGACGCCGTTGTCGGCTGCGATCTGGGATGCGGAAGTATCCTTGCTTGTAACGTACGGGTAAGTGCCGAAGTAGAGCGAGATGCCGAATCCCTGCGTCCCTTCGAGGATTACGTTCTCTCCGCGGTCTAGTGCGGCATTGATCTCGTACGACGCATCGATCAGGTACTTTCCGAGTTCAGGCATGTCTTTCGCCTGTTTTGCAATCCTGTTCACTCTTGCAACGTTCGCCGGTCCGCACCCCGTCCCGGTGGACCCTATCGTCTTCGACAGGTGCTCGTTGCCTTTGTCCTGCCTGATGTGCTCTTCCTCGATTATGCTGCACCGCTTATCGATAAAGACCCTGTCATCAACCCCGAGCTGGTCTATCTCCTTCTTTAAGACATTCGGGTCGACAAGAACGCCGCTTCCGATCATAAGTCTCGCTCCTGGAAAAACGAAGCCTGAAGGAACCATCCTGATACCGTACTCTTTCTCCCCGACTGTGACGGTATGCCCGGCATTCGGACCAACACCGCCCCTGGAGATTATTGAGGGTTTATCTTTATGTGCAACATGGGCAACGATCTTGCCCTTGCCTTCATCACCAAAAAAGCCACCGACTATTATTATACAGCTCATTTATGTTTCATTAATGATGAGGTCAGCATTCATCATAAAGGTATCATGAATCGTGAGGGTTCTTTAAAATACTCCCCCGCCCGGGCCCGGGGCAGTGTCTCTACTGGTCGAAAAATTCTGTCCTCAAAAGGGTAGTTTTTCTCATTTATTTCATCGGATAACATAAAAAACAGAACCGATTGATAAGAATTATATAAAATCCTTTCCAAAAAACTGGATAAGAGAAATATTTTTAGGAAGATAACGGAAAAGAGCTATATTGGGGGAGCGTCTTGTCATATTTAATTACGGATTTTTATAAAAGCGAGCATTTCACATGAAGAGAACCCTTATTATCAACCTGACGATCGTCTCCTCCATGCTCTTCGTCTTCCTGATAGCCCTTGTCATGCTCTCGTCAGGTGTTACCAGCGTATTCGCCCACTTCTTTTATCTCCCCATACTCCTGTCCGCCTATTTCCACCCCCGGTTCTGGGAATACACGACAACGATCGTTTCCATCTCCTATATACTCCCTGTAATGTGGTTCTTCCCGGACGACTCTATAGTCCTCTTCTCCGCACTCGTCCGTATCTTCATGTTCTTCCTCGTGGGCTGGCTTATATCCCGCCTTGTTATCGAGGCAGGTGCCGAGAAGAGGGAGAAGGAGAGACTTCTGGAGTTCCAGAACAGAATCATTGAAAACCCGCAGGTAATGGTCATAGTTGCGGACAAAGAGGGAAAGGTCGTAATCTGGAACAGGGCGGCGGAGAATATCACCGGGTACGGAAAAGAAGAGGTCCGGGGGAACAGGAATCTCTGGTTCAGCCTTATGGCGGATGATGAGACGAAGGAAAGGCTTGAATCGATGATTCACGAGATTAATTCAGGACCGGGTCATGTCGAAGAGGTCGTTCTCCCTATGCTTACGAAGAACGGCGATACCCGGTATCTCCTTGTCTCGCTGCAGCGCCTGAACAGCAATAAAGTCCATTATTCGGGCATTCTCGCTATCGCCGTCGATATTACGGAGAAAAAGCGGCTTGAGGCGGAGAATCGTGAGGCGCTTGAAAGTATCGAGAAGAACATATCCCAGATGTATATACTAAACGACGAGATCCGGAATCCGCTCGCGATAATCCTCGGGCAGGCAGAGCTTGACCTGGAAGATTCAAGGGATGCCATAATCCAGCAGGTCCTCAGGATCAACGATATAATCTCACAGCTCGACCGCGATTCTGTCGAGTCGACAAAGATACTCGATTACCTGAGAAAACATTACGGATTTTTCAAGTAAAAATAAATGCCCTAATACAAAAATATATATTTTGTTCTAACAAGTACTTACTTATGCCTCTCTCCTTTGTAAGCCGCAACCCCCTGCTGGAAGAGCCTTTCAGCAGACCGGATGGCGATTCGGGCACCATAATGTTCGACATGCACGTTCATTCGTCATATTCGGACGATTCTATAACGGATACAGAGACTATCATCCGTTCTTGGGAGAAGACCGGGATTCTTCCTCTCGTATGCGATCACGACAGCGTTAAGGGATCGGAGAAGGTTTACACCGGGATCAGGAGAAAAGATCCCGACATGCCCTTCATACTTGCCGAGGAGATACTGACATCGGAGGGCGAGATTATCGGCGCCTTTTTGACCGAAGAGATCCCGCCCGGCCTTTCGGCGGAGGAAACGCTTGATATAATCGAAGACCAGGGGGCCCTGTCCATCGTCCCGCATCCTTTCTGCACATTCCGTTCGACAGCCATAGACAGGGAAGTTTTATTCAAAATTTCAGACAGGGTGGATATTATCGAGGGATATAATGCCCGGACACCCGGCGCCGAAGAGAACCATATGGGAAGGGTTTTTGCAAAAAAGTGTGGGAAACCTGTTTCTGTGGGATCGGATGCACACACACCTGTCGAGCTTGCAAGAAACTACGTGAGGATAGAGAATTTTTCAACCCCGGCCGAACTTCTCCAAAATCTCCGGCAGGCAGAGATCAATTTCAGTCCGGCACCTCCGGGGGTAAATGAATTTACCATAATGTTTAAGAGAATGCGTATGAAGAGCGGAAATAAAAAAAGTTTAACCGATAATATTGAGGCTGCTTTCCCCGGGGCCGGTATTTAGGATCGAATGGCTGAATTTTTGGATCTTTTCTCTTTTTTTTCTCTTTCTACACTACAAATCCGCATGCCGCAAAACTCTTTTTAGAGGGAGATCATTTCAATAGTAATGAATTTCGAGAAAATTTCCCACCTGGCAGCGGCTCTGCTCCTGTCGGCAGGGTTCCTGTTTTTCCTGGGCGCAGGATTCCTGGGGGAATGGTTCTGGTTCGGGAGCACCGGTTACAGGGACGTGTTCTGGACGATCATCCTTGCACGGGTAGCGCTCTTTATCATATCCTTCCTGGTCTTCTTCGCCTTTGTATTTGTAAACGCCTGGTTCGCCGCAAAGACCGCATCTGGCGGAAAAGTTAAAAATAAAGGAATATTGTGGATTTCCGGAGGGCTTGCCGCATTTGCGGGTGCGCTTGCCGGACTCGGTGTCTCGGCCGAATGGGAGACTTTCCTCAAATACATGAACCAGGTCCCTTTTTCACTTTCCGATCCCGTATTCGGGCTTGATATTGGATTCTACGTATTCTCGCTTCCGTTATATTCGCTTATCGCCACCTTCCTTACCGGAATGGTGGTAGTCTCCATAATCCTCTCGGCATTATCGTACATTCTCGAGGAGGACTGGATCAGTTTCAGCGAAAGCGGCCAGATATATGTAAACGCAGAGTTGGAGACCTCAGACTGGAAGGGCGCCTTAAAGAAGTATCTCCCGCAGCTGAACCTGCTCTTGTTCCTCCTCTTTGCAACCGTCGCCGCAAGGCTCTGGCTTGCGAGATACGATCTCCTCTTTAACCGGACGGGGGCGGTTTTTGGTGCAGGCTACACCGACATCCACGTGGCCCTCCCGGTCCTTGCCGTCCTGACCGCAGTCTGCCTGGTAATAGGCACTGGTTTTCTTATAAACGAGAAGCTGAAAAGCTTTTCAGTCATCAAATACGGCATTATCGCCTTTATCGCGATTGCAGCCGTTGGGGTGCTCGCGACCGCCGCCGTCCAGGGGCTTATCGTGCAGCCCAACGAGTTCAATCTTGAAAAGCCCTACCTCGAGAGTAATATCAAATACACCCTTGATGCCTTCGATCTCGGAGATGCGGAAGAGAGGGCTTTCGTCGTGGACTACAACCTTACAGCCGGTGATATCGAAGACAACGAGCTTACTGTCGAGAATATCAGGCTCTGGGACTGGCGGCCGCTGAAGACGACCTATGAACAGCTCCAGCTCTTCAGGACCTATTACGCATTCAACGATGTCGACGTCGACAGGTACGGGATCGACGGAAAATACAGGCAGGTCCTGACCTCGGCGAGGGAGATGGATACCGGCAATCTTCCCTCGACAGCACGGACATGGGTCAACACCCACCTCGTATACACACACGGTTACGGCGCGGTGATGACTCCTGTGGACGTTGTTACCTCCGAGGGCCTGCCTGAATTCTTCTTAAAGGACATTCCGCCCTCTTCTGAATCTATCGGGCTCGATCAACCCGGAATATACTTTGGCGAAATGACGAACGACTATGTAATCGTCAACACAGGCACAGAAGAGCTCGACTATCCCTCGGGAGATGCGAACATATACACATCATACAGCGGCGGTGCGGGAGTCCGGTTGTCAGGCATAATAGACAGGCTGGTATACGCGATCAAATTCGGATCCGTTGAACTTCTTGTTTCGGGAACAGTCAGCGACGAGAGTAAAATACTGATGCACAGGAACATCAACGAAAGAGCAAACGCCATCGCCCCGTTCCTCTCTTATGACTCCGATCCTTATATCGTCGTTTCAGGCGGGAAGCTGTACTGGATAACTGACGCATATACATCGACCTCCATGTACCCATATTCCGAGCCTGTCGGGGCGTCTTTCATAAACGAGTACAGGACCAGCTATATCAGGAACAGTGTCAAGGTTGTTACAGATGCATACACCGGTGAGGTCACTTACTATGTCGTCGACCAGGACGACCCGCTGATCGGGGCATACGAAAAGATCTTCCCCGGCCTCTTTAAAGACTTTGAAGAGATGCCCGGTGAACTTAAGGAGCATATAAGATACCCGCAGGGCCTATTCGAGATCCAGGCGAACAGGTATGCAACCTATCACATGAAGGACCCGATGGTCTTCTACAATAAAGAGGACGAATGGGTCATTCCTGACGAGGTCTACAGGAAAAACAGGGAGCAGATGGAGCCTTATTATGTAATCATGAAGCTCCCGGAGGGTGATTCGGAGGAGTTCATACTCATGCTGCCTTTTACGCCGAGGGGCAAGGAGAACATGATCGGCTGGATGGCGGCCCGCTGCGATACCCCGAACTATGGCGATCTTATTGTATACCAGTTCTCAAAGCAGCTGCTCACATACGGCCCGATGCAGATTGAGGCGAGGATCGACCAGGATACCGAGATATCCCAGGAGATTACGCTCTGGTCGCAGTCGGGATCGTCCGTCCTGAGAGGAAACACCCTGGTAATACCGATAGAAAATTCGATACTCTATGTAGAGCCGCTCTATCTCGAAGCGACCGAGAGAGGAACCCTTCCGCAGCTCAAGCGTGTGATAGTGGCATATAACGACCGCCTGACGATGCAGCAGACCCTCGATGAGGCCCTCGGCGTAATATTCGGTGGTGCAGCCGCAGAGGAGTTACCGGGTGCTGTGGAGAGCGGCGAAGGAAGTGCGGTAACAACAGGTGAATCGGGGCTTCTACTGGAGATTGCATCATTGTACTACAAGGCCCAGGCGGCTCTTGCAGAGGGAGACCTTGGTAAGTACCAGTTCTACATCGATGAGATCGGGAAGATCGTGTCAGGTATACCATAAACCTGTACATCCCTCCCCGTCTCTATATTTGAATGTACTAAAAAAGTAATAACAATACCTTTGTATCCTGTCCATTTATCGACTGAATCGATCCACTCTTTTTAATCAGATTCGGAATTCAACTAAAAAGCCGAACTTTTCCAGTGGAAACAAAGGGGTTGTCCCCGATCAACGCACTTCAATGCCCGCGCCAAATAAGCAGGAATAATATAGCGGTCTTTTGTACCAACCCAAACTCCCGGGTGCGCGGGAAACTGAAGATCACCCGGGATCATTTATGCATGAAAAAGTGTCTGACAATGAACACATTGTGCCATTGCCGACCTTTTCTCCAGTGGAAACAAAGGGGTTCTGAAACAACCCTCCGCGAGGCAAAACCGGCCCGGCACAGCGAAGGGATCGGGTGCAGAAAAAAATATAACTTAAAGTTTTCCTATGAACTCTTCTATCCTCGCGGCGGCCGTCATAAGATCGTCCCTCGAGACCGCGTAACTGCACCTCAGGTGGCCGACACCGGATGGCCCGAATACACTCCCCGGGACGACAGCCACGTGATGCTCCTTTAGGAGCCTCTCGGCAAACTCCTCGTCCGAGAGACCCGTCTCACTGACCGAGGGAAATGCGTAGAACGCACCGGAGGGCATATGGCAGGAGAGTCCTGCACGGTTCAGGGATTTTACAAACAGGTTTCTCCTTATGCGATACTCCCTGACCATCGCGGCGCAGGAATCCCAGCCGTTCTTCAGCGCCTCCACTGCAGCGTACTGGGCACCGGTGGGAGCCGATAGCATGACGTACTGGTGGATCTTGAGCGCCGCGCTGCACAGCTCTTCTGGTGCACAGATGTAGCCGACTCTCCAGCCCGTCATAGAGAAAGCCTTTGAAAAGCCATTGATCGTTATAGTTCTCTCTCTGAGCCCTTCAATGGATGCCGCCGATGCAGGCTCCCCTTCGTAGGTAAGTTCGTTGTAGATCTCGTCCGATATGAGAAGCAGATCGTGGTCGATTATTATGTCGGATATGGCCCTGTAATCATCAGGACTCATCACGCCTCCCGAAGGATTGTTCGGGAAGTTGCAGAGAATAACCTTTGATTTCGGCGTTACCTTCTCCATAAGTGCGTCCGGCATCAGCCTGAAGCTGTCCTTTTCGGGGCACGGGACATGGACGGGAATTCCCCCGGAGAGCATCACGCCTGATGTATATGCAATATATGCAGGCTCTGCAACAAGGACCTCGTCGCCGGGATTTACTACCGACCTTATAGCAATATCCAGGGCTTCCGAAGCCCCGGTGGTAACCATTATCTCGTTTTTTGGAGAGTATTCGGTGCCGAAGCGGTCGAACATGTACCTGGATATCAGGCTCCTGAGCTCTGAAAGTCCGCTATTTGAGGTATATGCAGTCTGGCCCTGCTCAATCGAACGTATAGCGGCCTCCCTGACGTTCCAGGGGGTATCGTAGTCAGGCTCGCCGACACCCAGGGAGATGATGTCCTCCATCTCCTGGGCGATATCGAAAAATTTCCTTATCCCTGATGGCGGGATCGCCCTGACTCTTTCCGAACGAAAATCCCTCATTCGTGCTCACTCCTAAAACGAATATGGCAGCCTTTCCCTGCTTTTCTTCTCGAATATCTCGACACCGTTCTCTTTGTAGGTCTTCATGATGAGGATCGTCGCGGTCTCCTTAATATGATCCATCGGGGCGATCTGCTCCGATACAAACCTTGTTACTTCGTGGATGTCCTTTCCATATACAAGCATCGAGAAATCATATGCCCCGCTTATGAGCCTGAGGGACCTTACCTGGTGGTGATGCGCTATCCTTTCCGCTATCTTGTCGTACCCGAAATCCCTCTCCGGGGTGACCTTCAGCTCGAGTATCGCCGCGACATAGCCGTCGCCGGCCTTCTCCCAGTCTATTGAGGCCGAGTACTTCCTGATTACCCCTTCGTCTTCCATTCTCCGGATACGTCTTTCGACGTTCTCCGGGTCGAGATCCAGCATATCGGCGAGAACCGTGTACGATGTACGGCAGTCCTCTTCAAGCAGCTCTAAAAGCATTCGATCCTTTTCATCCATAAGTCTCACCGGAACCGGCAGGGCCGGGGGCCGCAGAAGATGGTCTTAGCTCCGGTCTTGCCTGTTATAAGAATTTCTGGTCTCATTTATCTTAAGAGTGCCCTGTGCCGGTTGAGATCTATCTTGGAGAGATCCTCCTCGATAAACCTGTCATCTTTGAATATCGTCTCTTTAATGCCGCCGCTTCCGGTCGAAAACCACATCTCCTTCGTTCTTCCATAGCGTCCCCTTGAAACCACGCGTGAATTGATTACACCGAGCATCGTAAGCTCGGATATCAGGTCTGCAATCCTCCTGTGTGTCAGGACATCAAGATCGAGCGCATGGGCGACATCCCTGTACAGCTGGGCGACTTCGCCTGTAGTAAAGAGCTGCTTGTTCATCTCGACAAGGAGTATCATGGAGTAGAGAACGGCCTTGCTCTGCGTAGGGAGGGAGGAGATGCACACTATCATGCTGTCCGTCTCGATCTTCTGCTGGGCCATCTTTACATGGGCCTCGGCGACTTTCGCCGAGTTTTCGCGCTCGGCAAGCTCGCCCGATATCCTGAGAAGATCGAGCGCCCTTCTCGCGTCGCCGTGCTCCTGGGCTGCAAGTGCCGCACAGAGAGGTATCACCCCGTCCTCGAGCACATTCTCCATGAAGGCAACGTCGGCCCTCTGCTGGAGGATGTCACAGAGCTGGGGAGCGTTATAAGGCGGAAAAACAAGTTCTTCTTCAGAAAGGGAGGATAATACACGGGGATCGAGGAAGTTAGTGAACCTGAGATCGTTCGAGATCCCTATCATGCTTATCTTTGCATTCTTCAGCTCCGAGTTGAATCTTGTCAGGTTATAGAGGGTCTCGTCCCCGCTCTTCTTTACCAGTTTGTCGATCTCGTCCAGGACGATGACGTTGACGCCGCCCATCGCCTCGACCAGGTTCCTTAGTTCTGCATATACCTGGTCTGTCGGCCACCCGGTCATCGGGATGTTTGTCCTCGGCTTGTCGCTGGGTTTGTTGTCGATATTTTCCAGTTCGTTTGCAATCTGGGCCAGGACCCTGTACTGGGTGTCGATCAGTTCGCAGTTCAGGTGAATGACATTGCAGGCCTTACCCATCTCCCTGCATGCATTCTCAAGTTCATAGCCGACATACTTTACCGATGCCGTCTTCCCGGTTCCCGTCTTCCCGTATATCAGGATATTGGACGGAGTTTCGTTCCTTATTGCAGGTGCGAGGATTGAGGCGATTGAATCTATCTGGTCTTTCCTGTGTGGGAGCGTCTGAGGCCTGTGCGAGTGCCTGAGAACCTCCCGGTTCTTAAAAATTCCCCTGTTGTGTAAATATTTATCAAAAAGTCCGCCGGCTAAACGCCTGGCGGGTATTCCCTCAGAAACCTGATCAGATTCATTCTCCATATAAGACAGATCCTCCCCGATAGACATTTAACCCGGTTTAAGGCAGTAAACTGCGCCAAAACCGGAATTAAACCTTCATTATCCAAATCAAATAACCCTAAGTGGACTGTAAACAGTTCCTCTTCCACTCGATCGCTTTGATGAATATTAAATTGAGATCTACTGTTTATTAACCTCTTTGTTTTCAGGGATCGAAATGAATTGTTCTGCGGTTCACCTGCATATTTTGAAAAAATATTCACCGGTTACCCGGACCCCTTTATTTCCACTGGAAATTTTCGTGAACGGCCTGCCGGTAAATTGGGTTATCCCGTTTTTATGCAATCCGGGCCTTTGAAAAAAAATGATTCCCGGGCATTATTCGATTCATCCTAAATCGATTTCCGCTTATTTAAGGGTTTAATGTTTTTTTTACTTCTTTTGGTTTTCTTTTTTTATATCCGGCGCTGTTTGTTTTTGTTACTTTTTTTCCCGGCAAAGTAAATTATACTCAGGATCTTCAAACATGTTTTTTTGCTCTTTAATAATTGAGGCAACAATTTCCTATAAATTCAGTTTAAATTTCTATTCCAGGCTGCAACTACTAAAAAATATTAAAAAACACAAATAGTATTGTTTATATATAAGTAAATCCTTAAATTTCAATGGCTATTTTTTGAATTATTTATAAACTGGAATTTTTTATATTCGCAAAAAATTCACCCATACAAAAGATCAGATCTCCAGTGGAAATAAAGGGGTGGGGGTCCGGATATCATAACCTCAGTCAGGGAATGAAATTTTACACTGAATTACCGGGCTGCCAGCTGGTCTTCAGTCTGTTTACCTGATTTTTTGTCAATTTTTGTTTTTATTGTTTACCTGTTCACGTCAAGAAGGACGCACCTTTCAATAACAAGTTCTTCAATCCGCCTGGAACCGCAGATCGCGATCTCCTCAGGGGTTATTGAAAAGATCTCCGAAAGCCGGGATATCTTCTCAGGACTTCTCTCCTCCTGTATATCCAGACATTCTCCATCCAAAACCGGCATAAACCCGCCTCCTGAAGACTCCTCCAGTTCAGAAATTCTCCCTGCAGCCCGTGCAGCCACGTTATCGAAAGGTCCGGATGCAGGCGAACTGTCCGGTCTGGAGATCCGGTCTTCCGTCCCCTTTCTTTCATTCTTCTCTTCTGTCTTCCTTCTGCATACGAGGATATATGAATCATTGCCGCCTTCATGGATCCCGTAACGGGCGGCAACCCCTGTCTGTCTTGTCCCAAGTGCGTACAGGAGAACCTCCATCTCGAAGAAGTTCGAAATTGGATTCTTATTTTCGAAGAACGATCTTTCAGCAAGTGAGAGAGCGGTCCTGATATGATTGCAGCCTGCCACCGCAGAACTGTCGAGGAATACTATATAGACTCCCCCGGATTCTGCGATCTCTCTTATCTTTGCAAGAAACTCCCGTTCATCCGGGATATCGAACGTGCCCCTGTAGATCCTGTAATCCATCATTGGATGCGCCACCTCCAAACTGGCTCCAAAGCCGGACCGTCACTAAAAACTGAAGAGCGACGACTGGCCGGGTTTGTTCCGGCCCTCACCGGTTTTTTCCTCCTCTTCATCGTTTTCCGCATACTCTCCTGAAAAGTTCCGGTCCTTTTTCGTCGCGGCTCCGGCTGCCTGGTCCATAATCTGTCTCGCGATCTTTGCGCCGACGATCGCCGCGACGCGATCAAACCCTGCCCCGGCAAGATCGCCGGGACTCATGATGTTGTTGTTGAAAAGCCGTCTTGCACGGACGCGGCCGACTCCTTTCAGCCCGATTAGCGCCGGACCCTTGTTGCCGTTTCCCGGACCGGTTTTCCAAACTCGGGAACCATCATGGCAGAAAGCCTGGCCGATGCATGCAGCAGCCAGTTCATTCCCTCGACGGTATTGTAGATGTCCCCCGGGCCGACGCCGTACCTGCTGCATATCAGGTCCTCGCCCGATTCGGAGATCCAGTCGTTTACGAGCATCGCGGTCTTTAGCGCCCTGAAGCCCTCCTCCATCGAGTCGAACGAGATCTCCTTCCATAGTTCACTCTCGTTTTCGAAGTAAAATCTTTCGAGAACCTCCATATCGCTCTTTTTGATATACATTGTATACATATCCGGCGTCGTGCACAGCACCTGGAGGAAGCCGAGATCCGAGAACTCTTTCGGGGATGAAGAGGAGTCCCTTCCGCTCCTCTCTCTCAGGGCGCCTGTAATGATCTCGGCGGTCTGCGGTGTAATATACAGCTTCGATACGAGATGGCCGTACTCTGTTGCGGATAGGAAATCGCCCGTCATCGTTATCATTCCGGCCCCTTCGAGGAACGAGAGCGCCTCACCGACCACCTTCCCGATATAGGTAGTGCTGCGGTTCATGTGGACGAAGAATGTGCCGTTCAAAAACTCCGGCATCTCGTCGCTGGATTTAACGAACCCGGTCGAGATCAGCGAGAGGATCTGCCCGGTAAGCACCCTCTCGTCGTCCAGCCGCGATGTAACGTCCTCCGCCGGGGCGCTGATGAACTCCTCGTACAGGCCGTTTGCAATCTCGGGTCCCTTTGCGATAAGGATTGCCTCGCCGTAGGGATCGAGGTGGGGCCTTCCTGCACGCCCGGCCATCTGCCTGTATTCCCTTACAGGTATCGGGGCCATCCCCTCACCCCCTTTATACCTGAGATAATCCCTGATTATTACCCTTCTTGCAGGGAGGTTAAGGCCTGCGGCAAGAGTCGGGGTTGATGATATAACCCTGATCGAGCCCTGCCTGAAACCCCTCTCGACTATCTCCCTCTGGTCCCTCTTCATTCCCGCGTGGTGGAATGCCGAACCTTTTTTGACGCAGGCGGCGAGGATCTTTCCCATATCGGTCTCTGCAGCCTTTTCAAGCTCTTTTGAAAGTTTGTCAAGCTCCGGCTCGTCGAGCTTAAGAGCGGTCGCCATCCTCTTTGCGCATCCTTCGGCATTCCTCCTGGAGTTTACGAACACGAGGCACTGGCCGCCATCGTTTACGCAGTCGATGCAGAGGTTCTCATCGTCGCTCTTTTTCGGGGTTTCGATAACCTTCATCTCCTCGCCGAAGTATATTGTGTCCCTGCAAAAGACCCCTTCCTTAAGCTCAACCGGTCTCCAGTCCGAGGTCACGAGATCGGCATCGAGCCATGAAGCAAGGGCTTTCGGGTTTCCGATTGTCGCAGTCAGCCCGATTATCTGGAGTTTATCGTTTAAGTGCCGCAGTTTGGTTATCACCATCTCGAGGGTCGCACCCCGGTCCTCCGAGTCTATGAGATGAGCCTCGTCGAGGACGAGGCAGGTGATAAGACTCATCCACGGTGTATTATTCCTGAGGAGCGAGTCGACCTTCTCGGATGTCGCGATTATGATGTCGTTTCTGCCGAGGTACTCGTCTCTTTTGTCGAAGTCGCCGGTTGCGATACCTATCTTCGCACTTTTGCCCGAAAATTCTTCGAACTTCTCGGATGCAAGAGCCTTCAGGGGAACGACATAGAGGCATTTGCCCTTTTCCGCGACATGGTGGTGCATCGCCATCTCTGCGACGAGCGTCTTTCCGCTCGCTGTGGGTATTGAGATAAGGAGGTTTCTTCCTTCCAGAAGGCCCTTTTTGATGCAGTCCTCCTGGGGCGGATATAGTTCACAGATTCCTTTATCGAGATATGACGAGACGAATTTTGACGGAAGGCTCAGTTCATCAAGTCTCATTCGGCAGAAACTCCCCATGACCCCATGACTTCCACTGGAAAAGTACAAATTAAGTTAAATATTCTTATTTTACAAAAGGAGGTTTGTTTTTTTTCCACTGGAAAGAATGCCATTTTTTTCAATACCGCATATCAATAGTAATAATCGAATATGTTTGCCTTTGCTTCCTTCTTCTTCTTGTCGAGGTATGAAAAGACACTGTCATGCGGCATACCGTCGATGAGCATCTCGATTGCATGTCTTGCGGTCTTAACCTGCTCGACACCGCCGATAATTGCCACCGTTTTACCGAGTACCGAGATCTCGGCGCCGGTCATATCCTCGATCTGCTCGCGGGCCTTTCCTGCCTTCCCGATGATCCTTCCCCGGACTCTCTCCATCTGCTTCGGGTTTCTGCAGGCTGTTGTAAGATCGATTAGATCGAGCATCATATCCTCTTCTTCAAGAAGGCAGAAGGCTCTTTTTGGAGAAAATCCCCTGTTTATCGCAGTAACTATATCTGCAGCCTTAAGCAGCAGGGGGGCGTCCTCCCCCTCTATCTTTATCAGCCCGTCCTCACTGTCGATGGTGAGGTTCGTCTGAGTTTCCTTCTCGATTTTGCGTTTGGTGGCCCCGCCTTTTCCGATTATTACGGCGACTCTTGCCTGGGTGACTTTAATTTCCTGTGTTGCCATATTCAGATTACCGGTTATTGTTTTCAATAATTATCTTTCATTTGTGATATAATGTAAGATGAGGTATAAACAAGTCATCCGCCGGAAAAGTGTTATATACTTCTAACATGTTATATAGATCTAACAAAGTGTTGTTAATTTCTAACAAGATGAGAGTAAAAATGACAGAAAATACGAATGAAAGAAACAGGAAGATGTATCTGACAGCTGCTTTCGGTATCGCGGCGGTTATAACCGGTCTCATCGTTATCTACATCAGTACCGGAGGGATTTCAGCTGATGCCGCCATCTGGGGGGCGATACTGGTCCTGATGCTCCTCGCGCTGACGGCTGTCAAGACGGGAAGGAAGAGGGAATATTATTACGCAGGCACGGCTGCCGGGGCCCTGATGGTTGTTTCCGGGCTGGTTTTGAGCGTTCTGCAATATACAGGCGTATCCGAATGTGCAGGTTCGGGGATGATAACAGGCGGGATAATACTCCTGCTAATCTGCTTTGTATCCCTGAGAAGGCCTGCCGATCGTGATTTAAGGGATGAGCGTTCGCTTAAGATCGGGACATGGGCGATGGCATATTCGTGGTACCTGACCTTCTTTGCGGTAATCGTGATCTTCTGGCTCTCTTATCTCAAAATTGTGGCAATCGATGCGTATGCAGCCACAGGGGTCCTGGTAATGCTCATGCCTCTCAGCATGGTTGCCTTCCAGTTGTACTTCTCTGGAAAAGGCGATGTATACTGAATATTTGCCGGGTAAATAGTATAATGGAGACGAAAATACGGGAGTTCAGGGCCGTGAAGAATATGACCCAGGCGGAACTTGCGGATATTGTCGGGGTGAGGAGGGAGACGATTGTGTTTCTCGAGAAGGGAAAGTATAACCCCTCCCTCAAACTCGCCCATGACGTTGCGGTTGCCCTGGACTCAACCATAGACGAGCTTTTCATCTTCGATGAGTAGTTGCCAATCCGGGAAATAACCATATACCTTACAAAACAGATAAATATTGTATTAGAGAAGGCAGCTTCCCCGAGTGTTTGGGGGATCAGTCCTTTGCAAGGTATTGTTCATGCCCCCGGAATTTTCAGGCATTATATTCGATGGCGGTTTCTGCCTTATTTCAGCATTTATCACCTGCGGTCTCGGCTTTTTTGTATATGCACAAAAGCCGTCCTCGACCTTACACCGGCTCTTTTTAGCGGTGATGATTTCAGCTGCATACTGGGCGACGGGGGAGTTTTTCATATGGCAGGCAGACAGCCCCGGGGGGGTTTATTTCTGGCTTAAATTCAGCTCGTTCTGGCCTATGACCATTGCCTTCGGTTCGCATTTCATCCTGGAGTTTACGGAAACGTATTCCCGGGAGAGAAAGGGCCTTTTTATTCTTGCAGCCATCTACCTCGCTGCTTTTGTCCTGTCTATTACCGGGATGTTTACAGACTGGCTATATGTCGTGATATTCCAGCCCGGGACAGGCTACCTTTACATTCCGGCTGATACTGTAATCTGCAGGGTTGAAATTATATACACGGCCTTTATAATGCTCTGGTCGCTCGGAGTGGGCTTTTTCTCCTGGAGGTACACGGAACAGGGGACAAAACATACCAGGAACGGGCTTTTATTTGCAGGTATAATCATTACCGTTTTCTTCGGGATGCTCTCAGGGATCATCCTGCCGGCATTTCATATCTATATCCCGAATCTCGTCTTCATAGGATTTGTCCTGTTGTCGGTACTGACCGCTTATGCAATACGCCGCTATGGTCTGTTTATCCTTAGCCCCGAGACGGCCGTCCCCGGGATCATGAAGGCAATGCCCGACGGCATGATCCTTGTTGACCGTAAAGGAGAGATTGTTGCGGTCAATGAATCGGCAGGTATCATTATCCCTTCATTAAAGGAATCTCCAACCGGAAAATCCTCGCGCTCTTTTGTTTCCGGGGAAGATTACGAGGCAATAAAAGAAGAGATATCCGAAAAGGGCGGAATATCCGATTATGAACTAAGCCCGCCCGGGGAGACTGAGAGGTTTATCAGCATATCCGGATCGGCTGTGAGGGACAGGGAAGGGGGGCTTTCGGGAGCCGTGCTCATAGCAAGGGATATTACAGGGCGCAAGGAGTCCGAGAGATCTCTTCAGGCTGCAAACAATAAACTCTCGCTGCTCTCGAAACTGACGCGTCATGACATCGCCAACCTTGTCACCGCCCTTTCAGGCTATCTCTATCTGTTGGGCGGGAGCGTAAAGGATCCGAAAGATAAAGAGTATCTCGATAAATCGCTGGAGATAACCGGACTGATCATGAAACAGATCGAATTTTCCCGTAACTACCAGGATATAGGATCTGAGGAACCCAGGTGGATTGATCCTGAGAAGGAGATATCCGGTGCGAAGGAGTGCCTTGTCAGCGGTGAAGTCGGGATTCGGCTGGAGATCGATCCTGTTCTTATATACGCCGATCCCCTTCTCGAGAAGGTATTCTACAACCTGATTGAGAACCCCGTCAGGCACGGAGAGAAGATAACGGAGATCGTCATATCGACGGAAGAGCAGGAGGACGGAAGCCTCATACTTAGAATAAAGGATGACGGTGCCGGCATACCGGAGGATGAAAAGGAGAAGATATTTGCATACGGCTATGGCAAAAACACCGGGTTCGGTCTTGCCCTGGCCCGTGATGTCCTGTCAGTCACGGGAATAAAAATATCCGAGAATGGAGTCTGCGGCGAGGGTGCTTCATTTGAGATACACATCCCGGAGAAGGCATGGAAGAGAAAGCCGAAATCCGGATCTTCAACCGGCGGATAGATTATTAGACCGGGCCGGCCAGAAAAGAGTTTTTAGCCTGAATCAGGCCTCTGCCTCTTCGATAGCAACGGTCCAATCCCCGTTACAGATCACGTTGAAGAGGTAGTTGTTGCTCTCAGAAACCGTGACAATCACCGAATCCTCGTACGTTCCCTCGTGCCAGGCGAGAGGGGTCTGCACGTCATCTTCCATGAGCGGGTTTCCGTAGAAGTCCACGAGGTGAACGGCGGTGTACCCGCAGTTCTCCGATTTTATCGAGACTTTGTAGTTTCCGGCATTAATCTGGAAGAACGGTGTCGCATGGTTGCCGACGCCCGTGAAGGTCTGCGGGACGATTCCGTTTATTGCTTCGGGGAAGGATGTTTCGATATTCCAGGAGCAGTCTGCTGTCACATCGAAGTTTGTCTCAGCATTGTCCTCGATCATGAATGCCTGTGTCCATACGTATTTATCGTCCTTCATCGCCTTTTCGGCGACCTTTTCGTTGAAGCCGAAGGGAATCGTGATGAAGTCCTTTTCAGTCGAGATGTCAATGCTTCCTGAGACTGGTTTGTCCTGCCCGAATACGAGAAGATGGACTCCACCTGCAAGGCCTGTGGATACGTTGCCTTTTCCTGTTCCCGAGAGCTCAGCCGTTTCGTTCTCCGTTTTGCAGGTCTCTTCAGGCGTTGCAGCCTGTGTCGGCCCGGTCGTCGGGGCCGCTGTCTGAACCGTTGTTTCCTGTGCACCGCTGCCGTCTGTCCCTGTGCATCCTGCAGAGAGAACGAGTGCCCCTGCCAGGAGGGCTAAAAGAGTGATAATCACCAGTTTTCCTGATTTCATGCTTATCTATTCTTTGTTTGATTACAATTAGGTTTTGATCGGTTTTTGCAGAGGACAATAGTTATATGAATAAATATGACATATTGATTAATATGACAGAAGAGGGGGTAAGTGAACCCGCAGCTGTATATACAAGATCCAGACCTTCGCCACGGCTTGAAACGGTCAGGATGGTCGAGGACTTCATCAGGGAATGGAGCGGACATTACAAGCGGCGTGCACTCTGGGAGAATCTTCCGAAGAAGATGATGTACCAGACATACAAGGAGATTATCGAATACCTCCTGGAATCGAAGAAGATTGCCATCGATTCGGAAGGCCATGTCGGGTGGATCTTTGACAGCGACCTCTACGAGAGATACGCAAAGAGACCTGACCTGAGAGTCAGGTAATTTCGGGTTTCACATGAGATGCACGCTTTCTTTTGCCGATGAGAAGGTGAAGGCGGAATGGGAGCGGCTGAATTCATCCGGCAGGGGAGAGGACAAACAACTCGTCGCGATGCTGAACAGGGCGTTCGATGCACTGGAGAATGACTGCCGCTGCGGGGTTTATATCCGCAAAAAACAGATTCCCAAATATTATACGAAAAAATACGGGGAGCTGCCGAACCTGTGGAAGTATAATCTTTCGGACTCGTGGCGGCTCGTGTATTTTATAACCGGTTCCGGAGGCGATCCGCTGGGCGTCGTCGTTGAATGGATGAACCACACTGAATATGACAGGAGATTCGGGTATGACTGATAAGGGTGCAGCAAGGGAGGAGAACAAAGTTTCGTTCGATATCCTCATGGAGAACTTCGGCACGGGACTGGGCGGCGGCGAAGCTCGTTCTTTCGGTCTGCGGCGGGATCTGCGGGTGATTTTTACAAGACATCATTTTTACGGAATAACGGACGCGCAGGAGCAGAGGAAAAGAATCCACTTAAAATTAAAAATTAGGGAAAGAAAATTTTAAATTTTACGGTAAATGTAAAGATAATTTCCAGTAAACGTCATGATTAAAACGTATTATTTATCATATTCTAATTTATAGGAAAGAATAGTGAATGTTGTTGGGTCCCGATAATTCAGAGCCCGGGCAGAGGTATCCTGTAGGGATACTCGTCTGCGAGACTCTTTACAACTCTTTAAAACCGCTGTTTTCCGGCGGAAAGCTCCCTGAATGTCCTGTGGAGGTCTACCCCAGGGATTGTACAGGCGGGTGCTGCGAAAGCCCCGGCTTCCGGGAGGCGGCATCGGGACTCGCCTCCAGGTGCAGTGAGATATGCCTGCTTACCTGCTCGAATCCGGAAAACCGTTACCCTCCGGCCGCTTTTCCGGGAAAACTTATCCCGGCAAGGCAGGGGGCGGATCTTTTATACACGCCGGATGTAATCTCCGGCAGGCTTTCTTCCGGCGAATATTTCGTCTTACCCCCGGAACCGGGGGACTACAGGGATTATATCTCCTTTTTGAAGTCGTCGTTATCCCCGGGAGAAACCCCGGCAGGGATAATCGTACCCGACACCGGGACCGGTGCGGTACCGGACGGTTTCCTTCGGGACCTTGAGGAGGCATTCGGCGTTCCCGCCGTATCCGAAGAGGTTTCTCTTGAATCCGCTGTAGATCATATCGGCCGCCTTCTTTCGGAATCGTTTTACCGGAACCTGGCTGAAAATTTCGAAGAATCCGAGAGCGTGAGGAAGGAGCTGAAAAGAGAGCTCTCCGATTCGATGACCGCACTGGATATGCTCGGGCTTCTTGTCGGCCTGAAAGATGAAGAAAATGTGATAGAGACGACAATCGAGCTGTTCTCGATGTTATGCTCGCCGGCCCAGATAACATATACAGGAATTACAGATGGAATAGTAGCATCCGTAACCAAATTAAAGCCGAATGCTGAAACCAGGTCCGTAATCGATCTTCCCATAGGAACTGAAATGCCTGCGGTTGCAACAGGGTCGACAGGCAGCGGCTTCATCCTTCCCGTATCCGTATGGGGGGAGATCGTCGGCCTTCTCTCGATAGAGGGGATCGGCCCTGATGTCCGGACCGGTGGCCACGAGAGAATCGCCGCACTATTTCTCCCTCTTTGCGGTCTTGTGGTAAAGAATGCAAGAAACTATGACGCCCTTGAAGCTGCAATAAAGGGGAGGGATGAGGAGATCAACCTTAGAATAGAGGCAGAACAAGGTCTTTCCGCCGCCATCAGGAAGTTAAATCTCTTATCCGGTGTAACCCGCCACGATATCCTGAACCAGCTGGTGGTTGCGAACTATTACCTTGAAACGACGATGGAGGACACCCCGGAGATCGGGACGATGTTAAAGCCCGTAAAGAAATCCGTCGACGAGATCCACAGGCAGATTGAGTTTACGAAAAATTACCAGGATCTTGGGGTTTTACCTCCTTCATGGCATAATTTAGTTAAAATGATCAGGGGGTGCCTTGGGGAGAGGGACTATCCTCCCGAAGTCGGGGTCGAAATAGATCTTCCTGATATCGGGATATTCGGCGATGCGATGCTCGGGAAGGCGTTTTGCAACGTAATATCAAACGCGTTCAATCATGCCGGGGGTATGAAGAATCTCAGGATCAGCGGCCGGGCTGCTGAAAGCGGCTCTTTTATTGTTGTTGTATCCGACGACGGGGAAGGCGTTCCTGAAGAGAACAAAGAGCTGATATTCAAAAGGGGCCACGGCAAAAACCACGGCTACGGGCTGTTTCTTGTAAGAGAGATCCTCGGCCTGACGGATATAAAGATCAGGGAGACCGGGGTTTACGGTGAGGGGGCGGT
>CAYXKC010000003.1:0-60519 GCA_964465295.1 uncultured Methanomicrobiaceae archaeon | reverse complement strand
TCATTATCCACAACATAGAAGAGCAGATCGGTATACAGAACAAGAAGAAATACGAAAGATTACCGGAAGGGATGAGAAGGTGTGTCCAAACTGTGGCGGCAAAATGAAATAAGTGGAATTAATACTTTCTATATCTTTCATCAAGTGAATTAAGCACATCCCCGATAAAGACCAGAGAGCCTTCAGTCCCTGCCACCGGCTTGTTATGGAGGACTATCCGGCTTCTCTGCGGGAATGTCATCCCGATAAATGGTGTCTTTGGGCTGATCGCATTCTCAAAGGACGAACCAAGGATCAGGTCGGGAGTTTCTTTTGAGATTATCTCTTTAATCACTCTTAGATCGACAGCCCTGCCGGAGGGTATATCCGGTATTGAAATCCCTTCTGAGTTCCTCACTCCTGCAAAGACTATTCTGGCATCAAGATATTTCTTCAGGCTCTTTGCTGCAAATTCCGTGTATGCTCCCGTCGAAAAGACTGCAACCAGGGGAGGATCATTTTTTCTCAGGAATTTATCGCATGCCTTTATGATCTTTTCATCCGCCTCTTCAGCTTCGGATATGACTTTGTCAGTTCCTGAATCCGGGAAAAAGTCATGAATATACTCAAAGGTCTCAATAATTTCATCTATTCCGAGGATAGAACAGGGTCTGCCTGTATGCTCAGCATTATAATCCGGATTTACCGATATGCTGTATTTAGAAGGTGATTTAACAGAATCAAGAGTGTCCCGGCAATAAACTGCGGCTGTATCTATCCCTGCAAGATGGAGGAGTCTTGATGCCTCCTGCAGGTTTCCTCCGGCAAAGGGATCTATTGAACAGAGGCCGTGAATATTGACTCCTTCTCTCCCGCTATCGGTATCTCCCCCGATAACTCCGAGAGCCTGCCTGTAACCTTCGTCGAAATCACCAGAAAAACCGGGGATGTCGATAATTATCGGGTCATAATCTTCAAGGAATCTTTCGAGGTCTTCACCCATTATCGACGGGACGCATGTATTGATTACGGCAAGCCTGTTGTACATCCCGGAAAGGGCGCCTGCAATCTCCCTGAGACGATCCTCTGTCCCGAAGACTATCTCGTCTTCAACGAGATATGTGCAGTTCAGGGGATCGGGAATCGCCATCTCTGCGTAGCTGTAACACCCTGCAGATCCGTGAATGATTACTCCGATGTCCGATATCCCCGCCAGGCAGGATGCCGCCCCGACCATGGCGCAGGGCCATACCGGGCTCATGCATCTTTCATACACTGATAAACCTCCTCCATTCACGCAGAAGTCTCCGAATCCCTGTCGTTCCCACAGGGAAACCAAACGGTATGGATATCAGGGTGCCTTCGGAATCCACTTTAATACCTGTATTCGTGGCCAGTTCTGTAAAGAACGGCATTTCAGCATTCTGAAACCCGAAAGAGTCAAATGCAATACTCCCGCCCCGAAGATCACTGAACTCATCAAATACCGACTGCTGGTATTCCTTCTCCTTTCGGACAGCTTCTTCCCATGGGATGCCGAGTATAGTTCCGGCATTAACAAGGAAATCCAGTGTTTCGGCTGTACCGCAGGGGAACCGGGGAATTGACGGGATTCCCGTTTTTTCGGAAAAGAACCTGGAAAGGTCGCCGGTCTGATCTTCCCTGAAGATGTTCAGGGAACCCCTTGAGAAATCTGCGGCATCATCGACCCTTATGTCTCTTACAAACCTGATATTCACTCCGACCCCGAGCAGGTTCAAAAGCCGCTTAATCTCTTCAAAGTTCTCTTCAACCTCGAATTCCAGATTTTTTTCCCCGATAATGTTTGCAGAGAGGGTTTTGTCAGTCTCTTCTTCTCCAATCAGTTCCGAAACACCCCTGATTGCGTTGAAGAAACCTGTATCAAAATTGTCTCCAAGAAAACCTGCGGTATTGAGATTTATTACCGGAATGCCCCGGTCTTCATTGCATACGGAATCGATATCATCACCGATTGTGCCCGAGATGCATGTTCCAATTACAAAAACCGCAGAAGGTCCGAGTGAGAGGGCCTCTTTTATCGAATCCCTTAATTTATCCTCGCCCCCGAAGATGATCTCGTTCTCGCGCAGGCCGCTGGTGTGGATATAGGGAATCTCAAATCTTTCATGAGCAATCATCGTTGAATGAAAGAGTGATGAAGCCTGGTGGGCGCATCCGGAAGGTCCGTGGACTATGCTTACCGCATCCTTTACAAAGGCCGAGACCGAGAGGGCTCCTGAGACGGAGCACCCGCTATGTCTTGATATATTTGAGAGAGAGTGATTCGAGTTCATCCATCTCCAGTGGGACAGGAACTTTGTTTTTGTCAGGTTCGTTCTGCATAATTGTCTCTGCAAGGCTCCTGTAGATCTCCGCCTGTTCAGAATCCGGTGCATATTCTATTACAGTCTTCCTGTTGACCTCCGAGACCCTGACAATGGGACTCCTTGGTATAAATGCGACAAGCTTTGAATTGATCCTTTCGGCAAACTCGCTTACGAGTTCAAATTCATTCTCTACATTTGCAGAGTTGCATATAACTCCCCCGAGTGTGCACCTGTTCTTCGTCCTCTTCGAAAGCCGCGCAATCGCCTTGCAGATATTGTTTGCTGCATAAAGGGCCATGAAATCCCCGGATGTGACGAGGTATACCTCCTGTGCGTAGCCCTCGCGCATCGGCATCGCAAACCCCCCGCATACGACATCCCCCAGTACATCATAGACGATTACATCGCCGTATAAGGCATCGAGTTTTTCGAGAAGCTGAAATGTTGCGATGATTCCACGTCCGGCACATCCGATCCCGGGTTCAGGACCCCCGGCCTCGACACACCTTATTCCGTTGAAACCGGTGAAAACAACCTCATCCACTTTTATACCGGTCTCCCCCCTCTCCCTGACGAGGTCGAGAACCGTCGGTATCCATTCCCCGTGCATCAGCATGCGCGTGCTGTCATGCTTAGGATCGCATCCGATCTGGAGGATGTTTAGGGATCTTTCAGAAAGCGCCGCTGAAAGATTTGCCGATGTCGTGGATTTCCCGATTCCGCCTTTGCCGTACAGGGCGATTTGCTTCATTGTATTATTATTTAACGCCCGGGGTTATTAGAGTGATTAATGAGAGATCTAAAAAACATCTGGTATAAAAATTATTTTTTTGATATAAACAGGATTTTTATTGCTCTTTTGACGGAACTTTGACTATTACCACGCTGCCGTCCTTCATTCCGATCCATCTTAATGAATCTTCCGGGGTCAGGTTCATGAGCTTGTAGATCTTTGAGGGGACGGTTGTTCTCCTCCTGTAGGACCTGACCGTTATTGCAGTCTCCTCAATGCAGGCGATCTCATCACTATCAATATTCATACTATCAAATCTCTTTTTATCGACAATTAGCATTGTTATTATATCCAGTCTCCTGATCCAATATGTGTTGGTAATATACCAACACATTTAATAATCCCCCGAATCAATTTGTATTATGAAGTCAGCATCAGTATTTCTTGCTGTATTAATCGCATTTGGTTTGATATTTACTGCCGGTTGCACCGGTTCGCCGTCATCCGGCACAACCGGGGAAGAGGAGACGATCTATATTACAGGTGCATTTGCCCTCTATCCCATGATGATAAAATGGTCGGAGGAGTACCGGATTGACAACCCTGGTGTAAAGTTTGAAATTTCTGCAGGCGGTGCCGGGAAAGGAATGACCGACGCCCTGTCCGGGATGGCGGATATCGGGATGGTCTCAAGAGAGATCTATCCTGAAGAACAGAGCCAGGGAGCATACTATGTTGCTGTGGCAAAGGATGCAGTTGTCGGAACGGTTAACAGCAACAATCCTGATCTTGAAACAATAAAGAAATATGGTGTTACTGAAAAAGATCTTAAAGAGATCTACATAGATAATTCTATAAAAAGCTGGGGTGATTTCGAGAAAATGAATGGAGCTGATTCCGTTATCAATGTATATACCCGTGCCGATGCCTGTGGTGCGGCTTCTATCTGGGCATCCTTCATAGGGGATTATGCACAGGAAGATATCAATGGAATTGCTGTTTCAGGCGATCCAGGCCTCGCTGAAGCTGTTAGGGCTGACACTTACGGGGTAGGATTCAACAATATCAATTATGCATATGATCCGACAACCGGTATCCCTATTGAAGGAATTACGATAATTCCTCTTGACCTGAATGAGAACGGGGTTATCGATCCCAATGAGGATTTCTATTCATCGAGGGGAGAACTGATGGAGGCAATTGCCAACGGAATCTATCCCTCACCTCCTGCACGGGAACTGAATCTTGTTACAAAGGATGAATTCTCCGGGGCAACAAAAGAGTTTGTCAGGTGGATACTTACAGACGGACAGAAATATGTGGAAGAGACGGGCTACATCCCCCTCTCACAGGGAATAATTGAAGAAAACCTGAATAAGGTGGACTGACATTGGATAATTCCAGGAAATTATTTTCAAGAATTCAAAAGGACAAAATTGCGAAAAAGGGGTTTTTCATCCCTTCTTTTCTCTATGCATTAATTATAATTCTGATAGGCATTGCCCTGCTGGTTAAATCATTTCCCATTCTAACGGATTATTCCCTTGGTGAACTGATCTTTTCAGTCAACTGGAAGCCCGTTTCAGGCGAATTCGGCTTTTTGCCTTTCATAATGGGAACTATCTGGGTTACGGTAATTTCGATGATAATATGTATCCCGGTATCACTGTTCTGTGCTATATATCTCTCCGAATACGCCCCCCGGTATATCAGGCGGGCATTTCAGCCTTTCATCGATCTTCTGGCAGGGATACCTTCTGTTGTATACGGTCTGTTTGGAATAGTATTTCTGGTCCCTCTTATCAGGGATTATATCGCTCCTTTTTTCGATGTCACATGCAGCGGGTATACGGTCCTTACAGGAAGCCTCGTCCTTGCAATAATGGTCTTTCCGATTATTATTTCGGTATCATTCGAGGTTTTCCAGGCAGTTCCATCCGGAATGAGGGAGGCGTCTCTTGCATGCGGTTCGACAAACTGGGAAATGATAAAACATGTTGTACTGAAAGCCGGTTATCCCGGCCTCATTGCTGCAATAGTCCTGGGATTCAGCCGTGCATTCGGGGAGACGATGGCCGTACTGATGGTTGTCGGGAATGTCCCGAAGATCCCGGAATCCCTCTTCGATCCTGCATATCCCATCCCCGCTCTTATTGCCAACAATTACGGGGAGATGATGTCGATTCCCATGTATGATTCCGCACTTATGTTTGCAGCACTCATCCTCCTGGTAATCGTTGTTGCATTTACAATAGTCTCAAAATATATTCTGGTCAGAATTAAGAGAGGTCTGGGTGCATGAACCTTCGGAGACTGGAAGAGAATATCGTCAAATGCCTGATGGGGGCTTCGGTAGCCGTTGTTGCAGGTGCATTGATCCTCGTATTCCTGATGGTGATAATAAAAGGCGCAGGGTCTCTGAATATCGATATGATCACGAAAGTTCCCGAGGGAGGATATTATCTCGGAAAGGGCGGAGGGATCCTGAACGCCATCGTCGGATCTTTGTATCTTGCAGGAGGCGCCCTGTTTATCGCAACACTTGTGAGCATCCCCATCTCGTGGTACCTTAATCAGAGGCCGGGTGAGTCGGGATATGCGGGATATATCAGGATGTCCCTTGATGTAGCATGCGGAATCCCGTCTCTTGTATTCGGCGTATTTGTCTTTCTTCTTATGGTCTTTCTCCAGCAGAGGACAGCCCTTATCTGGGGAATTATTGCAGTTGCGCTTGTTATCATCCCGATACTTGTCCGCGCCATGGATGAGGTGATGCAGACCGTGACCCAGCAGTTGAAGGAGGCTTCATATGGCCTTGGTGCGACCGATTTTGAGACTCTAAGGCATGTCATCACAAGGCAGGCGATGCCGGGGATAATTGCAGCGATAATTCTCGCTTTCGGCAGGGGCATAGGAGATGCGGCTGCAGTTCTATTTACTGCAGGATATACGGACAATATACCTGATTCCCTTTGGGACCCTGTTGCAACACTTCCCCTTGCAATCTTCTTCCAGATAAGCTCACCATACCCGGAAGTTCAGCAGAGGGCGTATGCTTCAGGAATTATTCTGCTGTTTATCGTACTGGCACTGATGATACTCTCAAGAGTAATTGCAAAAAGACTCATGAAATATGTAATTAGGTAGGAAAAATGAAACCGGAGATATCGATCAAAAACTTCTCTCTCTCGATAGAGGATAATGAAATACTGAAAAGCATCAGCCTCGACCTTCCCAAAAACCAGATAATCGCAATTATCGGACCGTCCGGGTGCGGCAAATCGACCCTGCTCCGGAGTATAAACCGGATGAATGATCTCATCGAGGATGTCAGGTACAATGGTTCGATTTTGATTAATGATGAAAACATTCTCTCTTCAGAAACGGATGTTACAGAACTTAGAAGAAGGATTGGCATGATTGCCCAGACTCCCAATCCACTTCCGATGTCGATATACGATAATGTAATCTATGGGCCGAGGATACACGGGCTGAAGGATAATGAGAAAAAAGACGAGATCGTCAGGAAGTCTCTTGAAAGGGTTGGTCTGTGGGAGGAGGTGTCTGAAAGGCTCAATGCTCCTGCAAACCGGCTGTCGATTGGCCAGCAGCAGAGGCTCTGCCTTGCCAGGGCAATTGCGAATGATCCCGAGATCCTTCTCTGCGACGAAACCACTTCCGCCCTCGATCCCATCTCGGCAAAGAAGATCGAGGAGGAGCTTATGAATTTAAAGAATGACTATACGATTCTTTTTGTAACTCATATCCTTCGCCAGGCGAAAAGGATTGCAGATTATGTTGTCTTTATCTACCTCGGAGAGATCGTAGAGCATGGTCCTGCAGAAAAGGTGTTTAAAAATCCCTCGGAAAAGATGACAAAAGAGTATCTTGAGGGAATTATCTGATTAAAAAGTTTTTAAATTATCTTTTCCGATAATCTCTTCGGCCTCATGGTCCGGGCTGCATTCTGAATTGATTATCACATTTATTCCGGAATCGTTTAACAGCCTGCATAAATTTGCCGTACGTCTCATGTATTCAGCAGGATTATCTGCAACGTCACTGCAGAGGCCTGTCTTCAGTATCCCGTCATCCAGGAAAACAGATTTGACACTCTGTTTTTTATAATCCTCCCTGGATTTTTCCGCAAGCTCTGAGCCTTTGTACCAGGCTGTGTTTCCTTCCTCCAACTTCTCTATATTTCTTGTCGTGCAGAGACAGCTGGTAATCATCCCCGCACCTGCAGTAAGGTTGCTTACGGGATCGATGATGATAAAAGATCCCGTTGCCCTGTTCTTGTCATATAGATCCGAAAAAACAGGGCTGGTCAGTTCGATGCGTATCTTGCCTATCTCATTTAGCCTGAGCGTATCAGCATTCTTCCTGTGGATATCCTCCGGGTCGAATTTGTATTTGATGCCGGTTACTGCCCCTCTCGTCATCCTTGACGTATGCTTGATTATATAATTCCTGTTTAGCGACATCGGGGTTGCATCCATCCATACGACATTTGCCTCAAAAGTGGATGTTACCGGAGGGGAATTGTTCTGCCTTACAATCATGTCCCCCCTGCTGATGTCGATATCGTCCTTCAGGACCAGAGTGACTGCCTTTGGAGAGTATGAATATTCAAGGTCGCCTTCGTATGAAACAATCCTGGAGATTTCACTTGTCTCCCCGGAAGGAAGGATCTTTACCTTATCTCCTTTCCTGATAATTCCCGAGGATATGGTCCCGCAATATCCTCTGAATCCGCTTCCGCCGCTCCAGTTCACGTACTGGACCGGAAACCTGAAGTCGATAAGGTTTCTGCCGCCGGCAACGTTTACAGTCTCAATATAATCCAGAAGGGGGCTCCCGAGATACCAGCCCATGTTGGCGCTCTTTTCAATCACGTTATCCCCTTTTAGGGCACTTATGGGGATGAAATGGATCGACTCGGCACTTAATTTGTCTGAAAATTTTTTATAGTCGTTTACAATCTCGTCAAATCTTTCTTCCGAGTAGTCAATCAGATCCATCTTGTTTACTGCAACAAGAAAATGTTTTATTCCGAGAAGTGCCGATATGAACGAGTGCCTCCTGGTCTGGGTGACCACTCCCCTTGTTGCATCAATTAGGATTAGGGATAAAGAGGCAGTGGAGGCTCCTGTTGCCATGTTTCTCGTGTATTGCTCGTGGCCGGGTGTGTCGGCAATAATAAACCGCCTTTTAGGAGTGGTGAAGTACCTGTATGCGACATCGATTGTGATTCCCTGTTCTCTCTCCGATTTAAGGCCGTCTGTCACCAGGGAATAGTCGATCTCCTGGGCCCTGTGGGCTGCCGAGAATTCCCTTATCGATTCCAGCTGGTCTTCAAAGATTGATTTTGAATCATAGAGAAGTCTTCCAATAAGTGTTGATTTGCCGTCATCGACACTTCCGGCAGTCGCAATCCGCAGGAGTTCGGTCTCCTGGTTCTGTTTGAGGAGGGTTTGAAGCGTCATCAGAAGTACCCCTCTCTCTTCTTCTGCTCCATCGAACTGTCCTGGTCATGATCGATTACTCTTGTGATTCTCTCCGAATGTCTTGCAACCATCATCTCCTCGATGATCTCTTCAACTGTTGTTGCCGGCGACCTGATAGCCCCGGTACAATAGTGGCAGCCGAGAGTTCTGAACCTGCAGAGGATCTTTTCAATGGTTTCGTCATCCCCGACAGCGGTACCCGGATATACCGGAATAATTTGTCCTTCACGGAGTATTACCTCTCTTTCCCTGGCGAAATAGAGCGGTACGACATCTATATTCTCCTGTTTGATATATGTCCAGATGTCTAGTTCTGTCCAGTTTGAGAGAGGAAATACGCGGATGCTCTCTCCCCTGTTAATCTTGCAGTTATAAAGATTCCATAATTCCGGCCTCTGGTTTTTTGGATCCCACTGCCCGTGAATGTCCCTGAATGAATAGATTCTCTCCTTTGCGCGGGATTTCTCCTCGTCCCTTCTTGCTCCCCCGAATGCTGCATCGTATCCTCCTTCCTTCAGTGCATCAAGGAGTGCCCTGGTCTTTAGTTCAGCACAGCATTTTACAGTGCCTACGGTGGAGGGTTTGATACCTGCTAAAAGGGCTTCTTCATTGCAATAGATCTTTAGTGTAAGATTATTTTTGCTTGTATAAGCATCCCTGAACTCATACATCTCGGGGAACTTATACCCCGTATCCACATGGAGAAGAGGGAAAGGAACCTTTTCCGGGTAGAATGCCTTTATGGCGAGGTGGGCCATCACCGACGAGTCCTTCCCGACGGAATAAAGCATAACAGGATTTTCAAATTCTGCTGCCGTTTCCCTGATAATATGGATCGCTTCAGCTTCGAGAAGCTGGAGGTTGTTTATATGATATGATTCCTGTTCGGGTTGCATCTTTTCGTCCCTGTTTTAATTATATGAAGTTATTCTCGTTAAGATACGATACGATCTTCTCTATTGATTCGTCGGCATTCATCCCTGAGGTGTCGATTACGATCTCGGGATTGAGAGGCTCCTCGTATGGGTCGTTAATGCCGGTAAACCCTTCAATTTCTCCATCAATTGCTTTTTTATACAAACCTTTTACATCTCTTTTGATAAGAGTATCCCTGTCGCATTTCACGTATACTTCAATAAAATCCTTGCATCTTTTTCTGGCATTGTCTCTTGCTTCACGGTATGGCGAGATGAATGAAACTATTGTTGCAACGCCGTTTTTGCTTAAAAGCTCTGCTACAAAGGTTATCCTCCTGATATTTTCGTCCCTGTCCTCTTTTGAGAAACCAAGATCTCTTGTAAGATCCTCACGCACGATGTCACCGTCAAGACGCTGGATGTACCGGATTCCCCTTCTTTTAAGTTCATCTTCCAGTCCCAGTGCAATGGTTGTCTTTCCTGCTCCAGACCATCCTGTGAGCCAAATTACAAATCCTTCTTTTTGCATTGTTTTTATCCTCTATCAGGGAACCTAAATTTTTCGTAGTTAATTTTAGAAGAATATACTATAAAGTAGTTGTTTAGCATGGATTCCTTGTTGTATGCGGGCTCTTTTCCTGTTGAAAGATCGATGACTCCACAGCCGGCTTCTTTTGCGATTATATGGCCGGCTGCAATATCCCACTCCATTGATCCCTGGAATCTCGGATAGATGTCAGCCTCTCCGGACGCAACAGAACAAAACTTAAGGGAGGAACCTGCAGGTTTGAATTCGCTGATATTATTCAGTTCAAAAAATTCCTGATCTATATCACTCATGTGGCTTCTGCTTGCAGTTGCTATTGTCTTCTCCCGGGAAATACTGGTAGAATTAAGCTCTGTCAGAACACCTTTTTTTTCCATAAAAGCACCCTTTCCTCTGGATGCATAATAGATCTCTCCGGTTGCGGGAGCATAGATGACTCCCATCACAGGGTGTTTGTCCTGTATCAGGGCGATGTTTACCGTGAATTCACCATTCTTGTTTATAAATTCCTTTGTTCCGTCAAGGGGGTCTACGAGGAAGAACTCCTTCCAGTTCTTTCTTTTTACAAAATCGACAGGAGATTCCTCGGAGATTATGGGGATATCAAAGTGCTTTGACAATTCGGATCTTATGTATTCATCAGATTTGATGTCAGCAAGCGTTAAAGGTGATTCATCGGCTTTGTATTTTATATCTTTATTATCATAATATTCCAGGGTGATCTTTCCGGCTTCTCTTGCAATATTATTTACCATGCCCAACATATCTATATTATATTTGTTGGTGAAAATTAAAGAAATATTGGCTGGCAAAAAATTCATGCATAAAAATAAGAAATATACTGCAAATCCGGGGCAAATGGTTGGATGCACAAACCAGATCGCAGATTGGATAATTAATTGAGTATTGAATAATGTCTGTAATAACCGATTCTGTAAAGATAATGAGGTATCTTTTTAGCCCTTTTAAAAATATCCTCGCTATATATTTAATAGGAGTATTAATCCTGAGCGGTCTTGAGGTATTCAGGATATCTCTCGTCTATCCTATCATAAATTATGGTCTTGGCGTTGAAAACCAGCCGAAACTTCTTGATGCATTCTATGATTACCTCCTGCCTTCATCTGTTGATCCTTTTGTCGCATCCGCATTTCTTCTCCTAATAACTTCGGTGATGATTGCAGGGATATATGGTCTTGTTGCCTATGGCGGTGCATATCTGTTCTCAACAGTCAGGGATTCTCTTGACAGAAGGGTATATAATGTCATCCAAAGCAGACCCTATAGTTATTTTGCAGGGAAAAAACAGGGGGACCTCCTTTATATCGGGCAGGGAGCCGTTACAGAATCGAGTAATGCCATCAGCCAGTTTGTTGAACTGGTAAGAAACTCTTTAATGGCTTTCCTGTATCTTCTGCTTCTCTTTTACCTGTCATTCTGGCTGACTATGGGTATAATCATTCTTGGGATATTTTATGCATTAATTATTCGCAAATCACTGTTTTCAAGGGTTTATAGAAACAGCAGCGTACTGAATATTTCTTTAATGGAAAAATCCGTTGTTTACCAGGAATTTATCTCGGGGATAAAGACGATATTTATAACTAATTCCCTGGATTTCTGGGCATCAAAATACGATTCTGCTGTAAAAAAGCTTAGAAAAGCCTATACTAATGTGAATGCATTATCAAAGATTCCTTCCATTGCCAATGATTTCATAATGTTCTCAATTATTTCTTTGGGAGGAATTCTCCTCTATATATTTACAAAAGGAGATTTTCTACCGTATATTGGAATATTCGGGACTTTTATGCTTGGGTTATACCGTCTTGTTCCTTCACTGACCAATGCGCAGACAAATCTTTCTTCTCTTGTACAGCGTCTGCCGGCACTTGAACTTGTATATTCAATTCTGGATGGCGAGAAAGATGAGGCAGATACCTCCTTGGAAGATACTATGAAAACCGGGTTTTCATTAGAGGATAAAATTGAATTCAGGAATGTTTCATTCAGGTATACTGATAAGGATAACGATACGATTCATGATATTTCATTAGATATTTACAAAAACAAAAAGGTTGCAATCGTTGGAAGTTCCGGTTCAGGAAAAACCACTACTGCAAATCTTCTGGCCTTATTATACAAACCTACCTCCGGTGGCATTTACATTGACGGGGTAAATATAAACGTGATTGATCGATCTGATTATCTCAGTCATCTGGGTTATTTAGGGCAGGAGACCTTTGTTTATCACGATACCATCCGGGAAAATATAAGTTTTGGGCTGGAGTGCACTGAAGAGGAGATTATTGAGGCGGCAAAACTGGCCGATGCGCACGGTTTTATTGTGGATACGAGAGATGGCTATGAGACAGTAATTGGCGATCAGGGGCTGAAATTATCCGGCGGGCAGAGGCAGAGAATTGCAATTGCACGTATAATATTAAGAAAACCCCGGATTCTTCTCCTGGACGAAGCAACAAGCTCTCTTGATAATTTATCCGAACAGAGGATAATGGAATCAGTGGACAGATTATCTGAAAATATGACTGTAATTATTATTGCACACAGGTTGTCCACCATTCAGGATGCGGATATGATTTACGTTATGAAAGACGGACTCATTGTTGAGTCGGGAAGTCATATGATGCTGATGAATAAAAAAGGAGAATATTATACGTTATATACCCACCAGGAGGAGGACTGCTGAAGAAAAATGAAATATTTAGGAATTTACTATGATATCCTTTAAAATCATCTCCCTGACATAAACATTTACCGGGTATTCCGTGTTGTAATTCATTGTATATTTCTGCATATCACGTGTTTTGATATCATAATCATTTATGTCCATAGCCAGAAGGTTTAGTAATTTTTCACTGAATTCATTATAATCATCACTGTTGGTTTTACAGATATCTGGCAGGGAGAAATCATAAACCGGGCTGCCTGTATAATTGCATACCAGAATCTTTTTACCCCATCCAAAAGCCTCAATGGATGCTGTAGAACAGAATGATATTACTACATCGCTCAGGTCCATTGCTTCATATACTGAAAAATTTTCATAATCGGAATATAATGGTATAAATTCTGTTCCGAGATATTTTTTAAAATACTCGTACTCTCCCGGGTCGTTCCTGGCAAATGCAACAGTTAGAGTGATGTTATTTTCACTGCTGAATCTTTTCAGGTATCCTGCAAGTTTATCCAGTGTTTTCTTAAGTAAGGGATAATCGGCAGTTTGCATGATTGCTTCTCTGTATTGGGAAACCAGGCATAAGTCATATTTTATTTTATTATTTTGATTATTTAGGAAATATTTATATATGCTTCCTTTTAATGATCCGACCGGATGGAATTTTTTTATTTTTGAGCCTGATTTGATGTAAAAATTCTTTTCTATATCCCCAAAACAAAAGAAATTCTGTACAGTCGCAAGTTCGGGTTTGCAATGATCATCGCAGCATTCTTCATTAGCAATTCGCAAGGCATTCTGGATGACATAGAAGGTTGATCTTTCATAATTCTCCGAAACCCAGTCCAAAAGAGGATTATTGTCAATGAACGAGATTGTAACTTTGGGCCTGACACAGTCAAAATATGCCAGAACATAGGATCTATAGATTCTGCTTGTTAATTTTAATCCCGGGTCCTTATGTGTTGTAAAAAGGCGTTTAATCAGGAAGTACAGTATTTTTGTACCAATCCTGATATTTTTAATGCCATTATATAAAATTTCATAATCCAGGTCAAATAGAATATACTTTCCCAGGAATTCACTCCCGGACTCATTGAAAATTAAAATATCTGCATTTTTTGGTGATGATAATTTAATTTCACTGATAATATTGTATATTTTTGTTGTCATCTAAATCTTATATCAAAGGCTGTTATTCCTGAAAATTTCTATTATTTCTTCCTGAGAGAGGAGTTTGACGTCAGATGACAGGTAGTTTTTATTAACTGCCTTGACAAAGCCACCGGGTATTTCAATAATATCGTCACTGTAGGGGTTATATGAGTGAATTATGAACATTTCGTCATTTTCATATGCATTTTCAGATTCCGTCTCGGTCATCAGCTCCTCGTATAGTTTTTCACCCGGCCTTTTTCCGATTATTTTTACGGGTGTCTTACCATCTATTGAATGTATACCCGAAAAGTGACGGATCATAGATTCGGCAAGATCTTTGATCTTCAGGGCAGGCATCTTAAAGATAAAAATCTCTCCGTATCTTGATAACTGCCCTGCTTTGAGGATTAGTTCGACGGATTTGGGAATGCTCATGATAAATCTGGTCATCTCCGGATCGGTTATTGTGACAGGTCCCCCGCTTTTAATTTGCTGCATAAATGTCGGAATAACCGATCCTCTTGAACCCAGTACATTTCCAAATCTTACACAGGAAAATGTGGTTCTCCTGTTACCCTTGTATGAATTGGCGGCAAGTGTCAGTCTCTCAGCAAGCAGTTTGGTTGCACCCATAACATTTACCGGATTTGCTGCTTTATCAGTACTTATCAGGACCACTTTTTCCACATTTTGGTTAAGGGCGGAATTTAAGACATTTTGTGTACCGATAATATTGGTTTTTACAGCATCAAACGGATTATATTCACAAAGGGGGACATGTTTCAGCGCTGCCGCATGAAAAACAATATCAATCCCTTCAACAGCCCTGTCAAGACGTTCTTCATCCCTGATATCGCCTATGAACAAACGCAGTTTTTCAAGTCCCAGTTCTTCTCCCAGTTCAAAGAGAGCTGTTTCATTGTTGTCGAGGACCCTGATTGTATTTATATCCAATTTAACAAGTTTTTTAACAAGTTCTTTTCCAATTGAACCCGTTCCTCCGGTTACAAGAATTGATTTACCTTTATAATAGCCGGAATAGTCCATTCTTAATCATCCCCGTAGAATTCCTTTATTTTATTGATGACATAATCCATTTCTTCTTTCAAAATCCCCGGATAAAAGGGAATGCTGATAATTTTTTCAGAAATATCTTCTGTTACAGGTAACTTACAATTATATTGGAGTTCTGACTGATAATAATGTGTTTTATGGACGGGGGTGAAGTAGATCTTTGTCATTATTCCGGAATCCTCCATGAATTTTATAAGGGAATCACGTTCTTTGGCCAGAAATGAGAATAGCTGGTAGACGTGGAAATAGTTGTCGGGGACATCCGGCAGTTCAATACCTTTTATTCCGCTTAATCCTTCGATATAATACCGGGCATCCGATCTTCTCATGTTAATAATTTTGTCAGCTTTTCTCATTTGGGATAAACCCAGGGCAGCTGTAATATTCGACATACGGAAGTTATATCCGAGAGTTACGTAGTCCATTACGGCATTCGTTGAAAAATAGTCTGCAGTTTCAAGGCGGCCATGAGACCTGACAAGCTTCATTTTTTCATATAAATCTCTTGAATCCGTGACAATTGCGCCTCCGTCTCCGGTTGCAATTATTTTATTCTGGCAGAAACTCATCATTGCAGAGTCACCAAAAGTGCCTGCTTTTTTGTCATTTACTGACGCACCGAATGCCTCTGCAGCATCTTCGATCAAAAGAAGATTTTTGTCGTCGGCAATCTCCCGGAGTTCCTTTATCATACACGGACAGCCCCCGTAATGAACAGGCATTATGGCTTTCGTCTTTGGAGTGATTTTTTCAATAACATCATCCGGATCGAGACCGCAGGTCTTTTCTTCAATATCTGCAAAAACAGGTCGGGCACCTACAAATTTCGGTGAATTGGCCGTTGATATAAATGTAAACGAAGGAACTATAACTTCATCTCCGTCGCCGATCCCGTGGGCGATAAGGGCGGCATGTGTTGCAGAAGTTCCTGAATTGAAAGTAAGGCAATATTTTGTGCCGATATACGATGCAATCTCCTCTTCAAAAGATTTAACATTTTCACCCACAGCCCAGTTCATGCCGGAACGAATTGCATCACTTACTGAGGTTACATCGTCTTCATCCCAGTACATCTTAAAAAGCGGTATTTTCCAGGTCATGATAATCCTTATTTTTTTGTTATGATTTTTTTATTTTCGCAGGTACGCCGAATGCTGTTGCATTGTCCGGGATGTCGCAATTAACGAAGCTATAAGCTCCGACGACCGAATTTTCTCCTATTGTTACTCCGGGCATGATTGTGCTGTGCGTGCCTATCCGGCAGTTTTTTTTCAGAATTACCTGACCTCTTTTATTGTCTATAGTTGAGACAGAATATATTGAACAATGAGAGCCGATTTGAACATAGTCTTCAATTATTACACCGAATTTCGCATTAATATATGTGAATGCCCCGATATCTGTCTTATATCCCAGTTGTAGATTCTCTTTATTCCTGACAATCCAGTTGTATTTTGTTGGTCTGCCTTCTTCTATTTCCGGGTATTCCCATTCTTCAAATCTGGTATTCTTTTCGGGCATCTGTGTTCATCCTGGATAATCGTCGAATTTTTAATAATGATCTAGTAAAATTAATTATCTTCTTTTTTGTCTTATCACTATATACTGTTATTTCATTGTACTAAAGATCATTATTCATATTCGCAACTAATCGTAAGTAATATTTTTTGAAAATAAATCACGTGTTATTTGAAGCTTCTTTATTTCATTTAAGATAATATCGCTGCATTTGCCTTCACCATAAGGATTTATACATTTTTGGATCTCGGTTTTAAATTTTTCATTATACAGGCACTTTTCGATAGCTTCTGTAATCTCTTTGTGTGAAATATTGCAGTCAATAACGTTTTCTGCCCGTTCACGTCCGTCCTGCCTGGTACCGATATTTATTACCGGGATTTTGAATGCAGGTGATTCAATAATGCCACTGCTTGAATTTCCGATCATTATATCAGACCATTTCATAATGTTAAGGAAGGTATGGTGAGGAAGATTTTTAAATAACTTTATTCTATTAGGGAAATCACTCCCATATTTTTCAATAACTTCAATAACACTTCGGCTCCCGGGATCAACATTGGGGTATATAATAATTATCTGGCATTGAAACTCCAGAATTGAGTTAAGCAGTAATGAGACCTCATCGCGGGCATCTTCATGCTGATTATTTATCGGATGATAAACAAAGAGGACCTTTCTGGTGTTTTCTGAAAGATTTAATGAATCGAATAACTCTTTCTTGTCCAGATATGCTATAGAATTTATTGTCTCCAGAGATGGAGACCCGCAAACATGTACATATTCCGGATTCTCACCCAGTTTTATAATCCTCTCAGCACTTTTTTGGGTCGCAGGGAAATGAATATGGCTAATCTTGGTTATTGCATGCCTTGTATATTCATCATATCCTCCCATTGTTTTGTCTCCCCCGTGAATATGGACGAGGACACGACCACTATAAGAGGCCGCAATTGCTGCAGCCAGTATTTCGTATCGGTCTCCTAAAATAAGAACAATTTCAGGATCCAATACTTCAAAAGCCTGGGAAAAACCGATTATCCCATGACCTATCGAGTGTGGGAGCAGTTCCCTTCCCTCTCCGGCAAATATTATTGGAACCTTTGCATCGACATTAAATCCATCTTCAATGATTAGATCTATAGTATTTCCATATTCTTTCAGAAGATGCGTTCCTGTGGCAATGACTTGTAAGGATAAAGAACTTTCCTCTTTTATTTTTTGCATAATTGGTTTTAAAAGGCCGTATTCTGCCCGTGTACCTGTAACTATGCATATCTTTCGTTTCATTGTCACAATTACTGCTCCTGTTAAATCCTTAAATATGGGGCTAATGTCATAGATTTATAATTATATCCTTATAAGAATTCTCAATAAAATAAAAATTTTTAACCTTTACAAAATTTTCCGTCATTATTCATTCCATACCGGATTCTTTAATACCCACTGACCATTCTCATTCCTGTCGAAAAGGTCTTTATTATAGAATTTATCGACAATATCCCAAAATTCTCTGTGTGAAAAACCTGTAAAATCCAGAAAATCCTGAAGAGCTTTTGGATCAAGATTATGGTCGTGTTTTCTTACAAGCTCTTTTGCCTCTTCCCGGTTTATCATTCCGTATCTTATGAATCGCGAAGCATAATCTGTTGCAGACGCATGACCAAATTTGGGATATTTTAACCAGGGATGAACGAGATATGCCCGGCTGTCCACCTGGTCAAAATTTTCGATATGGTGCTCGCGAATCCATTCATGAGTAAGATCCCTGAAACCTCTCTTTTTTGCAAAAAGGTAGTTATTGTAACTATTCCAGTTTATAAAATAACTTAAATAGATCGAATCCAGATTTAATGCTTTAGCCTCCATCTCGGGAAAAACACAGAGACTTAGATCTTTCATGGAAATTCCATCACCTGTTAGTTCATTCCATGGAATATCTGAGGCAACTCCGTTGAAGACCTGTTCATTTGCAGAATAGCTTTCTTCAGTCTGAACACCGCCGTATTCATAACTTACATTCTCTCCGTATACTAACAGGGGTATTTTAAATTTTATTGCAATATGAACAGGATATGTGTAAATTAATCTGTCAATATACCAGGTAGGCTTACCATATTTTTCAAAAGTCTTTCTCATCAACTGTTTCTGTACTTTAATATTAGGTTTCAGGCTGATGATATCACAACCGAACTCTTCGGAGATATTTTTTATATTATGCTGACCCGCCTCAGTCATAGGGAAATTATCCTCTACTGAAACAAGCAGAGGATTCATTCCCATTAACTCCTTCATTACATGAACCTGATAGTGGCTGTCTTTGCCGCCACTTACGGCAATAATACAGTCATAATTATCTCCATAATTTCCCCTGTATCTGTCACAAAGCTCTTTCAGTTCCTTGTATCTGGATTCCCAGTCTATGTATTTCTTATTTTCATGATGTCTGCATGCAGAACAGATCCCATCTTCATCAAACGAGATGCCCGGCCTCGTATCCGGCATAACGCATTTCCTGCAATATTTCATAGTAATAAGCTTCCATAAGGTTTTATTAAAGTTTTTGCTAAAGATCTCCTGCATTGGCAGAAAACGAGATCTGCCCTGATTTTTCATTCCTTAATATGTGACCATTTTAACTGTTCATCTTTTTTTATATCTTCGTTTGCACTCTTTCCGATGAATGAATCTATATACAGCGACTTGATTCCTGCCCCTGGTCGTTTTAAAGTAATATTTTCATTACTGAATTTTTCCCCCTTTTTTATATTGGTTCTTGCCACAATACTTTTTCTGGCGATATTGATATTCTCTTTTTCTGCATCGGAGGGGCGCTTGATTCCATCACCCATGGCAGATTCTACATCCCGGATTGCAGTAACCATTGCCTTTAATTCATCCGGCTCGAGCGAACTCCTGTGATCGGGTCCGGGCATTTTTTTATCGAGGGTGAAGTGTTTTTCAATCACTGTTGCACCAAGAGCAGTAGCTGCAATTGGAATTGTAATACCTTCTGTATGATCCGAATACCCGACGGGGAGTTTGAAGGCATTACACATGGTTTCCATTGCGTAGAGGTTTACACTCTCAACTGGTGCAGGGTATGAAGTTGTACAGTGAAGTAAGGTGATATCTGCCGCTCCGTTACCTTCCAATGTATTGACTGCCTCTTCAACCTCCCCGAGGGTTGACATGCCTGTTGACAGTATTATTGGTTTTTGTTTCCGGGCAATATGCTCCATGAGTGGTATATTTGTTATCTCTCCTGAAGGAATTTTAAAAAGAGTCATTCCGAGCCCCTCAAGAAAGTCTGCACTTACGTGATCGAAAGGGGTGGACAGGAACATAATGCCTGTATCGTCTGCATATTTTTTTAGTTTAATAAAATCTTCATCACTTAGTTCAAGGGCTTTGATCATATCATACTGCGATTCCGAACAGCCAGTATTCTCTATCTGGTATTGAGCTTTTTCAGCATTCCGGCATACAACCTCTTCAGCTTTGAATGTCTGAAATTTCACTGCATCAGCACCGGATTCTTTTGCAGCATCAATCAGCCTTCTTGCAATGGAGATATCGCCGTTGTGGTTTACTCCGGCTTCTGCAATTATAAAAACCGGTGTATTTGAAATTTTTTGATTTAAGAGCATTCTTCCTCCTGGTTTTTCTTAATCTCAATAAGTAATTCCGCGATCTTTAAATCGAAAGGCTCATCGATGTCTATACTGTCTTCCCGTTCCATGACATATGGCAATGTATCAGTGCAATAAAAAGTACGATATTTAAGTATTGTTTTAACATCCGCTATAAATATCGCCCCGTTGGGAATGAAGGTTTCAGGTAAATCCTGGCTTCTTCTTGACAGATATTCTTTTCCCATAACAGGTTCCAGATAACCGTTAGTAATTCTAAAGGTCCAGAAAACAGAATGATCCTCCCTTGTAACACTCACAAGTGAATTCCCTTTCCCTGACCTGAACAGATCAACAGCTTCAATAATATTTATTTCATCTCTAAGGGGAGAGGTGGGCTGTAAAAGGACAATTTTATCTTCATTTTCGAGTTTGTATTCTTCAATGAAATGGATGACGGCGTCTATTGTCGGACTTGAGTCCTCTGCCATCTCACCAGGTCTGATTAGAAATTCGACCCCCTGATCAACGGCGAATGCCACAATCTCTGAATCATCGGTGGATATAACAATTTTTTCAAAAAATGAAGCTTTTAAGGCGGCATCTATTGTATATTGAATAAGAGGTTTTCCTGCAATCATCTTCAGGTTTTTTCCGGGAATTCTTTTGCTTCCCCCCCTGGCTGGAACAAATGCAAAATATTTTTTTCTTCGGTTCATCTTATCAACATTTTTTTATGCAACGACAGTTAATTGTTCATTTCTATTACTAATAAATCCAGGTTCTCTCTCTTATATAATTGCTGAATTTACTTTAAGCTGAATTTCCAGTATATTTCAATGATCGCCTGCCACAGGGGCAAAAATCTTCGGACTATCTCCGATCTGGGTCCGGGAGGTATCCTGTCAAGTGTCATTCTTCTAAACCGAATGCATTTGTACTCCATCGTTTTTTTCTTCAGACTCACAATTTTTTTGATAATTGTCTCCCTGTAATGGTTTGAGATGCTGATATAACCTGGTTTCTCGTTATTAACTGACGGGAAAAATAATTTGTAATATTCTTCTTCATCATTTATGCCAAATAAGTTCCTGTTGCTCTCTTTATAAGTATTGTAAATCTCGACTCTTTGTGATGGACTGAGTAATCTGTATCCCTGTTTTACTGTCGATTTTGAAAAAAGAGCATCGCTCCTGACAGCCCTGAATAAAATTTCCTTATCATCAAAATTTAAGAATCCTGAATTTAGCATTAAATCCATTCCGAATATATTGAATCCTGGATTATCGTGAAAATCTGATGATGCGCATTCTATGTTTTCGGTACCGGTAATCTCCCTGAAATCAGCAACAATTCCTTTTTTTATTGCCTGGTCAAAGGATCTGCTGATGATCCCGGCATATGGCAGCATCTCTTCAATTACTGCAGTGAATTTTGACCAGTCAAGTGAAAGAGCATCTTCTTTGTCGGAAAATGGCCTGAACTGGGAGAGATATGATTCAAAATCTACGGAAAAAAAAGTATATTTGCCGCACATGTAATAAAAAGATTCGATATATGAGTCCTGCTTACGAAAATAGACAATAATTTTTATATCATATTTTTCCTTAAAAGGTTCTGTAATTTTTTTCAACAGTGATATCTTTTCTTTAAAACGGGAGATGTCATGATCAAAAAAAGATTCTGAGGATAAAATAATATTTCCGCGTTTTGAAAAAATTTCCCTGTGTATCTTTTTGATTATCTTATCTTCGTAATAATCGATGTTTCTTGTCGCATCGTTGAAGTTATCATCCGCTATGAACCTGTATATCCTCTTTTCAATATCATTGTGGCTTAGAATCATCTGTTTCTGGTAGAAAAGTCTCAGGAAATTTATATATGAATTGTCAAACAGTCCTCTCTTTTGGAAAAAGAAACCATTTTTATAGAGTGATTTCTGATTGCTGGCCAAAAAATTCTGGATGCTCGTTGTTCCTGTTTTTGGAGTGCCTATATGAATGAATAGTTTTGGCCTGCTTTCCATCTTACTATTACTTATTATTTCTTTAAGAAAAGCTTTTTTAGAACAATTAGGTACTTTTTGTTTAAAGGGCTGGTTGTGAATGCTCTCCGGTAGCGTGAAAGTCGTTTTTATTGCAAACCCAATCACTTATTCCTGAAACATGGAATGATGAAATTTATTGCTACTACAAATAATAGTATAATATTGCAGGATTCAGTTTGATTAACCTAACAGGCCGGAGAAAAAATGAAGGAATATTATAAAGACAAATCAATATTGATAACAGGCGCTGCCGGCAGTATCGGGCAGGCATTGATTGAAAAACTCCTTGAATTTGATATAGCTTCAATAGGATGTTTCGATAATAACGAAAACGGGGTTTTTTCCCTAAGGGAGAGGTACTCCGGTGAAAAATCCGGGAAAATAAAATTTCTTCTTGGAGATATCAAAGATCTGCCGAGGCTTGAATATGCGTTCAAAGGAGTTGATATTGTTTTTCATACAGCATCATATAAACACGTCCTTGAATGTGAATATAATCCCCTTGATGCTGTAAATACAAATATTATCGGGACTGCAAATGTTGTAAAGGCGGCAATAAACCAGGGTGTTGGTAAGGTAATCTACACAAGCACCGACAAGGCTGCAAATCCTTCCAATACTATGGGGACGTCAAAACTTATGGCTGAGAAGGTGATAGTCGCCGCCAATGAGTACGGGAGAAGAAATACTGTCTTTTCATGCTGCAGGTTTGGAAATGTTATTGGAACCAGTGGTTCTGTAATTCCATTATTTATTAAACAAATAAAAAATGAAAAAAAAGTTACCCTGACCGACCCGGAAATGACCCGTTTTATAATTTCACAGGAAACAGCAATTGATTTGGTCTTAAAAACTGCTATATTGTCAGATGGAGGAGAGATATTTATTTTTAAGATGCCTTCTGTAAAAATTGATGATCTGGCAGATGCCCTTATTGACAAATATGGTGATGCAGATAAGGTGATCATCGGGAAAAAACCGGGAGAAAAGATGTACGAAGAGATAATGACCGATGAGGAGTCTTTCCGTGCCTTTGAGAATGATGAGATGTATGTAATTAATCCATATATGGGCGGCCCGAAAGATCGTAGAGCTGAAGGATTCACTCCCGTTGAAATGATTAAAAATTCATCCGAGATGGATGTCCTGACCAAAGATGAAATAAGTAAAGTTCTTGCCGGAGCAGGTTTATGAAAGTCCTGGTTACGGGCGGTGCCGGTTTTATCGGACGATGGGTGGTAAAGAAGCTTCTCTCCGAAAACCATGAAGTTGTTGTCCTTGATGATCTCTCAAACGGAAGGCTACCAAATCTTGATGAATTTAGGGACAACAAACTCCTTAATGTAGTTATAGGGGATATAAAGGACAATTCAGTTCTTAACAGAATCTTTACTCCGGATGTCGGATTATGCATTCATCTTGGTGCCAGCATCATAGTTCAGGATAGTATCGATGATCCAAGAAAAACTTTTGAGAATGATGTTATAGGGACCTTCAATGTTCTCGAGAAGGCAAGGGAATATAATTCCAAATTAGTATTCATGAGCACGTGTATGGTTTATGATGCGGCCTTAAAATCAGGAAAAATTGATGAAAGTTCAGAGACAAAGGCTGCATCTCCATATGCGGGAGCAAAGCTTGCCGGAGAAAATCTGGTAATTTCTTACTATTACGCCTATGATCTCCCGGTGGTAATCCTCAGACCGTTCAACACATACGGCCCATATCAGAAATCTTCAGGAGAGGGAGGAGTTGTGCCTATTTTTATTCAAAAAACCCTGAGAGGTGAGGACCTAATAATCTACGGGGACGGCACCCAAACCCGTGATCTTTTATATGTCGAGGATTGTGCTGATTTTGTCGTGAATGCTGCAATGTCAGATTCTGCAAACGGTGAAATTATAAATGCAGGCACAGGGCAGGATATTGCTATAAATGATCTTGCCATGATGATCTGCAAGGATTCATCAATGATTAAACATGTAGAGCATATTCATCCCCAGAGTGAGATTTCAAAACTTGTGTGTGATTCCTCAAAGGCTGAAAAGCTGCTTGACTGGAAGGCAAAAACCAGTTTGCAATCCGGAATTGAGAAAACAACCGAATTCTTTATAAAAATGAACGAATGATTGTAAATTAAAATGAAAAAGATCATGGTCAGTGCCGGTCTTTGATCTTTCATTATATAACAAAGTGTGAAAAGATTGATATTTAGTGTAAATTCTCTATATGTGGGGTATTTCTTGTGGGAAATAATAAACAAAAGGTTTTTTTGATTAATGAAAAGGAAGGCCCTGACTCATTCTTCAGTGAAAATATTAATTCCGGCCTGAAATGGATTTACCTCGGCAGAAATGTCCGTTTATGTACAGATCTAGATAAAAAATACTATTATAAAATCCCCCGTATTCTGATCGCTCAAACCCTTCAGGAAACTGCAAAAGAGTATCGACAGGAATACATAGATTTTATTGGCAGACAGGCATCATCGAATGATGAATCCTGGTGGCTAACGGCTGTATCTGAAAGGAATAATTACATCTCCAATGTTTTTCTTTATGCATGCTACTTAAAAGTCGTAACTGAATATATCAACAGAAATGAGGAGGGTCTAATTGTTGTTTGTGAATCTGGTGAATTACTGGAGATATTGTCGGAATATTGTGAGGGAAATAATTTTTGCTGCAATAAACCGGATTCAGGGAAAAGAAATCCAAATATAATCAATATTACATATATATTACAATACTTTCTATCTAAATTTATATTTGTTTTTAAATATATCTGTAGGCTCTTAATCTCAAGGTTCTATTCCCTTATAAGGCGCCCCGGCATGGACTTATCTCCTGATCCGGGTTATTACGTCCTGCAGACCTGGGTTGACAGTCGTTTTTTTTATAATGAAAATAGTTATTTTGACGTTTTTTTTGGAAAATTATACTCGTTTCTAAAGGAAAACAACAGGAATCCTATTTATATTCTTGATGTTTTGCCTAATATTTTCTATCCAAAAGCTGTGAGCAAGTTGCTTGATTTGAAGGAACCCTTTATTCTTCGTGAAAATTATTTTGGTATCCTGGATATTCTCCGTTCCGTTCTTTATGCAAATCGCAAATTAAGAAAGATTAATATTTCCGGAGTGCTGATGGGTTTTGATATTAAAAATATAATTTATCAGGAAATAAGACAGGAAATGCTTGGGTCAAGGGCAGAACAGTCATACCTGGTTTATGTCTCTACCCGGAATATTTCCGGAAAATTCAGGATTGAAAAATATGCATATCCTTTTGAGAACCATATGTGGGAAAAAATGCTTATCCAAAGTATTAGAGACACAGGGAAAAGTACTGAAATAATCGCTTATGCCCATCCCGTTGTAAATTTAATGTATACATGCTATTCGGTATCCAAATTTGAAAAAGAAGTAATTCCCCTTCCTGACAGGATAATTACTAACGGAAAACTGGCAAAAAATGTTCTTATAGAGTCAGGATTTGATGCGGATAGGATTTTTACAGGTTGTGCATTAAGATTTGATGAAAGTTATAACGGTCGTCATTATTTGGATAATGGTGATGGGGAGAAGAAGATACTGCTTGCATGTTCGGCTAATATTACCGAAACTACCGAAATGATCTATAAGTCAATATCTGCTTTTGGTTCGCTGGAAAACTTAAAGGTTCTTATAAAACTTCATCCGAACGTGAAGAAGTCGGTCATAACCGGAATTGGTTTAATGCTGCCTGGGAATTTTGAGTTTGTCGAAGAATCTATGGATTCTCTTCTCTCCAAATCATCAGCAGTCCTATGTACCAGCTCCAGTGTCTGTGTTGAATCGGTAATCAAAGGAGTACCTGTTGTCCATATTAAATCTGATTATACAATCGATATGAATGCCTTTGAAAATTATGATGTCTTTGAATCAGTCTCTACACCTGATGAGCTAAAACAGGTGGCAATAGATATTTTAGGGGATAACCTCTCAATTACTGATGATATGAGGGAAATTGCAGAGAGCCATTTTTATAAAGTTACAGAAGAGAAACTTTCAGTTTTTCTATAAATAAAGTAATAAATTTTTGAGACTGAGAATCCGGGAAATTCCCGGTCCTAAAATAGAGCCGGATTAGTTTATTTAAGGGGTTATTGTTTCTTTATAATAAAAGCCGATCCCGAAGGCAGTGGAAGGAAAAAGTCAGATTTATCAATTAAATATTCATCGGTCGCTTTTTTTGCTCCCGGAAAACCCAGGAATCCGTAATCATCCAGAACGATGATACCCCCGGGAATTAACCGCGGATAGAAAAACTCCAGAGAATCGCGTATTGGCTGGTACATATCAACGTCAATATGTACAAATGAGAAGGCCATATCGGAAGATTCCTCAAACCGTTCGGGAATCCAGCCCTTTTTGAAAAAAATAAAATCGAATTCCCTGAGATTTTGTTTGACAATATCCAGAGAACATGCAAATTGTTCTCTCCGGACCTCTTCTTCAGCGGGTGTTAATGTATGTTTCCCATCCTCTTCTTTATATTCAGATAATCCTTCAAAGGAATCAAAAATCAGAAAAGTCTGATTGAAACCCATTCTTTTAAGATTACTCGCAATTTGATATGAACTAAGTCCGCGCCAGCATCCGCATTCAGCTACATTTCCCTGATTGATTATCGGGAATCTCTGCTGAAGCAATTTTACAAGCGTATAATGACGCTGTCTCCTCAGAATATTGTCCGTAGAACTCATCTGCGTTTTTTCCTGGGCAAGATCGTACAATTGGTTAAATTCCGGGTCGACCTCAAAATATACAACGGGGTTTGAATTAGAACTAATCCTTGAAACCTTTAAATTAAAATATGAAAAAAGCTTTTCAATTTTATGTTCAATGCTTTTTTGCATAATATTAGTTTCTTTCTTTGGTATATTAGAAGTTCCGTAGACCGCCGGAACTGATGAATTTTTCTGCTATTGTATATTCAGAGTACATTTTTATTATTTAGAACCGGAATTTTGAATTCTGCTTTTTATAACCCTGGCAGGAACGCCTGCGGCAATAGAGTACGGAGGTACATCTTTTGTAACTACCGCTCCTGCACCTATCACGCTGCCTGTTCCAATCGTTACATCCCGGATAATCGTTACGTTGGCTCCAATCCATACGTTATCCTCAATGATTATTCTTCCTGACCTGTGGCCCTGCATGTTAATCGGGATATCAATGTTATCGAAATTGTGGTCTGCCGCTCTTATCACAACATTCGGCCCTATCAGGACATTATCGCCAATCTTAATCATTCCATTGCAGGAATTGATCGCCACATTATAATTGAAAGTACAGCCTGACCCGATAGCCACATTTTCCGGGCAGTGGATATTGAAAAAAGGAAGCGCTTTGAAAGGTCGGGATGATTTTAATTTTTTGCAATAATATAGATATCTGATTTTACAGAAGAAATCTGATTCAGGCAATAACGATACCGCCTGTTTAATGATCTGGTCTAAAAAATCAAGGAAATTCATAATTATCAATCGTCCGGGGGATCATCTTTAATCTCCGCCTGTTATACCAAATGTCTGACCCGTTATATAATTCCCATAATCCGATGCAAGATAAAGGCACATTCCTGCAATATCTGCTGGCTTGCCAGCCCTCTTTAATGGAATGGATTTGATTCTTTCTTCCAGTGAATCGCGGCCTATCTTTTTATGAGCCTCTGTATCGATTACTCCGGGCCGGATTGAATTAACGAGAATATTATATCGTGCTCCTTCCCTTGCAAGTGTTTTTGTAATTGCATCCACTCCGCTTTTTGCAACTCCATTATGTAATGTCTTCGATGATCCGCCATATTTCGAAGCTATTGAACTTATATTGATAATTTTTCCTCCGTTGTTATCCTTCATAAAGGAAAAAGCCTTTCTTGAGATAAAAAATGGTGTTGATAGGGATACCTTTAATGTTTTTTCCCAGGACGATTTATCCAGTTTAAGAAAATCAGTACTTCCATAGATGGCTCCCGCATTATTTATCAAAACATCGATTCTCCCGAAGTAATCAAGGAATTCATCCACAATGCAGTCTGCGGCATCGTCCTGAAAATCCGCCTCCAAAAGATGTCCCTCAACACCCTTTTCCGTTATTTTCTCCAGGACTGATAGAGCCCCTTTTTTGTTCTGGCTGTAATGAATTCCTATGTCTGCGCCGTATGAGGCAAACAATTCAGCAGTGCATGCACCTATTCCCGAACTTGATCCGGTTATAAGAACTTTTTTATCCTGAATGCCTTTGAACATTTCAACACCTCCGGGGAATCAATATCCATGCATTTTTAACCAGTACTCAACACCCGGAATCTGCCATTCATAGTCCACATCGCATCCTCCCCATTGTTTTAGAGGATAGATATTTCTTCCCATCCATTTCTGGGGCAACATGCCTTCATGCAGTTTTTCAAGGCACCGCGGTCGTACAATGGAAACTCCCATATCAGCAAACCAGACGTCCCCCTGCGAATCCCTGTCACAGTTAAGGGTCTCCGGGTCTCCAAACGTTTCAAATGGAACAAAAGGATGCAGCAACCCGTCTTCAGTAATTTTACGTGCTCGCAAAGGGCTCCACATATTATATCTTGAAACACTTACTGCAGAATCATATTCCGGATTCTCTTTGAGAACTGAAATCCCTTCATCGATTAATTCCGGGGATACTGTTGCTGCATTACAAAATAATAATACGACCATCTCAATGTCTGCACCTTCGAGGTCCTTTATATAATTATAAGCGTGAACATAGGCATCCTCTCCAAGGGCCTCTTTAGTGCATAATTCAGCAGGGCGATCAATTATCTCAGCATCATATTCTCTGGCTATGCCCTTTATTTTATCCGAATCCGTTGAGACAAATATCTTATCAATATATTCTGATTTTTTTGCGGCAAGAATGGGGTATGCCATCAAAGGCCTTCCAAGAACAGAATATACATTCTTTCCGGGGAATCCGACACTCCCCTCTCTTCCAAGAAGAATTGCAGGAATCATAATTTTAATCCTAATTATTGTTTTATTTTTATTCCAACATAAACTATCCTTTAATCCAGTCTGTCATCTTTTTGATTCCATCCCCCAGTTCGGTTTTTGGTTCCCACTTAAGTTCATTTTTTATTTTTGATATGTCGGCATACAGGCCGAATTGATCATCGGGAGTCGAACCTTCATATTTAACAGGATATGAATCCGGGTCGGATCCGAATGATTTGATCTCTTCTTCTACCAGTTCTCCAACAGTTGTTTTGATCCCTGTTGCAAGATTGAAGGTTTTACCATAGGATGCCGGATTTTCGAGAGCGTTGATCCAGGCATCTGTGACGTCATCAATATATATGAAATCCCTGAATCTTTCCCTGCTGCCTTTAACCCAAATCTCTTCATTGTCCCTGAGATAGGACATGAATATGCTTACCATCCCCTGTTTCATGTTCTGCATATTCTGGCCGGGACCGTATACGCTGAACATCCTGAAAGATGTTGTAAGAAGACCTTCATGCGAATAATGGCTTATGTAGTGCTCGCTGCTTAATTTTGATATGCCGTAAAAAGACAGGGGACGGCACTCCTCCTCCTCATTAACCGGATTGTCTTTGACATCACCATAGATCGCCATGGAACTGGCATACATAAACCGTTTAATATTGTTCTTTTTACAAAAATCCAGCAGTAACAGGGTGCTTAGAATATTAACTTTACAGTCGTATACCGGGTTTTCATTGGAGATCTCTCCTGAGGACTGTGCAGCCAGGTGAAGTACAGCATCAAAAGGAACCGGGGATATTTTATGGTATTCATCAGGATCTGAGATATCCATATTTAGAAAATCTGCTCCTTTTGGAATATTCTCCATCGAACCTGTTGAAAGGTTATCGACGATTGTAACCCTGTATCCAAGCTCAATACATCTCTTTGCGATATTTGAACCGATAAATCCTGCACCGCCGGTTATTAACAGATTTTTAAACATGTTTTTCTCCGGATTTATGCGATATTTATCTCTTTGTCTTCATATTGTTCATCAACCGGGAAGTATATCCTGCTGTTTCCGGCGGCGTCCGATATGTGGAATGATAAAACCATCTCCAGTGACTTTTTGCCGTCAATGCCTTTGCTGCTGATTTCATCTCCTTCGAGTAGTTCCCTGAGTCCATTTCCAGTCAGTTTTACGATGTCGTATTCTTCGGCATCAAAAGGAACTGGCGACATATCTGTTCCATATCGTGTCAGTGGAATTCCCCTGTCTTCTTCTTTCCGGGCCCTGATCTGCCACGATGCATTCAGCTCGTCGATAATTACCCTGCCATATGTCCCGACAAGCTGGAAGGAGTATTGAACTCCGGTATCTTCGGATGAATCCAGGAAAAACCGGACTCCGTTTTTAAACATAATAATTCCGTAACCGCCGGGATCTGCGAAATGGGCTCCGCGGGGATTTGGAGTCCCTGTCTTATCGATAAATCCTACAGTCCATTCGGGTTCGCTATCTGTAAGGTACCTGGCGATATCAAAGAAGTGTATTGCAAAGTTTCCGAGACCTGTGCTCCCGCAACTGAAATATATGTGTCTCAATTCACCAATCAGTCCTGATTTTATGAGTTCCTTTAATTTTTTGTAATCAGCGCTCTGGCGTTTTATATGGTTGACGGCAAGACGGGTATTATTTTTTGAACATATATCGATGATCTCCTGTGCAGACTTTAAACTGATACCCATCGGTTTCTCACAGAGAATATTCTTCACCCCTGCATTTGAAGCGGCTATAGTTACTTCTGCATGGGTAGGACCGTTTGTTACGACACTAACGATATCCACTTCTTCATTTCTTAATAATTCATGATAATCATCATATGAGTGTTCAAAAGGAAAGTCCGGCAGAAAATTTTTAATATTTTCTTTTTTCCAGTCACATATGGCAACAACCTCAACCCCAATCTGCCGGTATGCCTTGTAGTGTCTCTGGCCCATTCCTCCAAAACCAATAATTGCCGCTTTTTTTGTAGATAACATCCGATCACCAGTAAATGCTTAATTTTTTGTGATAACTGCAAACATGGTGTCGCAGATAAATTTGGATTCAAGTGCTGCTTTATATTCAAGATTCAGTTTTTTATGGAATACATCGTTGTACCTGCCCATGCCCCCGGGTTTGGAATAAATCATCCAGTATATATGGTTTGAAAGGTCATATCGCTGAACAGGTTTGATTTCAAAATTTTCAATTCCTGTTTTTCTAAAGAGATCAGCCAGTGTTTTCTTTGAATAATAGAACTGGTGGGCCGGAGTGTAGTAAAAGGATTTGAATGCAGGAAGATCGTATAATGAAAGTAAAGCGTCGTCCACATTCGGAACTACAATGAATATCTTTCCATCCTTTTTCAGTTTGGCCAGCAGGGACTCAAGGTATTTTTTTGGTTCTCCAAGATGTTCAAGAACAAAAAAGAGGAAGATCTTATCAAAACTGTTATCCTCAACTTCCTCAAGAGCTTCGAACATCGAGATGCCTGATTTTTCACAGTAATTTTTCAGTAAAAGATGCGTTTCAATTCCGCTGACCGACCTGACGTCATTCTTTATTGTTTCAAGAAAATATCCCGATGCACACCCGATTTCAAGACAGTCATCTTCTCCGGACAGGTAGCTTTTGACCCATCCCTTGTATATCTCTGCGTCCGGAAGCCTGGCCTGGAACAGATCTGCAGGTGTGGTTCCCTTCTCATTGCTGTAGATCTCCCCGTATTCCTCCTCGTAAAACTTTTTTTCCTCATCCGGGGTCATTTTGGGATGCAAAAACACCAGCCCGCATTTTTTGCAGCGATATATCTTCTGGCTGGTGTTATATCTCAGGTTTTCAGAGACGAGTTCATGTTCTTCAGATTCGCATATTTCACATTTCATGATATCATAACCTTATTATGGTCGTTATTCGTTAACCAGTCAATAACTGTTCCGTCTTGTTATTCTGTTTTATCAATCTCTTTTTGAACTTCTTTAAGGCATCCAAGTATGCCCTCGCTTATATCGATATATGTGGGCAGGTTAACCCTTACCGGGATTTCAGGATTGTATGTATAAGGAGTGATGATATAGTGACTGTCTGAACTGTCGGGAGAATATTGAACATCAAATTTCCGTCCGGTAATCTCTTCTATCATTGTGAAGAGCTCTTTCACCTTCATTCTCTGGTGTCCTGCAATCATAACCACTTTGTTTGCAAATTCAGGTTCAAATGCAATCCTTACTGATTCCCTTGATGCATCGAGAATATGAATATATTCTCTCAGAGAATCCGGAGAACTCCTGTAATTATATCTACCTGTTTGAAGCAGTTCTTTGCATAACCTGTAGATAAAATTCCAGTGGTTTGCTTCAGTACCATAAAGGCTGCCATACCTTAATATTGTATAATTGAGTCCGAATTCTTCATAATATGTTTTACAGAGTGATTCGCCTGCTTTTTTTGAGATACTATAAAAGGATCCGTGTTTACCTGCCGAATATACGGAACTTGCAAATATAAACCGTTCAGCTCCGCATTCTCTTGCAGCCTGGAGACATCGGGTTGTTCCCAAAACGTTAACCTCCATAGTCTTATCCGGGATCTCCCTTACAATATTAATGTCGGCGATTGCCGCTGTATGAAATACGAGGTCGCAATCTTTCATCGCGGATTTTAAATTCTGAAAATCGAGTATGTCTCCTTTGATACGGGTAATTTTGTCAGTTTTTACCGATTCTCTTTCTTCGGTTATGTCGTATGTTACGGTCTCTATCCCACACCTGACCAGCTCATCAATAATATGCCTGCCCAGAAAGCCTTTTCCTCCTGTTACAAATGCTTTCATATGATTATTTCTCCATAAATGCCTTTATAAGATTATCAATCGCCTCGCTCTCCATATCATGCCTCGATTCTTTAGTATTTGATGCAATATGGGGCGTCAGAATTATCTGGGGATAATTTTGTATTTGATCCTCTATTAGTGTTTCATATACATCTAAACCCGCCCCTGAAACAATCCCTTTGTCTATTGCTTCAAGGAGACTCTTTTCATCGATCAATGAACTTCTCGCAGTATTGATTATTATTGAACCCGTTTTGATTTCACTAATCTCTTTTGGGCCTAATATGGGAGTATTGTCTATTTTCGCAGGCATATGGAGTGATATTATATCTGATTGCCTCAATAGTTCTTCAATCTGGGAACATTGTCTCCATTCTCCGGGAGCATCTCCAGCGGATTTGTAAGGATCAAAATAGACAATCCTGCATCCTAATGCCGATAGAAGTTCTGCAACCGTGAATCCTATCCTCCCAAGTCCTATTATTCCTGCATTTTTCCCCGAGAGAAGCCTTCCGCTTACAATCTCTTTTTTTCCTGCAGGATTGTCCCCGTTATACCTGATAATATTCTTATATATTGTAAAAATTAGAGCAATTGCATGTTCAGCAACAGCACGGGTTGGAGAGTTTGGAGTATTTAGGATTTTTATCTCCCTTTTTTGGGCAATTTCCATATCGATATTATCAGTACCAACACCCACACGTGAGATAACTTTTAATTTTCCTGATGAGTTTAATACATTATGATTATAAGGTTCTGTTCCCGCTATTACAGCATCTGCATCTTTTATTGCGTCAATTAACTCGTTTTCTGAGAGCCTCCTGCCGGTTTTATTGGTAAAAATAATCTCAAAATAATGGTTAAATTCATAATATTTTACTGTTGTAGTGTCCATCGATCTTATTGTTATGGCCAGTTTCGGTTTAGGCATACTATCTTAATATTATCCCGGAACATCATTAATCTTCATAATTTTTGTATATATTTTCGTCCTGTCCTTTTGGATAGCTCCGGCAAAGTTCTTATTTCAATAATTATTACCTTTATGAAACCAGTTAAGTATCTGCAAAATAAAATTTAAAAGGCAGTTCCTGCTTTAATGTGAGATTATATGTCCGGTCAATACAAAAACAAGCTTGCTTTCATAATACCGACAAGAAACCGTCCGGAGTGCCTTTCAGAACTTATGGTGAGCATGAAGAACCAGAAGGACCTGATAAGCCAGATTATTGTCGTGGATGGAAGCGATGAACCTTTGGGAGAATCATTTTTTGATCCTTATCCGTTTAATATAGATTATCTTTATGTAAACCCGCCTTCCCTGACAAGACAGAAGAATGCAGGGATTAGAAAGCTGAATGAAGATATTTCCATTGCCGGAATACTTGACGACGATATTGTTTTTTATGAAGATACACTTGAAAAACTTCTTGATTTCTGGGAGACCTGTGGAGACGATGTTCTTGGTTCAGCCATGAATATTGTTAATACCCCGGCCGTAGGAACTGTGCGTAAAATACTGTCAACAATCTTTTACATGGATGTAAATAAACGTGGTAAAGTCCTTAAGTCAGGATTCTGTTCAGACCTTTTCCCGCCGGAAAAAAATATTTCTGTTGAGTGGCTGTGTGGGGGCGCAACTGTGTGGAGAAGTGAAATATTGCGCAGAAACAGTTATGATGAGTCCCTTGCCGGGTGGGCATATTATGAAGATGCCGTATTCAGCTACAGCCTCTCTAAAAAAGGCAGGCTGTTTGTGATAAGAGATTCAAAGGTCGATCACAACCCTCCGGGATTCAGTATGGGAAAGAATCCCAGCCTGGGCCGGATGCTGGTTATCAACCGGTATCATTTCGTTCGTCATTACCCCGAACTGTCCTCATTTTTCTTTTTTTATTCGTGTATAGGTGAGATCCTGATAAATGCCCTCCAGAGTTTTGCAAAAAGGGATAATAGCGGTTTTTTACTGGCGTATGGGAATATTTTAGGGATATGGGACATCATAGTAAAAGAGAGGAAGCAGATCGACGAGAACTTCAGGGAGTAAGGAAATCTCCCGTTAGTGAATAAAATAGTGAGAAGATATGAGGATACTGATTACCGGTTCTACAGGATTTCTTGGATCAAACCTTTCCTGCTATTTTTCAGGATGTGGCTATGATGTCATCGGATCTTCACGCAGGGAGATGAAATTTGATTTTGAAAATTATGTAGGGGACCTTACGGACAGGAAGTTCACAGACCGGCTTGTCTCATCATCCTCACCAGATGTAATAATTAATACAGTTAGCCTGGCAAATGTCGATGAATGCGAGAGAGACCCCGAATACGCATACAGGATTGTAGTAGAAACTGCAGAAAACATCGCAACTTCAGCCGCGGAATACGGTGCCGGTCTGATTTATATCTCAACAGACCATCTCTACGACGGGAAGGGCTCATTATACAGGGAGGATGAAGAACTTAACCCCATAAATGAATACGGCCGGCTGAAGAAGCTTGCTGAGGATGCGACCAGATCTGCTTATCCGGATTCGACAATCGCCAGAACAAATTTCTTTGGGTGGAGCCCGCCCTGGCATGCAACTACCTTTGGTGAATGGTTGTATGAAAACCTGAAGGAGCAGAATGAGATGAATCTCTTTACAGATTATTATTTTACCCCAATTGAGGTGTCTCTTCTCGCAGGAATTCTTGAAAAGCTATTATACACGGACTTCACGGGTACAATCAATGTTGCAGGTGCAGACCGTTGTTCGAAATATGAATTCGGTATGAAGATGGCCGAACTTGGCAATTTCGATAATTCGTGTATTCATTCTTCAACACTCGCAGAGAGCGGGCTTGCCTCGAAACGTCCGGGAGATCTTTCACTTAGTACCGTTAAACTGAGTAGTTTACTTAAAATAAAACCTCCCGGCCTTGAAGAATGTATATTTAGTTTTCTAAAAAGCGCTCAGGAAAGATAGGATTCATGAAGTCCGATCAGTCTCTTTACGAGAATATCGTTGTCATACTCCGTTTTTACCATCTTCTCCCCGGCGATGCCCATCTCTCTTCCGGAATCCGGGTTTTCGGCTATCCATTTTACCGCTTCTGAAAGCCTGTTTGCATCTTTAGGAGGTATCAGGAGGCCGTTCTTATCATTAATAATTTCAGGGATTCCTCCAGTTTCACTAGCAATTACCGGAATACGGCATGCAAGACTTTCAAGAAGTACGATCCCCAGGCCCTCCGAATGGCTCGGAAGGGTAAAGAAGTCGGCTGCATTAATGAGCTGCGGAACGAGATCGGGATCGACCTCCCCGAGGAAGATGCAGTTTTCCGGATGCTCAGGCACCTTCCCGGGACCCCCGAATACGAAAGTTACTCCCGGGTTTTTTTCTGCAGCCTTAATCAACTCTCCTATTCCTTTCATCGGGTGCAGTCTTCCGACAAAAAGGGAGATTTTTGCATCGTGCGGGAGAGAGAAGACATCCCTGCATGTATCTTTATCCATTGGCCTGAATCTGTTAATGTCAATCCCGTTTGCAATTGCAGTCACTCTTTCCGGTTCGGCTCCGATGGAGATGATCGTCTCCCTGAGAGATTCGCTGCATGTAAGGATGTGATCGGCTCTTTTTATCGAATATTTGATCAACCCCATATTGAAACTGTTTTTAAAAGGATATATGTAGCCGTCGTCTCCGTGAAATTTGATAAAGAGCGGTCTTTTAAATTTTAATATAGAAGGTATCAGGCTGCTGTGAGGGATATATTCCGCCTGGAGTATGTCCGCATGCTTAAAACAGTTTAACAGACTTTCAGTATAGAATGGAGCATAAGCAATTGGAGAAGCACTTTTTTTTACGGCTTTTATTACTTTGACATCGTTCTCTTCAAGCTTTTCAACCATCTGCCTGACAAAGATCCCCCTGCTGTCCTTCAAATTCCGGGGATAGAGATTTGCATATAATCCAAGTGTGTATTCAGCCATAATTCATCATTTAACCAGAACCATCAGGGAATATCCCCCAAATATGCGAACCGTTAGATCAGGTGCAAGTGGATATAATAACTTCCTCGGGATGGAGATCAGTTTATCTTTTATTCCGTAATCCCTACCTGTTGAAAACCCGGCGGTATAGAACCAGTCGATCACCTCATAATCCAGCTCATTAAGCATCATCAATGCCGTATCCTTTGAAAAAGTATGGAGGTGACCGACATTCTTTCTCTGGTTTATTGAGAAATTATGGTATATCGCCGCCATTGCAAAGAATTCAAGGGGTATATGGAGGATCTTGTATTCTCCCTTTTCTTTGATTTTTCTTAAAAAGGAAAAATAATCCTCCAGATGCTCGATGACATCTATCATGAGAATCAGGTCAAAGAAGACATCTTCTTCATCCAGAAAATCCATCAATAAAAATTTTAGTGAACCATTCTCTTTTTGACTGCATATTGAGTGTGCCTGTGGTGATATCTCGTAACCGGTAAAACTGCATGAACCACTCATCTTTTCATTGAGGATTTTCAGGATCTCACCTGCACCGCATCCGATTTCACAAATAGTTTGCGGGTTCAGTTTGTTTTTACTGATCATATCTTCGATCCACCCGGCTTTAAAGGGTGAATCCTCGATATCCCATGTGGGATTTCGTCTCAGATATTCTCCGTCAGTATACATCTCAGGAATTCTCATGAAACCTCAACGAATTAGATATAGAATCTTTATATAATCCCCATCTCAGAAAGTCTCGCCGGAAGATACTCTTTCGTAACGAAATCAAGACCTCTTGCGGCAAATGCCTGCTGTTCAGATTTCAGGCCGAGTTTAAGCTGGAGATTGATCTGCGATCTCCAGTACTCTGTATCGAATCTCGGGTCAGTAAGTTCCGCCTTAAGCGCCGCGATGTCCCCTTCTGTAAGTTTGTCTGAAGGCAGGTTATACTCGCTGATATCTGATGGCTGAACGCCTATAAACTGCGCTCCGGGAGTGACCAGGATGTCTGACATATGTGCGGCTTTAATTGATCCATATGCAATACTTGCAAAGATACGATATGACCACGGGTCGCCGTCGGTAAATACAACTACAGGGAGGTCAAGTTCGTTGTTGAGCCTCTTAAGCATCCGTCTCGTCGATCTCGCAGGCTGCCCCTTTAAGTGGAGAAGAACGGCGTCGTACTCCTCACTGAATCCGTTCTCCATCAGTCGGGCGTACATACCGCCGGTCTCCATCGCGATAATGAACTTTGCATCGTTTTCAAGAAACCGGAGGCGGTCGACATTGTTGGGGATCGAATACCCTGCCTCTCCAACATCATCGCTGCAGTGAATGTCCTTATCTCCGCGCCTCGTCTTCTCCCGTATTTTGATCGGCCCGTATATCGAAGCCCCGTCTTCTTCCGGTCTTAAGTGAAATGCCTCTCTTCCAAGTTCTGTTACGATCTCGAGGTCTTCGATAAGCATGTTGCTCTCGTCCTGTGCTCCGAACTTCGCCTTCTTCCAGCCTTCGGAGATATAATACATCTCCCTTAATGTAGAAGACCTGTTCTCACCAATCTGGTTCTTGAGAAAGCCGACGACATATGCCATCTTGAGAAGATGAAGCGCACTCTTGGCTGTACTTGCCGATCTCATCGTCTCTTTTTCGCCGTACTTCCAGACTTCAGTACCCTCATCGTACTCGATGTTCTTTTTTGTCCGCGTGGGAAGTGAGATATAGGGTATCTGTGCCCCCTGGATCTGTGAGTACCACTTATCTGCAATCTCAAGCAGTTTTGAGACGGCTTTTTCGTCCATTTCTTCCTTAGTTATCAAGATCAACCACCACCAGTTTCTTCTCGTCTACTCCTCTTATATCGAGGCTTCCCCCGTCTTTACCTGAATATCCGGCATTCCATGCACCATCCGGCTCGATCTCCACCTTCCAGAGTTTATTGTATTCGTCACCGATCTGGTCTATGAAGTCAGGTTTTGGCTTCGCGTCTTTTCCCTCTGCAGGAGACATGTTGTATATCGTGAGTGATACGGGAGTATTCGTATAGTTATTTATCATAATATTGACGAATCCGTCCCTGACTCCTTTCTTTGCAACGACCTTCTTCATGATCTGGCCTTCGAGAGGGCTGATGTCCGGGACGGGCTTTTCAACTATCTCGCTGACCTTTTCGGCGATATCAGGAAGTATCGAGCATACCGCCCGGGCTCTCTCCTCAAACTGCCTGTTTCGATCCCGGCGCCCGAGGAACATCTTTAAGTCCCTGCCCAGGTCCTGGAGTGCAAGAACTATCTCTTTTTCAATCTCCGGAATCGATGCGATTGCATCCTTTGATTCACTCGTAAAGGGAACGTTTGTCGATGCGACGTGCACGAGAATCAGAACCGGCCCTGTCGGAAGCCCCTGCTGCGAGATGTTGTAGGACTTCCAGTTGATACCGGAGACGGAATTTGTAATCGCGCAGGCTCCCTGCTGGTAGAGAAGAGGGACGCGGTTTGCAAACCTGAGTATCCTTGCGGAACCTTCAGACTCCAGTTTTCCGCCATATCCGATCGCCGCCTCCACGATGAACGGATGGCCTGAAAAGACCTGGCTCTTTCTCGTTCTCGACCTGACGAAGTCGAGCTGAAACTCCTTGTCGATTCCGCGTATGATCATGTCCTCGCCGATGGGGGAGAGGCACTGTGACGCAGGCGGCGGCGGCACATGGACATTCTGCATCGATTCAAGCAGGCTTTTTAACTCCTCGTTTGTAAGGGTATTTGCCTTTCTGGTCCTCTTGAGTCCTGATCCCCCGAGAATCTCATCCGCGTTCTTGTCCCCCACGCGTGAGAAACTATTGATAAGAAAGTCTTTGAGGTCAGTATCCGACACGGCAGCGATTCTCTTGAGCTGCCCGAGTTCGAGACCGTGAGGGTGGGGAAGAATCGCCTTCGGGGGTTCGATAACCTCTTCGCTTACCCTCTCGAAGTTATGGATATCGCCGTCAATATCGGCTTTAATCCTCGCATGCGGGTTGACGACCGCAGTATACATCAGGTACTCGATGAGCCGCTTTTTTGCCGCAAGAGTGGTCTTGAATTCGATCTCGACCCTGGTCCCGTGCATCCTGTCCCATTCGATCTCTTCTTCTTTAAGAATCTCGGGTTCGTTTGCCTCGGTTTTGATCATTATCTCGAAACGATGGGCTTTGCTCTTGTGGCTGGTCCTTGATATCACTACTGCCGGAACGCCTGTTGTAAGCTGTGCGTAAAGGACGGCTGCGCTGATGCCTATACCCTGCTGACCCCTGCTCTGCTTGATCTGGTGGAAGCGCGAACCGTAGAGAAGCTTGCCGAATACGAACGGAACCTGTTTGGAGACGATCCCCGGGCCGTTGTCCTCGACAATTATCCTGTATACGTCTTTATCGACTTTTTTGACGGCAACGAAGATATCAGGAAGAACTTCAGCCTCTTCGCACGCGTCAAGAGAGTTGTCTACGGCTTCCTTTATTGTGGTGATAATTCCCCGCGTGGGCGAGTCGAAGCCGAGAAGATGCTTGTTCTTCTCGAAAAACTCTGCAACGCTTATGCTTTTCTGCTGCTCTGCAAGACGGTCCGCAAGCTCCAAGTCTACTTCACCTCATCAGCCAGTTCTTCAGGCAGGCATTCCTTCTGTTCCCCTGTGGCAAGATTTTTAAGGGTAATCATTCCCGATTCAACCTCATTTTTGCCGATAACAACGGCATACTGCGCATTCTTCGCTGCGTGCTTCATCTGAGCGCCAATCCCCCGGTCAAGAAGATTTAATTCGGTCGGAACAGATATCTCCCTTAGAATTGCCGCGATCTCGAATGCGCGGGTCTGCCCTTCCTTTGTATATAATATTGCAACAAGCGGGTCTTTTTCGATCCTTACACTGCCATGGGAGACAAGCACCCTGTCGAAACCTATCCCGAAACCGCATGAAGGAGTATCCTCCCCGCCGAAGAGATGGGCAAGCCTGTATGACCCTCCGCCGATCACCTGGTTCTCTGCGCCCAGGTTCTCTGCAAAGCCCTCAAAGACCATGCCTGTATAATAGTCAAGCCCCCTGACGATTCCAAGGTTGAGGGTATACTCGAGGTTTCTGCTATTCAGGATTGTGAGCATCTCCTCCATCCTCTCCATTCCCGGGAACTCTCCGCATATGGCTCCTGCCTCCCCGACGGTCCTGCACTCTGTTAGAGATACCAGTTTTTCATAAAGTCCGGGCATACCCGTCTCGGAAAGTTTCCTTTCAAGGTCCGCGAAGTTTCTCTTGTCCAGGAGCGCCATAACAGCCTTTTTATCCTCATCCTCAAGCTCCGAGAGGATATGCTTCATAGGCGCGAGGTGCCCCACCTGGAGCGAGAATTTAACGCCTGCAGCCCGCAGAAGGCCGTCTGCGAGAAGTATAATCTCCGCATCCCCTGCTGCCGTATCTGCACCGATAAGTTCGGCGCCGAACTGCCAGAACTGCCTGTACCTGCCTTTTTGCGGTCTTTCATACCTGTAACAGTCATGCAGGTAACACCATCTTACAGGTTTGGGAAGAACTTTCGCCTCATTTACATACATCCTGAGTACAGCAGCAGTTCCCTCGGGCCTTAATGCGAGTTTTCTCCCGCCCTTGTCCTCGAAGGTGTACATCTCCCCTATAATGCCTTCGCCGGACTTTATTGTATACAACTCCTGGTTTTCGAACGTGGGAGTCATGATCTCGTGATAACCGTAGAGGGATGCGACCTTTCTCATCCGCATCTCGATCTCTCTTCTCTGTTCCATCTCTTCGGGCAAAAAGTCCCTTGTACCTCTCGGTTTCTGAAGCATATCCTCTGTCCCCTGAATTATTTTGTCTAAATGATAAATCTGAATTTTTTATCTTCGGCTGGTCTTTCCAAGCACCCGGTCGAGTGCCGATGAATTTTTGGACCATATGCGGTCTCTCTCCTTTTCAATTCTCCCCTGGAGGAAGAGTGCAAGAAGCACCACCCCGAGACCGACGAACTCGTAATCCCTGTACAGGAATATTACTCCTGTTAAAGAAAGGGCCGAATATATAACCCCGTAATATGCAGCTTTCCTGTAGCCGGGAAGTCCGGTACGGTAAAAAATCCTTGCATCCCTGAGCCACAGGTAACAGATTACCGCCGCACCGAATACTCCTATATAGAAAAACATGCTGTAGGCCATGGCAATAATTATTATTCAACTCCAATCCATATCTAATTGTCCAATATGAACCCGAACAGATCCCTAAAAGAGATCCTTGACGCATATAAGGAAGGGAGGATGACCTTCGAGGAGGCCGGTGCTGAGTTATCAGGACTCCGTATCGAGACCATAGGTGATTTTGCGAGATTCGATCTTGGCCGGAGCGTAAGATGCGGAATGCCCGAGTTCGTTCTTGCCGAGGGGAAAGATACCGGGCATCTTGTCGATATACTGATAAAGATCGCCGGTTCGGGGAAGAGATGTCTTGCAACAAGGGTTAATGAGGAGCAGGCATCAGCGATTGCAGATTCATGCGGAAAGGCCGGCATTGATTATGAGTACAGCGCTGCCGGAAGGACGATGGCACTGTCCGGCGCCCCCGCTCCCGTAAAGAACGGTGGAGTAGTTGCGGTGATTACCGCCGGGACCTCGGATATAAGGGTGGCCGAAGAGGCGAAGGTTGTTGCTGAAGAGATGGGATGCACCGTAAAGACCGCATACGATGTCGGGGCTGCTGGAATTCACCGCCTCTTTCCTGCATTAAAAGAGACGGCAGACGCAAGCGTTTATGTGGTATGCGCCGGCAGGGAGGGGACGCTCCCGACGGTTGTGGCGGGACTTGTCGATAAACCGGTGATTGGCGTTCCTGTAAGTGTAGGTTACGGGTTCATGGGAAGAGGCGAGGCTGCACTTGCCAGCATGCTCCAGTCATGTGCTGTTATAACTGTGGTGAACATCGATTCCGGTTTTGCAGCAGGGGTATTTGCAGCGAGGATAGCTAATATGGTGAAGAAAAATGAAGGTTAACAGGGGGCTTTACATAGGAAGGTTTCAGCCGTACCACAACGGCCACCAGTCCGTCCTGAAGGGAATCTCGGAGTCTGTGGACGAGATTATCATAGGTATCGGAAGTGCGCAGCTCAGCCACGAGAGAGAAAATCCTTTCACTGCAGGTGAGAGAATAATGATGATAACCCAGTCTCTCGAGGGCCTCACCTGCCCGTTTTATGTAATCCCTATTGAGGATATCAGGAGAAATGCCCTCTGGGTTGCCCACGTCAGGTCGATAGCCCCGCCATTCTCAAAGGTCTTTTCGAGCAACCCTCTTGTAGTTCAGTTGTTTGCTGAACAGGGAACAGTCGTTGAATCGCCCGATATGTACGAGAGGCAGAGCCACAGCGGCACCGAGATCCGCAGGAGAATGCTTTCCGGTGAGAACTGGGAGGAACTGGTCCCGCAGGCTGTTGTGGATGTCGTTGACGAGATCGACGGCGTCGGACGGCTGATAAGAATATCGGGGTCGGACTGAGGAGGTTATCATGGCAGGCTTTTTCGATCGATTCCTGAAGAAGAAAGAGGTGAAGGCGGAGAAGCATCTCGAAATCGAAGAAATTCCGGCATACCTCAGTTCAAAGGAGGCAGAAGTCGAGGAAAGGATTATTTCAGCCTCGGATAAGGCCCGGAAATCTGCAATCCGCGGGCTCGAAGAGATAAAGGATAAAATCCAGTTGCTTGAAAATCTCGGGGAGGATGATGTAAAGCACCCGAGTCCCAAGGTCCGGCATACGGCAATGAAATCCAAAAAAAATTTCCTGGATTCTATTGAAAAAACACTATCATCCTACAGTGAACTTCCGGAAGATCCCGACCTGCTGTACCAGGAGCTTATCGGGCTTATAAGGTCGGTTGCAAATAATATGAGAAGGCAGGGAAAATATCTCCATCCTGCCTTTCCCGACGAGATGAAAGAGATAAAGACCTCTCTCGATGTCATAGGCAAAGGCCTGAATGAGATGACCGGGGACTTCAAACCTTCAGTTGAGATTCGCGAAAAGATCAGCCTTTGCAGGAGAGATTATGAGAGGCTGGCTCTTGCGGCATCAGAGATTAAGGAGATCGAATTGAAAAGGGCTGATGCAGGTGAAAGGCTCAATATCCTGGATAAAGAACGATCAGACCTTGAATCTGAGAGGAAAGAGATAATCTCTTCCGGTGAATATGCCGGGTATGAATCCTTAAAAGGAGAGCTGGATTCTCTCCGGGAGAAGAAAGAAGAGATCTCCGCAAGATATGGCGGTCTTGTTGCATCATGCGGGAATGTTCTCCGGAAGACTGCATATATTGCAGAAAAGAATGGTGACAGGGAGGTTTCGGAGAAGCTTGACTATCTTGTAGTCCTGCTTCATTCAGGAGAACGAAAAGATTCCGGTGAGGCTTCAGACCTGTACCGGGAGCTCTACCCGTATATCAACGGGATTATTGCCGAAAACGACTCGCTGATAAAGAATAAGAACGAAGAGCATCTCTTCTCATCTTCCGGGATGTTTACCCTACAGCTTGACGAGATGTGTAATGCCTATTTCGAAACCGTCTCGAAGATGGATTCATTAAAAGAGAGGATCTCAGATACCGGCATAGAGAAAATGCTGGATGAGGCTGATAAGAAGATCCGCGATACGAATATGGAGACTGAAACGCTCACGGGGGAGATCGAATCGGGACAGCTAAGAGCAGGAGATCTTGAGGAATCAGTCCCGGGAATTCTTGAGGATATGACTGAACTCCTTTCTGTTATCGAAGAAGGAGAGGTCGTCATAGAAGGGGACTGGAGAGAATCTCCTAAGGCCTGATAAAAGGTATATTACCTGTCACCAGGTATTTTTAGATCTGATCGCCCTCGAGCCTGTAAAGGTACCAGTCCTGCCTTCTACCGCCACGTTTTTCATAAAATTCGATGGAGGGCGTATTCCACGTGAGAACAGTCCAGTCGATGCGGCAGCACCCCCGCTTCCGGGCCACACCCCTGCAGAATTCAAACAGTTCCTTTCCAAGACCTCTCTTCCTGTATTCTTCAAGAACGAAGATGTCCTCAAGATAGAGGACGGGTTTTGCCTGAAATGTCGAATAGGTGAAATAATATGTCACATACCCTGCGGGATTTCCGTCGATATACCCGAGATGTGCCTCGTAGCGGGGATTATCGGAGAATGCATCGTTTCTGAGACGTGTCCCGGCCTCTTCATCCGGGGGGTCTAACTTCTCGTATTCTGCGAGTTTTTCAATAAGATATACGAAATTATCAAAATTATCCCGGTTAACTTCTTTTATCAGCATATCTCCGTGTGATCCTGCTTCTATAATGGCCATTACCGGGATACTTTAGAAAATAACACTATTTCTTTTTATTTTTTTGTCAGGGGGCGCCCCTGGTATTCTCCCCCGTAATAAAAAAAGGTCTTTTGGAATATTATAATGAATCAAGGCTGATGGAGTTGAAAGTATCGGCCATCTCCGATATCTCCTTTACCCCGAATGCAGTCTGCACCGATGTCAGGTCGATCTCAACCGCGCATGAGCAGACATAATCGATGATGTCTATCGATAATTCCCTCTTCTGTTTGCTCTTCTTCATCTGGTCGACAAGTTCGGCAAATTTTTCAGGCGGTTCCATTCTCAGTTTCGCAAGGCTGACTACACACATATATATCCGGGTCAGATTGCGGTCTGTACCGGTTATGCAGTCAAAAAAATTCTTTATGACCTGCGCCTGGAATATATCTCCGCCCATGGTAAAATAATAATCAACACTTCAGTATAAAATGTTTGTGGCAGATTATACCTGAAAAAGCAGTATTTGTTATTTTTTGGTCGAAACGATCTTGATTATATCGCCGTTCTTCAGCTCGTGATTTTCCTTTATCCTCATCTTCGTTCTTGCATCGACTGCATAGAGAAATCCTTCACCGATATCTGTATGGACCTGGTAGGCGAGGTCGTGGGGGGTCGAGCCTTTTTTCATGAGGAATGCATCCGGTAGAACCCGGTCCTGTCCGTCACAGAACTTATTCTCATCCTCTACCGGGAAGACTACAATTAGATCAAGAAGTTCGAATACCGATTTGTTTATTGCCTCCTGCACTCCGGTTCCGCCAAACTTTTGCATAATAAGCCTAATCGCCTCGAGGCCGGACTTCTGGGCAGGACTAAGCTTCTCAGGTTCGTTTATGGTGAAATCGGGGTCCCCCGGGAGATACTCTATAAATTTGCCTTCAGCAGCCTTCCTTAATGCAAGCTCACTCGCCGCGCTTGCAAAGGAGATATTTTCACTTTTCAGTCTCCCGACTATTTCTTCCGGCGCAAGATCGATCTTGTTGCCGATTACCAGGAAGGGCTTTGAGGATCTTATCAGCTCCCCGCAAAAACATGCAAGGTCTTCATCACTGCACTTCTTAAGGTCGACTCCCGCCTCCCTTTCTGCTGAGACTACATCCTCGTAAGTGACTGCAAGCCCTGCAAGCTGTTCGGTTACCGCATCCTCTATCGAGAATGTCTTCTGCTGTGCCGAACGCTGCAGCCTCTGCCAGTTCTTTTCAAGCAGTCCCGAAACCCACATCTTCATCTCGGTCTCGATAAATCCGATATCACTGATTGGATCGTGGGTCCCGGTTCCGACAGGATTTCCTTCCTCGTCCGTTCCGCCTGATGCATCAATAATATGTAAAATGGCATCGGCCTCCCTTAGATTGTCGAGGAATTTATTTCCAAGCCCTCTTCCTTTATGGGCATCCGGCACCAGTCCCGCAACGTCGATAAGGCCTATCTGGATGAACCTGACACCATTGCTGCATGCCTGGCAGTTCTCAATTCCAAGCTCTTTGCACGGGCAGCTGATTCTTACATAAGCAACACCGTGGTTGGCATCGATGGTAGTAAAGGGGTAGTTGGCGATCTCTGCCGGTGCGAGTGTGCAGGCAGTGAAGAATGTTGATTTCCCGCAGTTAGGTTTTCCTGCGATTGCAAGGCGGATCATGGTAAATACTCCTGAATAAGTTGATGGTTCCTGATGAATAAATACCTTGGTTGTAGGTCGTATCAGAAAATCCCTGGTTTGTGCGAAAATAAGTTATTTTTTAAGGTTAAATATATCTGAATATGAGTTATTCAGCTAAAACGACCTATTATTTTGACAGTCCAGGCCCGGAAAACACAGCGGACTGCGCTGCCTTTGCAGTCGGCCGTGCAAAGGAACTCGGGATATCCAGGATCGTTGTCGCAAGCTCCAGGGGCTATACTGCTGATACATTCTATGAAGCCATGAAAGGTACGGGGATCGACCTTATCGTGGTAACGCATGTTGTAGGTTTCAGCGAACCGGGATTATGGGAGTTCCCCGCTGAGAAGGCGGCGGACCTTGAATCGAAGGGTGTAAGGATTATCAAAGGAACACATGCACTTTCAGGTCTTGAGCGTGCATTATCCCGCTCTCCAAAACTTGGGGGCTCTTCGCGAACTGAAGCGATCGCAGAGGCTCTCAGGAGAACGGTAGCAATAGGACTGAAGGTTGCCGTCGAATGCACCCTTATAGCCGCTGACCAGGGGGAGGTGCCTGTCGATTCAGAGATTATCGCCGCCGGCGGTACTGCAACAGGTGCCGACACTGTATGTGTCATAAAACCGGCGCATACAGCCGATTACTTCTCGCTCCAGGTCAGGGAAATTGTAGCAATGCCGAGGAACCGCTGATTATGGGAATGAGATCCCTCAGGTCCGGCCTGCTGCTGCTCAGAAATCCGTCTTTGTGGATTGCACCGTTTGTCTCTGCAGTATTCGCCTGCTTCCACATGTCACTGGCCTTCGATAAGACGGGGGTATTTTACAGCCAGAAACTTGGAATAATACTGCTTTTCATCTTCCCGTTTCTTCTCTCCGCGACATACGGGTGTATAAAGAACGAAGATTACTCGATAAGCTCTTACATACGGCAGGGAATTTCTGGTTACTTCAGGGTCATAATACCCGGCATTTTGTTATTCTTTATCGGGATTTTACTTCTGTTCATCGCCTCGATGCCTGTTGTCGCAGGTGCGGGGAGCATACTGACAGTCTTTTTGACAGGGCTCATCTTCGTCCCCTTCATCCTCCTGACTTTCTTCTACGATACGGCTGCTGTATTCGAGGATAAAAAGGTCTTTGAATCGATAAAGAGAAGCATCGAACTTTCATCCCTGAAAACCGCAGAAATAATCTCATTTTATGCAGTAATGCTCCTGCTTCTGCTGATAACAGGCCTCGGTCTTATGATCCTGTGGTCTGGACTTATGACAGAACAGCTTATGCCGCTCGTAGATATGACAGAGAGCGAGATCAACAGTCTTGCAGGAGACCCGGAGGCTTTCATGGAGATTATCGGAGATTATGGCCTCTGGGTGACATCACTGCTATATTCTGCAGGTGTCTTCATCTCTGTCCTCATTATCCTCCCTTATAAGGCCGCATTCTACAGGGATGTTCTTGCGGATGCCATGCCGGAGGAAGGAGAGTATGCAGTTACAGGTGAATATGATGAAAAGGGAAGATGGTACAAATATTCCTGATCCTTTTTTTTTTTAAATTGAGAAGAATTAATTGAAGAAATTTTAATTGAGAAGGATCACCGCAGCAATTCCTCCTGATAGAGTACAGAAGAGGTTTGTTCCCGAGTTTCCTATAGTCCCTTTTCTCTCAAGCGTCGCCCCTACAAGGCTGTCAATATTTGTGCCGACAAACCCTGCAAGCGCCGCCACGGGGATAATCGCGGGCGGGGCGATGCCAAGTGCAAAAGCCGCAACCCCGATTATTAGTGCCGATAATGTCGCCAAAACCTCTCCCATGACCGTGATACCGCCGTCAGTTCCCTTAGGGACAGGCTTCAGGTTTGTGATCAGGAACGGTTTTTTGCCGAGCATCCCAAGTTCGCTTGCAGTCGTGTCTGCAGTTGCGGCTGCGATACTTCCGACAAAAAGTGAGATGTATGCCAGTTCGCCGTAGATACCAAAGAGGACAGCCCCGCAGAGCGCTATTAATCCATTCGCAAAGACGTTCAAAAAGCCTCTTACTCCGCCTCTTGACTCTGCCACGCCTTCATGCTTCTTAACCTCATACTTGTATTTGGTAAACGCCGTTCCGAGGATGAAGAATATGAACATCAGGAGAAACCACCTGACATCTGTAAAGACGATAATTAAAAGTCCCATCAGCGCACCGCTGAAAAGGCCGGATTTGTCCGCAGCCTTCATCCTGTATGCAGAATAGCCGAACGCGAACGATATGATAAGAGCAAATACCAGGGATGTAATCTCCACCGAGTAGCTAAGGTCTTCGAAGAGATACATCGTCATCGCAGTCCCGAAACATTCGATCATCAGGGCGTCTTCCCTTGTTTTCAGGGCTGATTTCAGGAGAAGTGCGACAATGACGCCTGTAATCGGGACAAGGATATTATCGTATCCGATGTACAGGAACAGTCCCACCGCAGCCGTCATCGAGACAATGATATTTACTATATATTTTTTCCCCGGGTCTTCTGTCACCCTGAACGAGGCCTCGCCGAGAATCACTATCACGAGAGTCCCGAGAAAGACCATGAGGGATACGAATCCCAGGCCGTAGAATAGCGCAACGACACTTATCCCTATTGCAGAATAATGGGTGTTCTTCATCAGGTAGAAGACACCGCTTATCAGTATCGTAATCAGTGCAAGAACCCAGGCCGGCTGTATAAACGGGGCAATCATCACTCCTGCTATACACAGAAGGATCGTAACTATCATATCCGGCCGTGAAGTCATCCTGATATAGATTATATGAAATTATTATGTTAAAGTAACCTTTTTGTCATCATATGCCGGGTGCATGGGGGAAGTGTTGGTTTAATAATGGCCGCGGGAAACATCCACGCATTCCCTGTTTCTTATGACAGAATATATGATGCTATAAAACCAATTTTTAGGAAATGTCTGCACCAAAGGATATACCGAAGAATTACGATCCTGCCGAGGTAGAGGAGCGCTGGCTCGGTACATGGAAGAAAGAGTCCTATTATTTTGACCCGAAATCCGAAAAACCGCAGTTCATTATCGACACCCCGCCTCCCTATCCTACAGGGAATTTCCATATAGGAAATGCGTTCAACTGGTGCTATATTGACTTCATCGCCCGCTACAAGAGGATGAGGGGATATAATGTCATGTTTCCCCAGGGCTGGGACTGCCACGGCCTTCCTACGGAGGTCAAGGTCGAGGAACTGAACGGTATTACAAAAAACGACGTCCCGCGCCAGCAGTTTAGGGAGATGTGCAGGGAGCTTACGCTTGCAAATATCGAAAAGATGCGGCAGACGATGATCAGGTGCGGTTTCTCCAACGACTGGAGCAATGAGTACATCACGATGATGCCGGAATATTTCGGCAAAACCCAGCTGTCTTTTCTCAGGATGTATGAGAAAGGGGATATATACCAGAGCGAGCATCCCGTAAATTTCTGTACCCGCTGTGAAACCGCGATTGCGTTTGCCGAGGTTTCGTATGAGGACAGGATGACCAAACTCAACTTCTTCGACTTCGACGGAATCGAGATTGCAACGACAAGGCCGGAACTCCTTGCAGCCTGTGTCGCGGTTGCGGTTCACCCGGACGACAAGAGATATGAAGGGATCAGGGGCAGCACGCTCAAAGTCCCGATCTTCGGCCATGATGTTAAGGTCATCCGGGACGAGGCGGTGGATCCCGCCTTTGGCAGCGGTGCTGTGATGATCTGTACCTTCGGCGACAAGCAGGATGTCCACTGGTGGAAGAAGCACGATCTCGAACTGAGAAAGGCGATCGATCTCCGGGGCAGGATGACCGCTGTTGCAGGCAAATACGAGGGAATGACTTCGGGTGAATGCAGGACGGCAATTCTTTCCGATATGGAATCGCTCGGGATACTAAAGAGTCAGGAGGATCTCGAGCAGAGGGTAGGCACATGCTGGCGGTGTAAGACGCCTATCGAGATCTTATCCGAGAGGCAGTGGTTTGTAAAGGTTCACAATGAAGAGATCCTCGATGCTGCAGACCGGATCAAATGGACTCCGGGCCACATGAAGATGCGCCTTGAGAACTGGGCATCCCAGATGGAATGGGACTGGTGCATCTCAAGGCAGAGGATATTTGCAACCCCGATTCCGGTCTGGTTCTGCAGTAAATGCGGAGAGGTCGTGCTCCCGCGGGAAGAGGATCTTCCAATCGACCCGACAGTAGACAAACCCAAAAACCCGTGTCCCAAATGCGGATCAGTCGAGTTTACAGGGGAAGAGGACGTTCTTGATACATGGATGGATTCGTCAATCTCCGTCCTCAATATAACCGGATGGGACGGCAGCGGTAAGCCCTCCCTCTTTCCGGCACAGATTCGCCCCCAGGGCCACGATATCATAAGGACCTGGGCGTTTTATACAATCCTTCGTTCAATGGCGATTACTGAAAGCCACCCGTGGGAAGACATACTTGTAAACGGTATGGTGCTCGGCGACGACGGATTCAAGATGTCGAAGAGCAGGAACAATATCATTGCCCCGGAGGAGATTTTAGTAAAATACGGCGCCGATTCCTTCCGCCAGTGGAGTGCCGGGGGTGCCTCAACCGGCCAGGATATCGTATTCAGCTGGAATGATGTCGTTGCAGCCTCCAGATTCCAGACAAAGATGTGGAATATTACAAGATTTGTCCTGATGCACCTGGAAAAGGGCAATCCCGAGGATAATGAAGCCACATACCTTACAGACCGCTGGATGATGCACAGGCTTACAGAGGCGGTTGAAGAGGTTACACTGGCGATGGAATCCTACCAGTTCGACCAGGCGATCCGGGCAATAAGGGAGTTCGCCCGCGATGTCTTTGCCGACAATTATATCGAGATTGTAAAGGGCAGGCTGTATGGAGACGGCGTAGGAAGAGGGAGTGCCCTCTTTGTTCTCAGGTCATGTGTCGATGCACTCTGCAGGATGCTTGCACCAATCACTCCTTTCTTTGCAGAGGAATGCTATTCGCACCTCACGGCCGGTTCTGCGGGCATTCATTCACAGCCCTGGGTAAAATCCACGTTCAGGGACGATGATGCAAGAGAGAAGGGCGAGCTTGTCGTAAAGGTAATCTCGGAGATCAGGAGATACAAGCATGACGAAGGCCTTGCCCTCAATGCACCTCTTGGCCGGCTTACAGTATATGCCCCTGTCGGGATCGACGACGGCGGGGATGCTTCTGCAACGCTTAATGCGGATGTAGAGTGGAGATCGGATAAGCCCGACCTTCAGAAGGTCGTTTCCGGCGTATCGTTCAATATGGGGCTGATCGGTCCGAAGCTCAGGAACAGGGCGAAAGGATATATGGATGCGATAAGATCACTTTCAGACGAAGAGAAGGTATCGCCACCGGCAGCGGTGGTCGTTGACGGAGAAGAGATCGGGGTAATCCCGGGATCATTTGAGCCGCAGTTTTCATTCAGGGTCGCCGGAGAAGAGGTGGATGTCCTGCAGGTGGCAGATGACGTGATCGCAACAATAAGAAAGAATTAATTTTTTTTATTTTTTGAGTCTCTGTTGTGCAATTGAATTGATCTTTGCAAAGTCGTTCTGGTATCTCTTCCATTCGGCGTCAAATGTGGCCAGCTTTTTTTCAGCCTCTTTCATGAGTACTGAGACTTTACTTAGCACAGGATCGCTGCTCTTCTCACCGCTTTTCTCAATGAGCCTGATAAGCTGGTAGAGCGCCGTCCTGATATCCCCAAGCCCCGTATAAAGGCTTTTCATTACATCCTGCCTGTCGGTAAATTCCCGGAATATCATTTCAAAATGCTTTCTTGCCTCTTCAAGGTCGGTAATGTCCCTGATAATCGTTATGACCGAACCCACCGTATTGTTCTCGACTACGGGTATGAAGAGATACTCGAGGGTGATACTATCTCCATTTTTCCTGTGCCTGGATATCTTCTCCTTCCTGTGACCTGTCCTGAATATCTCTTCGTAATCGCTGATATCGACAATTTTGGAGAAGGCCCCCGCCTCATAGATAGGTCTTTCCAGCTGGAATGCCGTGATTTTCAGTTTTTTTGCAAGGTTGAAAAATTTGTTGTTGTAGATGCCGATATGATAGTTCCTGTCCACTGAAAAGATGATCTCGTTCATCGAGTTGAAGACGATATCGCTGATCTTACCCGTGTCGATCGAACCGTCCCTTTCCGCATCCCTGTTTATGATGAGGATCTGCTCCTCATAACTGTCTCCAAAGTCCCTTACAAAACCTGCCTGGACCTTTACAGGGATCTTTTTCCCTCCCGGGAGCCTGAAGTAGAGGCTGCCCGGCTGTTCTATGGATATCTCTTCTCCGGTGTTTTGAATCTCACCCTTCGTGCCGAGGAAAGAGAGAAGCTTCTTTCCAACCATCTCATTCTTACCAAACCCCGAGAACAGCTCCATCTCTTTATTGATCCGTGTAACAGCACCCCTCCTGTTGACCGTAAGAGCCGGTGCAGTTATCTTCTCTATACCTGATCTGACAGGATCAATGTTTGCCTCTTCAAGTTTTGCCTTATCTCTCTTCCCTGCATTGTTGATCTTTAATGCCTGTTCGATGGTCACCGTGACCTCTTCATCCGAAAAAGGCCTGATTAAAAATCCTTCAAAACCGCATCTCTGTATCTCCGGGATGATCGCGGCATCGCCGGAGCCGATGAGAAAAATTACAGGGATTCCAAACCCTGCCCGGATCTTCTTTGCCGCATCGATTGCAGTAATGCTGCCTGCAACTTCGCTCTCGATTATTACCAGGTCGACCTTTCCGCTTCCCGACTGAAGAATGGCGTCACAGCTGTCAACCGAGAGACCAAGTACATCATATCCCTGTTTGCGCAGTATCGATTTTAGTTTCATCGCGTCGGATATATCGTCTATTGCCAGCAGAACTCTCTTTGGTTTCATTAATATCCCCTGAAAACCCCGGTTATCTGTTTATACATATTGTCCGGGTATTGCATAATGCTGTTGTCTGTAATATAAAATCAATCTGACTGCAAAAATAGCCCGCGGGAGAGGATATAAGTTGTAATATGATCGTTTCAAAAAGAGACGGTTATCATTTTTTATCCCCCTTCTCCTGACCGGCTCTCTTTCTTATCTCCCCGGCAACAAACTCCGACAACCTTTCCGCCTCCATCTTTGCGTCAACAAGTATGAATCTTTCCGGCTCCTCTTCGGCGAGAAGGAGATAGTTGTTTTTTACCTCCTCAAGCGTGGTCATGCATTCGAAGTGCTCGTGATGATCGCGATCCCTCTTCAGCCTTTCAATCGCATCATCTACCGGTATTACAAGAAGAAATGTAAGGTCCGGAACAATTGTCCAGCCTTCGTGTATCCCCTTTATCCACCTCATAGGGTCGGGCAATATTCCCCTCAGTGTTGATGCCTGGTATGCGTAACGGGAATCTGCGAACCTGTCGGAGATTACCAGCCTCCCATTTTTTAGTTCGGGCTTAACAAGCGTTTCAAGGTGTGCGGCATGATCGGCGGTGAACAAAAGCGCCTCGGATACCGGGTTGATATTCTCGGCGATTCCCCTTCGCACGACTTCACCGATCCATGTCGATCCCGGTTCCCTTGTAAATACCGGGTTCAAATCGGATAGAAGTTCCTTTAAGTTTCTGACAAGTGTGGATTTTCCTGTACCGTCGATTCCCTCGATTGTTATCAGCATAACTCTCCTCTTCTTACTATCCCGATAGGTATTTTTCCTTTATGAACGGCAGTTGCGATAATCGCACCGTCAAAGCCTGCATCTTTCAGCCTGTACAGGTCGTCCATTCCTGTCACTCCTCCCCCGTAGAATAATTCCGAACCGCAGCAATCTCTTAATCCCTCTATGTCAAGCCCGCCCATACTGTCTTCGGCACCGACGCTTGAGAGATTGAGGATGATATATCCTTCAAATCCATAGTCCGAGACCTCCCTGAGGAGCTTCGAAGGTTCCCCGCCGTCCGGAATTGCCTTTTTGTCCTTTACAACGATACTGAAATAATCAAAATCCGTGTATTCGGGTATCTTTCCGCGGCATGTCTCGGTACTTACAACATTCTTTATCCATGACACATCCATCCTGTCGGAAGGACTCCTGGCGCCCCTGTTGAGATACGCGGTATCAACACCATTACAGGCGAGGATGGCATCGTCGTTATCCCCCTTCCCTTCAATTCTGTCGAGGTCGGCAAGATAGGGGTACCTGATTCCCATCTCGCTGATATATTCGTGAGGCACAACAGAGCGGGCAATCCCCCAGTCAAGCGGCTTATATACCGATCTCTCTCCTTTATACCCGTGAACCACGATTCCGTCGAGGATATCCACTGCAAATAATATTTTCATCGCCGACACCTGTATTCAGTTATTTACTTTCTGCCGGGAAATCATTTATTGCTGTTTTTGAACCTGCATAAATCCGGACCTCTCTGAATGCACAGCCTACTTCTCCACTGGTTCATATAAAAATCACTAATTATATTGAATTATAAAATATTGTATGGATTTGTTGGTTAGTCCAAGCAGTGTTGAAGAAGCGGCACTGTCACTGGCAGCAGATATTATTGATGTGAAAAAACCCTCCGAAGGTTCTCTGGGGGCAAATTTTCCGTGGGTTATTTCAGCAATCAAAGATATGACGGATAAACCCGTAAGCGCGGCGATTGGAGATTACGAATACCGCCCCGGCGGTGCGGCCCAGGGAGCGTTCGGTGCGGCAAGCGCCGGTGCGGATTATATAAAGGTCGGGCTTATGCTGAAGGATAAATCCGAGGCTTTTGAGATGATTGAATCTGTCACAAAGGCAGTAAAATGGAAATATCCTGAAAAATTTGTAGTCATTGCAGCGTATGCTGATTTTGAGAGGATCGATACTATCTCCCCAATGGAGATCCCGGCGCTTGTTGCAAAGGCCGGTGCCGACATCGGAATGATCGATACTGCGGTCAAGGACGGAAAAAGGCTTTTTGACTTCCTCGACGAAATGACACTTACAGAATTCACGGAGGCGAACAGGAGACTGGGACTCAGGTCCGCTCTTGCCGGTTCCCTGAAATTCGAGGATCTGGATTTACTTAAGAAGATAAATCCGGATATCATAGGTGTCAGGGGTATGGTCTGCGGCGGAGATCGGAGCGCGACCATACAGGAAGAATTAGTACAAAAGGCCATGGCAATGGTCAGGTGACAGGAGCTATATGTACCTGAAAAAACTGGATATGGATACAGGATATACATTCGACGATGTTCTGCTTGTACCCGCAGCTTCAGGTGTCGAACCGAGCGAGACGGATACAGGCTCTAGATTTTCAAGAAACATAGAAATTGCGGCTCCGCTTGTCTCATCAGCGATGGATACCGTGACTGAGCATTCGATGGCGGTCGCCCTTGCAAGGGCCGGCTGCCTTGGTGTTCTGCACCGTAATATGTCCCGCGAGGAGGAAGTGGAGCAGGTAAGAATTGTAAAGCAGGCAGACGATCTAATCGAGCGCGAGGTCCTGACAGTCAGCTCGCAGGCGACTGTCGGAGACGCTGCAGGGATGATGGAGCGTTACGGGATCAGCGGTGTCCCCGTAATGGAAGGGGACGAGATCATCGGTATCGTCAGCAGGCGCGATCTAAGATGGATCGCATCCAAAAGGAAGGATGAGAACATCCGGACGGTCATGACTACAAGTCCGATAACCGTTAAGGAGGATGTGACCCTGGAGGATGCCCTGGAGGTGATGTACAACAATAAGGTTGAGCGGCTTCCTGTCGTAAGCGAAGGAAAGAGGCTCATCGGTATCATCACGATGCAGGATCTTCTCGAGAAGAACCAGTACCCCAATGCCAACCGCGATAAGGACGGGAAACTCAGGGTGGCAGCGGCTGTAGGGCCTTTTGATTTCGAAAGGGCCATAATGCTCGATGAGGCCGGAGTCGATGCACTTGTTGCCGACTGTGCACACGGGCATAACCTGAACGTTGTTAAATCGGTAAAAGAGATTAAGGAATCCGTCAGTGCGGATGTGGTTGCAGGCAATATCGCAACCTGTGAAGCGGCTGAGGAATTCGGAGCAGCGGTTGACGGCCTTAAGGTTGGTATCGGTCCGGGCTCTATATGCACTACAAGGGTTGTAGCCGGTGTCGGTGTCCCCCAGGTTACGGCAGTCGCGTCGGTTGCCGGGGTGGCGTCTGAGTACGGTGTCCCTGTAATTGCCGACGGGGGTATACGTTACAGCGGCGACATTGCAAAGGCGATTGCTGCAGGGGCCGACTGCGTAATGCTCGGAAGCCTTCTTGCAGGGACCGAAGAGGCTCCCGGAAGGATTATTGCAATTAAAGGGCGCCGTTACAAACAGTACCGCGGAATGGGTTCTCTTGGAGTGATGGAGAGCGGACAGTCGAGCGATCGCTACTTCCAGAAGAAGGATGCCGGGGTTTCCCGTGAGATCGGGCAGACCAAGTTCGTTCCCGAGGGCATAGAGGGTGCAACTCCGTATGTCGGATCTGTCGAATCAGTACTTTACCAGCTGACCGGCGGTTTGAAATCTGCTATGGGCTATACCGGCTCGCCAGATATCACAGCGCTTAAACGAAACGGCAGGTTCATTCGGATTACCGCTGCAGGCCGGATCGAAAGCCATCCTCATGATATTCTGATTACCGACGAGGCCCCCAACTATCGTATCAACAATAATTAAGATTAAATATTATTTTTTACTAACCTTAGGTAAATTATGCTGGAAGGCGATGACGTCTCCCGGCTCCTTGACATTCTTGGCAACAGGAACAGAAGGAGAATAATCCAGCTATTAAGGCAAAAACCCTGTTTTGTTACCGAGATCTCGGACAGGCTGATGATTAGCCCCAAAGCAGTTATTGAACACCTTCAGTTGATGGAGAGGGAGCAGATACTTCTCTCGAGGAATGACCGGTCGAGAAGGAAATATTACTACCTCTCAAGGGACTTTAAGATAGTCATAGATCTCGAGCAGATCCCTGCCGGAGTTTCTGCCGAAAAAAAAGAGGACCTGAACAGGAAATATGAATTTTTCAGCCAGCTGGATTCGATACGAAAACTACTGGAATCCCGCGAGAACATGCTGGCCGATCTCGAGTATATTGAAAGGGATATTGGCAGGAAAATAAGTGATTTAAAACTTACCGGCAAAGACATATTAGCGAGTGAGACAGAGTTCAATCTGGTACTTGCAATGGCAGGTTGCGAGATGACCCTGGGTGATCTCGAGGAATTCTCCGGAATCGACCAGAAGGACCTGAAAGGGGTCCTGGAGGGTCTTGCGGGGAAAGGTATCGTGCAGAGAACAGGTGAATATTACAAAGTGTGTGATATCTATGCCGAATGAACCTAATGACGATCTATTCAAGAATTTTGCCAAAGTAATGGAGGATATTATCAGCAGCCTCTCACTGGATGAAAACACCCGGTTTGTAGGCTGCACCATCATTACAAGTCAGGGTGGCGAACCGCGCTTCATACCTCTGGACGAATATGAGGATGAGGTGCCGGACGATATCGATTACGAGATGATCGAATCCCCGGACAGAATATTTATTACGGCAGAGATGTCTCCGGAGGCTGAATGTCTCCCTGGTATCGATATACAGCCGGATATCGTAAAAATATCAATGGATGATAAAGAGCTCGTTATTGATCTCCCGTGCCTTGTTCATGCAGGGCAGAGTTTTTCTAAGATCAAAAACGGTGTAATCGATATTATCTGTGAAAAACTCTAACTCTTTTTTATGTATACCGTATACGAGGTCTATAACAATATCCCGTATGATCCGGATGTCAAAACCGACTTCGGCTATTCCTGTTTTATTGAAGAGGCGGGCGTTCTCTTCGATGCAGGATCGAAGGGGGATATCCTGCTGGACAACCTGGAAAAGCTGGGGATATCTGTAGATAAGATCAGGCACCTTGTCCTCTCGCACGATCACTGGGATCACAGGGGCGGGGCGGGCGCTGTTCTTGATAAAAATCCTAACATTAAATGCTATTATCCTCCAGAAACGTCATCTGAAACCATCTCGATTCTTGAAAAAGGCGCTGACTGCATTATGGTTACAGACTGGCTTGAACTCTCCCCCGGGGTCTTCATCTCCGGGCCGGTTGAAGGCATTTATTCGGGTGATAAAATCTTTGAGCAGTCTATTGTTCTGGATACCGGAAGGGGTTATTTCCTGATAACAGGCTGCTCCCATCCTCACATATCAAAGATTGCAGGCCATGTAAGGAGTAAAGGAAAAATATCCGGAATTATCGGCGGATTCCACGATGTTGATGATGCCGATATCAGCTCCCTTGAAGGTATAGAATACCTCGCCCCTTCGCACTGTACAACTGCAATCGATGAGATCTCTGATCGTTTTCCAGGGGAATTTCATCCCGCCGGGGCAGGTTATATCCACAGGATATGACCATACCAACAGATTTAATCAGGGAATTCTTAACATATAACCGGTTTTATTGATGCAGGATGTCACTGGTTTCAAAGAGAGGCGATATATCGATGAACTCCAGGTTTTGACAAAATCTACAGCAGTAGACTGCATTATTGACGACCCTTTTGACAGGATAATATACATAATCAAAAAAGGGGATATGGGCTTTGCCATCGGCAGGGATGGTGAAAATATCAAAAAGCTGAACCGGGTTTTAGGCCGGAAGGTTGAGATGGTGGAAGAGAGCGGGGACCTCGGGGAGTTTATCAGGAATATCTTCAGGCCTGCAGTAATCACCGGTTTTTGTTTTGATGATGATTCTGAAAAGATAATGATATTTGTAGAAAGCAAGACCGATCTCGGAAAGGCTATCGGGAAAGGCGGCTGCAATATCGAAAAAGCAAGACTGCTTGTGCTCAGGTATTTTGGCAATGAAGTCGGAGATATATTACTGAATAAATGAGGTTTGCTGATGGGATCTTCTGAAATAATTGATGATTTGTGGTTGGTAATATGTGACCGGGCGGAAAATCCGCCTGAAAAGAGTTATGTCGTTGATATTCTGAATCACAGGAAAGGGATCGACAAATCACTGGAAAAAGTGGGCGAAGAGGCTGCTGAATTCATAATTGCGGCAAAGAACAGTGACTATGATGCAAAGGTGGGCGAAGCTGCCGATCTGATTTTTCATACCCTGCTTGCAATGCGTGCATGCGGCATTGAGTTGTCGGATGTTGCCGCCGAACTTGAGTCGCGCCGCAGGTGAACGGACAAAGTCCCGTTCTCTTCTTTATATACTTCTTGCGCGTTCGTGACATTTTGATCCAAAACTGCATATTTTTTTGATCTTTTTTCGATCACAATCCCTCATTTCTCACCATTTTTTGATCTGAAATAAACATCTTTATATGCAGCAACCGATAACATTGTAAGGCTGAAGTGGTGTGAAAGAAAAGG
>CAYXKC010000002.1:0-64524 GCA_964465295.1 uncultured Methanomicrobiaceae archaeon | reverse complement strand
GCAGGACCGGTCGAAGGAAAATCACCGAACCGTCACAACAGGTTCTATATCGAACTCGAACCCCTCTCCGAAAACATCGTACAGATGATAAAGGACGGAGAGATCTCCATGGACCTGCCCGCTCTCGAACGACGTGACGTCCTTGTAGAGGCCGGATTTGATAAAGACGAGGCAAAGAGTATCAAGGCGATCGAGGGAACGAATATGTTCATCGATATGACAAAAGGTATCCAGTACCTTAACGAGACGATGGAACTGGTCCTCGACGGATGGCGCGAAGCCCTTGCAGGCGGACCGCTTGCAGACGAGCAGGTGCAGAACGTCAAGATTCGCCTTATCGATGTAAAGCTCCACGAAGATGCAATCCACCGTGGTCCCGCACAGGTCATACCCGCAGTCCGTTCAGCAGTTAAGGCCGGACTTCTGCTGGCAAATGACACACTCCTCGAACCGATGCAGAACCTCCAGATAACTGTTCCACAGGATCACATGGGAGCCGCGACTGGAATGATCCAGGGCCGCCGCGGACAGGTATACGACATGCAGTCAGAGGGCGACACCATAACGGTTATCGGAAAGGCTCCTGTTGCCGAACTCTTCGGTTTCGCAGGCGACGTCCGTTCAGCAACAGAAGGCCGTGCTATGTGGTCGACAGAGTTTGCAGGATTTGCAACAGTCCCTGGCGGAATGCTCAAGGAGATTGTAACTGCAATAAGAAAGAGAAAAGGACTGAAGGAACAGATACCGGAACCTTCAGACTATCTCGCATAATTTTTTACCACACATTACCAAAAAATATTTTTTTGTTGGTTTTTTCAGGATAGTTCCAACCTTGTACAAAAATAAAGGGAGAGGGAACAGGTCCCCTTCCCTATTACCCTCCCCCAGAATGGCGATAGGTCGCAGGAAGGATGGGCGAGAATCCTTCCCGCTCCAAAAAATATTGCCCAGCCCCTAACTGTTATCTCTTCCGGTCGAGACCACACGGAAGGGTGGGGTCCAGACCGGGCTATCATTTTGCGAAAGTTCGCGGATCGAACTGAGCATTGAGCTGCCCCGTCAGGGGCTTATGTCCCATGAGAGAAAATAATCTAACTATATAAAAAGCCAAATCTTCAGATCCTCTTACGGATCCGGTCTTTGGGGATATCTATCTCAAACCTGACACCCTCCCCCGGAATGCCGCATTCGTGAATCTTCATGCCAGTTATCGAAAGGATATTTTCTGTCAGGAAAAGCCCGTATCCAGTATTGTCTCCAAAACCCTTTATCAGGACCTTCTCCTTGTTCTCAAAGGATATACCCCTGCCGTCATCCTCATAGACCAGGGTGAAATGACCGTCTTCCTCCTCAATCGAGAAACGGATAAATGAGATATTTTCACCCGCATGCCTCAGTGAATTTTCTATAAGATTATAGACAACCTTGTCGAATAGGGGATCGGCAAGGACCTCGTAATCTCCCGTCTCAATTTCGAGTCCAATCCCGTTCGGGTTAAGCATTACAGTAGCATCTTCAATGGTATCGCTGAGGTGGTGCCAGAGCGGAGTGTCGATTCCGATCTCCTGGTAATCCTTTGTAAACGATATCTGTCTCTGGATGGTGCCCAGGATACCTTCCATCTTTGATAGGAGATCACTGCATTCCCCGGATTCTTCACAAACCTCCCCTGCAAGCTCGATATACCCGTAAAGGGCCGTCACCTGGTTCAGGACATCATGACGGGTGACGCTCGATAACAGGTTCAGCTTTGCATTCGCCTTTGAGAGTTCCTCCTCCACTTTCTTCCTGAAGGTAATATCCCTCTTTGCCTCACGCCGTCCAGCCCACCGGCCTTCGGAATCATATACAGGCTGGCAGTTATGTGAAATCCATTTCATCCTGCCGGAGCTGTCGATTATCCTGAAATCAAACTGTGCAATATCCTTCTTCTCCTCGCTCAATGAATTATAATGATTATAGACGAGGGGCCAGTCCTCCGGGTGAACGAGCTTTTGAAGGGTTTCATACGGATCCCGGTAAAAATCCTCGACAGGATAGCCGGTTATCCTCTCGCAGGATGGTGAGATATAGATATAATTGCCATCCGGACCCACCCACGACTCCCAGTCGTAAGTGAAATCGGCAAGGGTCCTGAGCTTTAACTCGCTCTCCATCAGCTGCTTTTCCATCTTCTTGCGATCGCTTATATCGACGATTACGCCCACCACTCCGGCAACGCTGCCGTCAGCCTTGAAGAGAGCCGTCTTTGAGAAGAGAACATCGATGATCTCCCCTTTGGAATTGTTTATCGCATACTCATACTGCTGTACATGGGGATTCTGGATTATCTCCTGGTCTTTTAAGGTATATACATCGGCGAGATCCTTGTTGAAAAAATCATGGATGGTCTTGCCGAGGATCTCATCCTTTGACAACCCGACAAGCTCTTCAAAGGCAAGATTGCAGTCATGATAGATTCCCTGTATATCACGATAGAAGACGGGGGCGGGGATTGTGTCCTTTAACGCCTGGACGAAATTTATCTCCTCGACAAGTTCGCGCTCCATCTTCTTGCGATCGCTGATATCCATGATTACACCGACTATCCCGTCGACCGTCCCGTCAGCGGCAAACCTCGCGGTCTTGGAGAAGAGAACATCAGATCTCTCCCCCCTGGAGTTGTTGATTTCATACTCGTAAAGCTGGACATGCGGGTTTTCGACGATCTTTGCATCCATCATCGCATAATGATCTGCAAGATCCTTTTCAAAGAAGTCGTGGATGGTCTTTCCGATAATCTGCTCCTTCGGAAGCTCCACAAGCTCTTCGAAGGCACGGTTGCAGTCATGGTATACGCCGTTAATATCACGATAGAAGACAGGGGCAGGCATGGTGTCCATCAGGGCCTGGACATAGTTGAACTCCTTTTTGAGCTCACGCTCCATCTTCTTGCGATCGCTGATGTCAACAATAACGCCGACAATTCCATCCACCGTCCCGTCGGCGGCAAACCTCGCGGTCTTGGAGAAGAGAACGTCTATAATCTCCCCTTTGGAATTGTTGGCAGCATATTCATACTGCTGGACATGCGGATTTTCGACGATCTCCTTGTCCCTCTTTGCATAATGATCCGCAAAGTCCTTGTCGAAGAAGTCGTGGATCGTCTTGCCGATTATTTCGGCCTTCGGAAGGCCGACGAGTTCTTCAAATGCACGATTGCAGTCGTGGTATACTCCGTTTGTATCACGATAGAAGACAGGGGCGGGCATGGTGTCCATCAAAGCCTGGACATAGTTTACCTTCTCCTGGAGATCGATCTGCATGAGTTTCTGTGTGGTCACATCCCTCCCTACAGACTGGAATTCAATCTTCCTCCGGGAATCGTCGAATATGGCACGATCGCTCCACTGCTGCCACCGGACCTCGCCGTTTGACAGGATAACCCTGTGTTCGATGTCTCCCACAGGTTCATCCGGGGTCAGATCTGTAAAATGCTTCTTTAGTACAGGAAGTTCCTCTACAGGAACATCATGATCAAGCTTCTTTCCAATCAGTTCGTCGCATCTCCGGCCATAATAATTGCAGAAGGCATCATTTGCAAATATTATCGTCCCGTCCGGGAGAAAACGGCAGATCAGTTCAGTCTGGCTCTCGACAACTGCACGATAGCGTTCCTCGCTCTTTTTCAGCTCCTGTTCGGCCTTTTTACGGCTGACAGACTGCCGGATCATGTTTTCGAGTTCTGCAAACTGGGCCTTCGGCTTTCCGCCTTTCTGGAGATAGAAATCGGCCCCGTTGTTTATCGCCTCGATAAGCACATCTTCACGCCCACGGCCGCTGAAAATGATGAAAGGTGTGTCGATTCCCTTCTCCCGAAGCTGTTTCAAAAAACCAATCCCGTCGAGATCCGGCATCTCATAGTCGGATATGAGAACATCATATGACCTGTTTTTTAGATCCTCAATTGCCTCTACTGCCGATGTAAAGGTTGTTACCTCAAAATCGCCGTTTTTTTCAAGAAATCTGCGGGTTATCTCTATTAGTGCCGGTTCATCATCGACATGAAGTACTTTTATTATGCCCGGGCCCCGTTTAAAATTTATATTTTTATCCATGTGTCTGGAGAAACGATGTTTTACATTTATTCGGTTTCAAAATATTTAACAGGAGTTTTTAAACCATCTTTTGCTACTGCTCCCTGACAAGCATGTAGCCGCCTGCGGCCAGAAGTATCCCAAATAAAATCGCTACAAATCCAAGAAACTTTTCAATTATTATCGTAATTGCGTCAATTGAAAAAGTCATCCCGATACCAAGAATAATCAGCATTATTCCAATAATTAATGAAATCAAACCAAGCCAGTCCATAATTTTTCCCTTTAAAATAAAGAAGACAGAATAATATTAATAATTTTGGAATTGTAATGCAGGGTTACCTGTCAAATCAGAATAAAACAGTATGCCTCCCTGGCCAATAATTAAACAAAATATTACTTAATTAGTGTTAATTACCGGTACTACAAAAATATTTAACAGGAGATTTGGCTATGATCCTTAACACTACCGAAATCATAATTCTCTTTCTTGCATTTTACATGCTCTTCATCATTACAGCTCTCTTCAGGGTAAAACAAAGACAGTCCGGCAGAATAAGGGACAGGGATGATATAAGGCAGGAGAAAAGATTCAAGGCAGGATTTTTCAGGAGTCTTACCGAAGGTTTCCAGCTTGACTCAATTAAAACCCTTGATGATATAATCAATATATATGAGGCAACAGCCTCATTGAGCGATGAGGATATGAACTACCGCTACGGACTCTCAAGGTACATGAGGGAGTACCTGATCGCCCTTCTTTCAAAAGATGAAAAGATCATCCCGAAGATGACCAGCGAAGAGGAGATACAGAACTGGAAGAAGATACTCGACAGGATTATATCTGAAAACGATATCCAGACGCCTTTTGCAGACCTGCCTCCTCTTGAGAGAAATATTTTAAACGATATCACCATATTCCTTGAAAAAGACGATACTTTTCATGTCAGCGAGAAGTTAAAGGAGCTTTCAAGGCTTATTAAGTCAAGGGACGGCGAACTCAACAGGATTTACAGGAAGAATGACGGTTCGATACAGATCGCGGTGATCAGTATAATCATATCATTCGTTTTCGGGATCGTGGCAGTATACCAGTATATCTGACCTTTTTTTTTGTGGGAAATACCCCTCAGTTATTCTGGCGCAGGATGGTTACCCTGTCAATTTTCATAGGTATTATTCCACGGAATGAAACCGAATTGTCCGGGCTTAGAAGTTCAACAGAGAAAGAATCCCTGCAGGAGAGTTCATCTTCGGGTGAGAGGCATATAACAAGAGTCGCATATTCACCATTCCCGAGATAGAGCGGACTCTTTAAATCCCCCTGCTTATCGGTGATGCCCCATGTCCCGGGAGATGGCATTGCAGTATACAGGGGATCGGATTTGGCAATTTTGTTAACTTCCTCTTTATCAGACCATATGACCGTTATCCGCGATATATCGACAACACTTTCAGAACCGTATTTTTTGCCGATGACCATCATTACACACTCTATATTGCCCGAACTCTGATTCATAACACCATATACCTCATTTTCAAGAGTTAAGGGCGATGAAGCTGTCTCGACGGCAGAATAGATCGTCTCCTGTGATTTCTGCACCGAAAAAAAGCCTGCACCCAGGATGACATATGAAAAAACAGCTGCAACTACGATAAAAGCCAGTAATACCAATGCAGCTTCAAGACCGGTGAAACCCTCGTCACCTGAACGAAAACCCTCCCACATATTCTGATCATTAATATATAATTTGAAATGTATAATATTTGCTTAGATCATAATTTTTGCTCACGGCATTTCTCCTGCAGGAGAAACATAACAACTTTTTTAATTGAGATAATCAATCATAAAACATGGAAAAAGTCGAATCACTTAAAGGCGTTCCCGGGATGCTAAGGCCGTTCAAGGAATACCTAAAATCACTTGACCCGAAGGAAAAAGATCAAATCGTGTTCTACGGCTGTCCGGGAACATGCACACCTTTCGTTGAGCTGTTGGGTTATGCTGTAAGGGATCTCGGGTGCGAAATCGTTTTTGTCCCCTTCCTTGATGAAAGCAGGGCAGTCACTCTCGTGAACAGGGAGAATATCGGCCTTCAGGCTGCAGGTTCACCTGAAAAGATTAAACCGCTCCTGGTAGTTGTTATGGGCGGACTTGCAATGCCCAACATCCCCGTCTCTGCCGCGGAGGTCCTGGAGACAACCGGGAGACACGATGCAAAAATAGCAGGAATCTGCTTCATGAGCATGTTTGAAAAAGAGAGATGGACGGAGACGATCGATTTCGAGATCATAATCGACGCATTAATCGATCCTGTGGATATCTGGAAAAAATAAATCAGCCCTTATCCAGTATAAATGAGAACCCAGATCCCTTCTTTTCTCCTTTAAGGGAGGATTCTCCATAGGTGAGATGAGTCCCGTAGCCCTCAAGGAGTTTACATACGATATAGAGTGGAAGGCCTACACTCTTAAGGTTAAATCCAGAACCCTCCTTCTCCCCCGAACAAAGCAGAAGAGATCTCTTCTCATCCTCCGATAGACCGGGACCGTTATCGTCGACATGAATCAGGTATTGTCCCCCGAGATCCTCAGTATATACCCTGATCTTCACATCCATCCCACCGGTGCGGATGCTGTTTCCAAAAAGATTTGCAAAAACATCCTGGAGGAGGTTGTCGGCCCTGACTTTTGCACCGGTATCCAAATAAGCGATATCCACGTGGGAATAGTGCCCGATACCCTCTTTTACAGCATTGTCAAGGGATATTGCAACCGGCACCGATTCTTTGTTCTTCAGTCTTCTAACTGCACCGACGGAATGGATGATCTGGAAGCTTCTCTCTGCAGCAAGCACAATCCCTTTAGAATATTTCTGGACCTTTTCATCGGAATAATTTTCAAGGAGGGATGCATAGCCAAGAATTACATTGTTATAATTGTTCAGGTCATGGGACATTACGTCAAGATAAAGACTGGCCTCTTCGTTGGCCTCAAAAACCTCTTTCTCAGCCTTAAGCTGTTCGTTTAGGGCCATGATTGCCCGGTCTTTCATCTTCCGGTAGGCCTCGACCTCCTTCTTAAGCTCTGAGATGTCCTCCACAACGATCAGTGCGTAATCATCACCTTCAGCTCCTTCGAAAGGTACGATAGATGCCCTCTGCTCCATCGGCTTTCCTGAAGGATTTTCTTCCGGTATTACAGATACCCCAAGCCGGGATGAGAAAAGCTGGGGAATATGACGGAATATCGAATCATTTAATCTCTCGATGAAGACTTCGTCTTTACCAAGATGCGGCAGTGCTTCGCCAAGCGGAGTGTCAAGCACCTTATCGGCAGACAAACCGCTCCACATCTCCATGCGCCTGTTCCAGAACCGGATTCCGAGTTTGTCGTCGACTGCACAAACTCCAACCGGAAGGTTTTCAAGTACAGCGAAGAATCCAGGATAATTCATTCTATCAACCCCATAACCAGGCCTCAAACCTGCCTTATACACTCCAGGAGATGCCCGAGGGAGCCCATCTCCAGGATCATGACGATATTCCCGGAAATTTCGAGATCGCGGATTGTGAAATTTGCATGACCAATGATCACGTACTCATCTGAAAATTTTTCACAGTCCATTATAAGATCCCTTAGTTCGGATTCGTTGTAAACGGGGATAGAATATGAAAGGCTGCTCTTTAAGACATTGCTGATCGAGCCCATCACACCGCTTACAAGGATGTTTCCAACCTCCTTTAAAACCTCAACCTTCATACTGTCAAGATCGTTGAATCCCCCGTCCTCGCCTGTAACAGCCATGGCAAGTTTTGCTGCACTGTCCTGTGGAAAGACAACGGCCGTTCTCCCGGAGAAAGAGCCGGTGTAGTCAAGGCTGACAGTTGACATGGTTTCATCGGAATCGTGGAATATTTCATCCACATCACTGACAGGAATTACACGGACATCAGGAACGCTAAGTACTACATGCGAACTTGTAATCCTGTTCAGCATACCGGCAGAACGCCCGATTCCGATGTTAATCAGTTCGCGAAACGCGTCAATATCGTCAACTGTGATCTCAGGACCCATGAATTCACCTTTCATCCAGCATTTCAGATATGGCTAAGGTCAGATCTTCTTTAACAACAGGTTTTGTAAGAAAACCCTTTGCTCCAAGTTCGAGACATTTCGCCTTTGTGGTCTCCTGGATATCAGATGTAAGCATAATTACAGGTATCTCAAGTTTAAGTCTTCCGGCCTCTTCAAGAAAATCAAAACCTCCGGAATCAGGCATATAGAGGTCAAGAAGAATAAGATCGGGTTTTTCCCTCAGTGCTGCCTCGATTGCATCCGCCCCGTTAGAAGCCTCGATAAAACCATAACCCTTCTCTTTCAATATTGATATAATAATATTTCTCTGGAATGCAGAATCATCGGTTACAAGAATATTTACCATTATAATCCTCCCTCGATGAATTAATTAGATTGATTATTCTATAAATTTGTGCCTGTTTGTACAGACCCCCACAATCTTTTTCAGATATAACTCCGGAAAATCTTCCTGAAGGTAATTTTTACAGAATTTATCAGTATTTTGCAGAAAATAGAAAAAAATTTAGATGTATGGGTTGCGAAGACCCTTGTTGACGCCGAAAGATGCACGCTCTTCGACGGTCTTTTTGTTCTTGTCGATCTTGCCTGTTGCAAGTTTTGTGACAAGGTCCAGACCGGGTTTGACGCTTGCAATGTCCTTTGTCTCGAAGTATCCGTCTGCAACTGCCTTGGTCCAGACGTCGTCTCCCTTCTTTGTGCGGACAAAGACTGTGCTCCATCCGTCAGGGCTGCCGACTGAACCTGTCGATACATCTGCAAGGTTTGCTACGTAGTCAAGACATACGTGGCATCCGGGCTGCTCATACTTGTGTGTTGCAGCGAGCGGAATCTGTGAAAGTGCTCCACGCTCGGTGTATACCGAGAATTTGCCCTTTCCGATGTCCATCTTGACTGCAGACTCCATCTTTGTTGCGCAGTGATCTTCGACGATTGTCTCAAGACCCATGTACGGGAAGTTCTCCATACAGAAGATACCGATTGCAAGTGCAATCTTGTCAGGTACATCACGCATTGCGATTGGATAGAGCTGTGCTTTTCTGAGTGCCTGCATCTGGCACGGTGTTCCGACGATACCTACCTTGTCGAGACCGTATGAACGGGTCGCTTCCTTGATAAGCATCATGTTCGGGCTGACCGTGTATTTTGTGCCGCGTGCTGCAAGAAGCTCTGCCTTCGTTGTTGCAACGAGAGGCTCGGGCTTCCAGGGCTCTTCTCCGGGACCGGCTACGATAGCTCCGTCGATAATGCCCTCTTCGAGAGCATATGCGAAGAGCTGTGTTACAATTCCGCCGTCCTGTGAGCACTTGAGAATTTCAGCATCTGCTGCACGTGCCGAGACTGCTGTCTTGTAATTTCCGAGCACCATTTTTACTCACCTCCCTTTCCCATTGCACCGTCAATTGCTTCGAGAATTCCCTCAAACTGGTTGATTACATCGAAGCTTAATTCGCTGCGCGGGCACTGTGCATAACATGCACCACATTTGATGCACATGTCACGGTCGATGTTCGGTCTGCCGTACTCAATAGTGATTGCACGGACAGGGCATGAAGCTGCACATGTTCCACAGCCCATGCAGAGACCCTGGTTGATGACATCGTAGATGAGGTCGCAACCGCAGGCCTCTGTGCCGCGCTGTGCAAGGTTCATGAGCGGCTTAAGGTATGCTGCTGCAAGCTCCTTCTGCTCGTCAGTTCCCTGAAGAAGCAGGTATGCCATTACACAGACGTTCCTTATTGCCTGTGCTCCGGGCGGACAGGACGGGATGTATACATCCACATCGATCAGGTCGCCGATCGGCACAAATGACTCATGCTGAGGCTGGTTCCACTGACCGCCGCGGCAGAATCTTGTAATGTTTCCATATGCTGCACATCCACCAAGGGCGACGACAACCTTTGCCCTCTCCCTGGTTTCTTTAATTTCACGGACCGAGCACTCGTCCTGGAGACAAACAGATCCTTCTACAAGAGCAACATCCATTTCGGGGATGTGCCTTACATCAGCGAGTGTCAGGCAGTATACAAGATCTGCATAATCATCCAGAATCTTGAACAGCCCTTCATAGTTATCTGCAAGTGACACAAGACATCCGGTACATCCGGACATGTGAACGTGTCCAACGGTAATTTTGTTTACCACAGGCTTTTCCTCCTTAATTTTTTCTTCCAGCTTTTGTTCTACCTTCACATCCGAGGGTTTTTTCGCAGGCTTTGCGGCTGCCGCAGGCTTTTTAGCCTCCGGTTTCGCAGGCTTTTCAGGCTCCTGCTCCTTCCCCTTGAAGATTTCCTTGAGACGCGATAGTAGTCCCATAATCCACCCCTACTTCAGCAAGTGCAAGCTGCACTGCCTTCGGAATGGCCTTTCTAACGCTGTCAGTGACCCAGAATTCGGCCTCATCGGCCTCATTTTCCATCTGGGAGATTTCAATGCTCTCCGGCTGGCACCCAAATATTACAATATCTGTCTTTTCGGCAAGAACCTGCAGCGGCTCCTTCAGTCCCCAGGAATGGGGATCGGTGTAGCTGCCGGGCGGAAGAAGGTCAGGCGTAATCCTTGTTATCTGTCCGGGTTCTCCTCCAAAGTCCATGCAGTCTATGATTACAAGTTTTTTAACAGGTATATCGGACTGGGCCATGAGGGTGAACAGATAATGCGGTCCTGCAAGACCTACGTCAAGTATCTTGATTTTTTCAGGCAGAGAAATATTTCTCATCTCTGAAATTACCGCCGGTCCAAAGCCGTCATCGGTCTGGAGCGGGTTTCCGCACCCGACAATCATATTCTCTGCATACCAGTCAAGCATCAAAATCAAACTCACTGAACAAGCTTCTGGGCCACTACCTTGTTCTCTTCATCGACCACCATCATGTGTGTAGCGCATGACACACATGGGTCGTAGGCACGAACAATAACCTCAGCAAGCTGCCATGGTGCACCTTCTAACGCACGGCTGCATACAGGGAAATTCCATGTGGTTGGCACAAGAAGTGAATACCACTGGACACGTCCGTCCTTTACCTTTGCAAGGTGTACGTCACATCCACGCGGAGCTTCGTTGGCACACCATCCGAGTGAGCCGTCTCCCTGCGGGATCTCGTCTGCAATTACGCTTCCTGATGTGTCGAGTGCGTCAAGCGCCTCCATTGCACTGTAGAAACAGTCCATGTACTCCATCTGGCGTGCGATCTGCAGACCCATTGCACCCTTCCGGTCATAGTTGCGGAAGATTGAAAGACGTGCACGGGGACCTACCTCTACGGGTGCTCCGTCATACATAGGAACGGCTGTGCATGCCTCCATCTGCGGCCAGGCTTTGCCTCCGGCAGGTGTGGTTGCATGGTTCGGGTAGTTCGGATCGTCGAGCGTGATCTCCTGCTCACCCATATACCAGTCCCAGGGGCGGACCTCAGTCCAGCGCTCGGGGTACCAGCGGGGTTCTGCATCCAGGTTTGAACTTGCATAGAGCGGATCTGATGCCATGTATCCCTGGTCGTGGAAACCGAACTTCTCGGTCTTCTCCACCTCATAGCCTGCTGCAACTGATGCAGTAGGGCGTGCATCCCAGTCCTTAAGAACTGTGATCATGAACTCCATGTGCTCTCTTGCAAGGTCCTTACCCTCTTTTAAGAGATCGTAGCACTTTGCTTTTGCACGTGGGGAGATGTTCTTGTACATACCGCCAACACGGGGGTTGGACGGGTGAATCGGCTCGCCGCCGACAATCTCACCGACTGTCTGGCCAATCTCACGTAGCTTCTGGATACGCAGTGCAACACTGCGGACAGGCTCTTCGGGCGTGAACGGGTTGATGTGCACGTCCGTGCCCGGCAGGTACATGTCAGGCAGCGTGAGAATGTTGTGCAGTGCGTGTGAATGCAGTCTGTTTGCACACTGCAGGATCACTCTCAGAAGGTATGCATCATCTGGAATTTCACAGCCGATGGAACCCTCCATTGCTTCAATACCGGCAAGGGTATGGGCAATCGGACAGATACCGCAGACACGCGACGAAATCTTCGGCGCCTGATGCATTGACTTTCCGATTGCGAGTTTCTCGATACCCCTTACAGGTGTGATACTGAGCCAGTCACCACGCTCGATGATTCCGTCATCATTGACTTTCAAAACGAGCTTGGTGTGACCCTCATGCCTTGTGGTTGGGGAAACCTCTACAACTTTCGACAAATTAATCGCCTCATTTATAAATTTTGTTCAATTGGCTATACTAATTTAAAACACATTTTGCTTATTGCAACACACGTACATGAAACTCAGTACGCTAATTGGTAATTTCAGTTTTGTCCTTAAAAATAACTTTCGTTGTTGTTTTGGTAGTTTAATACTAAATTTAAAAAAAGTAACATCAAATATCAAAAACTACCTTTCCCAGGAACAAAACATACACACAGGTAAAAAGAAAAGAGATTATATATTCATCCACGCCGTTTTTTCAAAACGAATCGTTAATCTCTGCCCTTAGTTCAGCGATGGTCGCCTTTCTCTCGGCATATGCATCGTGCTGGTGGATGCTCTCTTCATTTGTCTGGCGTATTGTAACAAGCGAGTCGCCTGGAAGGAACTCGAACTCTGCCAGAACGCTCTTTGCCATCTCCCTGACGCAGTCCTCCACAAACCTTGCATTCTTATGGGCGGAAAAGACCACGTGGCTCTCATCGCCTCTCTTCAACAGTTCGTAGATCTTTGCACTCATTGAATTTTTTAGAACATTGATAATCTTCTCGAGATCAACCCACTGGTCATCGTCGATCTCGATGCTCAGGAAACCCTGCCCTCTCTGGTTGTGGGTTGCCATCGGAACCGCATCAAGAAACTCTTTGATCTTCTCCTGACCGACACCGAGATCGGCGAGTTTGTTCTGGGCGATCTCTTTCATGATGTTCTGGGCGCAGGGGCATGCAGTTATTCCCGTGACTTCGGCACCGATACTCTTCCTGATTATCGGTTTGCCGTTGTTTCGTTTTGCAATCGCACTGGCTACAACTTTGACAACTTCGTCGCACTCTGTCTTTGATACAGGGGTTTCGCGCCTCACCATGAATGTGCTCGTCATCCGGACTTCCGTCCTGTCGGCATACTCATGATGATCGAGGAGTTTCCTTGCAACCGAATTGCATACATCTTCAATACCTTTGACTTCTCCGTCTACCGCCTTCTGGAGAACATCGTCGATAACTTCAAAGTTTCGCGACATATTCGCCCCTTTAAGGCTGCTTGGGAGGTCAACGAAGACATCAAAATTGGATATGAAAATTACTGGTCTTTTGCCGGGCCTTGCTACTTCAATAAGCTTTTTTACGTTCTTTACACCAACTCTCGTAAGATTGATGCGAACCTCGGGTAATGTGGACTGTGTATCCGGGAGATCCATCGAATAAACCTCTTCGATCATAATACATTCAGGTATTTCTGGTACAACTGCAACTCATCCCTCCGGATGACTCACAGTATCTAATACCTGTACCTATTTTTTGAAGACGATATAATGTTTATGAAGTTTACCTAAACCGATCATTTTTTTAAAATCCTGGCATTCCGGCCAAAATTTTTGGATTAACAATAAAATTTGCCGAATAGGGCAACCACATACCGCAGTGCCGCCGGGACCGCCTTCATCACGGGACCCGGTTTACGCACAAAAGGTTCAGGAATACATATATATTTTTCCTGAGGTGCTATGGAATAACAGACAACCATCACGGAGGAGATGAATGAAGAGCCTGATAATATACCATTCGGAGACCGGAAACACAAAACGGATCGCTGAATACATTCATGAAAAGACCGGTTCAGAGTTATTCGAACTAAAGCCGGTGAAAAGATACTCCAGGATTGGGATGTATACATCCGGGATTAAAAGGGCACTGATGCAGCAGAAAGATGAGATCGAGACCCCGGAGATCGACCTCTCCGCTTATGAATTAATATTCCTGGGAACTCCGGTATGGGCGGGACACCCTACACCGGTTATCAACACAGGCCTTGAAATTATTGAAGGCGGAAAGGGCAAAAAAGTGATTATATTTACCACATACCGTGCTTCGGAGGGCGAAACTCTCAATGTCCTCAGGAAAAGACTTAAAGATTCAGGGCTTGAGGTCTCCGGTGCATTTGGATTTTCTGAAAAAGAGACCAAAGACCACGAAAAAATAGATAAGATGATAGAGGCGGCGGGGCTTTAGCTTCGAGAATTTCAAATGGAAGACGGTTCGCCCGGGCACTGTACCGGACTGGTCCCTGAAGCCGGGATTTCACTGGATGAAAAGATGACAAAAGGCTGGCCGTTGTATATAAAGAGGTTGACAATCTTCATTAAGCAGAAGAGGGAGAGAGAAAAGAGAATATTCCTCTCCCTTAAATTATCCAAAAATTCAGTATTTCATTAATTTCGTAGTCGAACCTGTCGCGGATTCGATCTCATCCTTTCCCAAAAGCAGCTCCCCGCCGGCAAACTTTATCCTGAGCAAATCCCCGCCGGCAGTTCCGATCAGTTCATAATCGACTCCGTCAAGCGCTTTTTCGTCATCGACTGCTACAAGGAACCGGCCATAACTCTCTGAGAATAGCCTTTTTACAGGATCGCCGGACAGTTTCAGATCGGCTGTTCCTGCAAGAGATACGACTGAAGCCAGGAGACCGCCACGGGAGATGTCTGTTGCAGATGATACAAAACCGCCGTTCACAAGTTTTCTGATATAATCAAGGATGGATACATCAGGCACTTTGGGTGCTTCTCCACCACATCCTGTAACCGCATCAAGGATGGAGCCGCCTGTACTTCCTCCATCCCTTCCTATGACTGCAAGTTTCTGTCCGGGTTTTGCAACCAGGTGTTTCCTCACAGGGCCCTTACCTGCCATGCCTATGCACGGGGTCGGGGGGATCTGCGTTTCGAATTCATCGCTCTCGTTGTAAAGCGATACGTTGCCGCCGACAACCGGTGTTTTGAGCATCCGGCACATGTCCCCCATACCCCGGACGGATTCGCTAATCTGCCAGAAAATCTCCTCGTGGACAGGGCTTGCAAAATTCAGGCAGTTGACCACGCAGAGAGGTTCTGCACCCATTGCCGCAAGGTTGGCCGCATTCTCGTACACCGCATTCGCCGTACCGGCATAGGGGCTTAAATATATCTGCCGGGGGCTGCAGCCGCACGAGAGAAACAGCCCGGAATCCCCCAGCCTGAGGCATGCGGCACCTCCTGCAAGGGATACGGATCTCAACTGTACATGATGGTCGTACTGTCTGCTGACCCAGTCCTTTCCGGCGACCTCGGGATGCGAGAGGACCTTTAAGCAGAGATCCTTAAGGCCGTCTTCAGGTTTCCTGTACTCTTTTTGCGCATCGTAAGGCCTGCCCGGCCACTTCTCTCCGGGTGCTCCGCCAACAAGAAGATCGATCGGGAGATCACATTCTACACTGCCATTGAAGGAGACCACGTACTTCCTCTCTTCAGTAACCTCCCCTATATCGCTCCATTTAAGATCGTACTTCCCGATTATCGCAGTAATCTCATCCACATCTTCGGGACGGACCTCAACCAGCATTCTCTCCTGTGATTCGGCAAGGAGTATCTCGACCTCGTCCATATTCTCCTCACGAAGGTGCACCCTGTCCGCGTAGATTACTGCGCCGAAGGTTTCTGACATCTCGGAAGAGGCGCCGGCGAGTCCGGCAGCACCTAAATCCCTGCAGGATAGTATTTTGCCCGTTTCAGCGAGTTCCAGGGTTGCATCGATCAGCAGCTTTTCGGTATAAGGATCACCAACCTGCACTGCAGGGCGATCCTCGGATTCCGAATCCTCGGATAGATCGCGGGATGCAAAGGAGGCACCTCCAAGGCCGTCGCGTCCGGTAGAAGATCCGTACAGTATAAGCCTGCTTCCGGGACTCTTGACGCGGGCCGTCAGGAATTTTTCGGGATGAACAATTCCTACGCAAACAACATTTACAAGCGGGTTTCCTGCGTATTTTTCATCGAAAACAAGGTCGCCCCTCACAACCGGAACGCCAATACAGTTGCCGTAGTCCCCAATGCCGGATACGACGTGCTCGAAGAGGTACCTGTTCTTCTCGCCTGATAGTTCCCCGAAGAAGAGCGGATCCATAAGTGCGACGGGTTTTGCACCCATGGAGATTATATCCCTCACAATTCCGCCCACACCTGTTGCCGCACCGTCATAAGGGTCGACATAACTCGGGTGATTGTGCGACTCCATTCCTATTGCAAGCGCAATGTCGTCTGAAAATTTAACTATTGCAGCATCGTCTCCGGGGCCCAGGAGAACATTCTCTCCTTCCGTTGGCAGACTTCCAAGGAGCGGCTTTGTAGAGCGATATGAACAGTGTTCACTCCATAAATTTTCAAAACAGGCATATTCAAGACGGGTAAGGGGTCTCCCGAGCTTCTTTTCAATATATTCCTCATCACGGGGCGATAGCATACTGCAGAAATATCTGGTTTTCAGATGTGATAATACTGACCAAAATCTCTCCGCCAGTACCCCCTTAACCGCCTGCGACATATATTATAAATCACTGCAGTAATAAAGAGGAGTCTGTCGGAAAGAATCCATTTACAGGAACATACAATTGGAGGAGAGAAAACAGGATTAAAATTGCGAATATTGTTTTTAGATCATTTCATCAGGGAGATCTCAATTCCCATACGAAGTTCAAAGTCCTCGAATGGTTTGGCAATGTAGCCGGAAGGTCTCGTTGCAAGCGCCCTGTCGATGATCTCGTCCTCCATGTGCGAACTGAGATATATGAAAGGCACATCGGGCAAGGACTTTTTGATCTCCACAATTGCATCGATCCCGTCGATATCCCCCTCCAGTGTAATATCCATAAGAATAAGATCCGGCATGATCTCTCCGGCCTTCTGAATCGCCTCCTCCCCGGAAGATACAAAGTTACAGTTCTTATAACCCAGATCTTTCAGGCGCCACATCAGCAACTCTGAAATAATCGCATCGTCCTCAACCACGAGTATCTTTTTATCAACCATATAAATCCTCAATACCGGTTATCCTGTTAAATAGGCAGTCTACCTGAAAGTTAAAATTATTTGCTGTTTAGCATGAAGCTCCGGCTCATAGAGACGATCCGGCATAAGATTCAGGCAGCCTCCCTCACGTTATCGGCAGGAATCTGTATCTCAAATACAGCTCCCTTTCCGGGTTCACCCACCTCATTTATTTCCATACCGGTTATGCCGAGAATCTCCCTGACCAAAAAGAGACCAAGACCGGTATTGCTCCCATACCCGTGATCGAATATCTTCTCCTTCAGGTCGTAAGGAACGCCCACCCCATCATCCCTGACGGTTATTTTGAGGTCCCCCCTGCACCTCTCACAACTGACCTCAATACAGTTTACCCCGCTGCCATGACGCATCGCGTTGTCAAGAAGGTTGAAGAAGATCTTTTCAATCATCGGATCGGCATATATCTCAAGACCACCGCATTTATTCGAGAAGACAACACCTCTTAGTTGTGCCCTCGAACGCGACGACTCGATAATATTGCCAAGATTCTGCCAGGCAGGGGATTCCACCCCGATGTTCTGGTAGTCTCTTGTAAAGGTGATCTGCTCCTGGATATTCAACGTGGCCTTCTTTATCATATCGAGATAATGAAGAAGCTCCGAGTTTTCTTCAGGAAGTCTTTTTGCAAGGATGTCTGTGAATCCCCTGACGCCGACGATCTGGTTCAGTATATCATGACGTGTAATGCTTGAGAGGAGATTGAGCTTCTTGTTTGCTTCATACAAAGCGCCCTGGGACCTCTTCTTGTCGGAGACGTCCTGCATAATACCTGCAATCCTTACAGGATTGCCTGATTCATCAAATTCAACAATTTTCCCGAGTACAGTTATCCATTTATATGAACCCTCACCTGTCCTGAATTTATATTCAGATTCGAATTGCATGGTTTTAGGGCCTGAACCTGAAGAATTGGATCCAGGAGAACCGGGAAAGAGGCCAATGATGGTACTGTAAAACTCTTTTTGGAGAATTTCCCTCCAGATTGTCCCGGAAGGGCCTCCAATTAAATCATCAGGATTGAACATCTCGTTATAATTCCCCTCAAAGTGCATCTCGTCATTCTCCATATCCCAGTCCCAGACGCACATACCTGCACCCTCGATCGCCAGGTTCAGCCTCTCCCTGCTGACCGCCAGTTCTGCCAGAGCTCTTTTCCTCTCGGATATATCCCTTAGAATTGCCTGGTAGAGGCCTTCTTCGGGATCGATTATACCCGAACTTATCTCGACATCGATGAAGTGCCCTTTGCTGTGCTGCATCCTCGACTCAAAAAAAATGCCCTCCCCCGGAGTGTCCCTGTACATCCCCGATACCTTCTTCCATTCAGAATCGGGAAAACGGGACTCCAGGTTACAGGATACCGCATCGTCCCTGTTTATACCAAGCATCAGGCACAGCCTGTTATTGATATCCACTATACAGCCGCCCTTGTTGAAGATTATGACTGCATCGTTCGAATTTTCAAACAGGCCCCTGAATTTTTTCTCGTTTCGCCGGAGAGCTGTTTCCATCCTTTTTCTCTGGGTTATATCCATTGCAACGCCCCTGATGCCGCGGACAGAGTTATCATCATCAAAGTCATAGCTGAAATGAACAAGAACCGGGATTATAATTCCGTCGGGTTTCTTTATCCTGTATTCAACAGCACCCAAAAACATCCCTTTATAGAACCATTCAAGATTTTTGCGTGCACGGGCACGGTCTTCAGCGATTAAAATATCCCAGAATGCAATTCCGCCCTCGAGCTCTTCCGGAGTCCTCCCTGCAATATTGATTGAGTATCTGGTTGCAAAGAGGAAGTTGCCCTCAACATCAAGTTCAAAGATCATCTCGGGCAGCTGATTTGTCAGGTGGCGGTAACGTGCCTCACTCGCCTGGATCTTCTGTTCAGCGAGAACCCTGCCGGTGACATCACGGATATATGCCCTCATCACCCCCTCTGCCGGGTTTATAACACCGGAATGGATTTCAACGTACTTCAGCGTCCCGTCGGACTGCCTTAATTCTGTATCGGTAAAGACGCTCCCTGACAGGGTAACGTCATAAAAAGCCTTTTTTAGGTTTTCACTCCCGATAAATCCTGCAAGGTCATCGATTTTTAAAAAGGATACATATTTTCTATCAAGTCCGAAAAGGCGGGAAACCCCATTATTGACACCAAGGATCGAGCCATTGGAATCATAAACGATTATTGCGTCCTGGATCTCTTCAAAAAGGTCCTCGTAACTGTTGATACTGTTTATAAGATTCTTCCGGCTTTCGTTATAGGTTTTGTATATAAACGAGATGCTGATTCCTACAGCGATATACGTAACCATGATTGAGAATGAAATCAGAATATTTTCTGCCTGCAGTTCGATCAGCATCAGGGACACTGCGAAGTAGATAATCCCGAGTACTGTGCTGATCGCCAGCCCTTTTTCATAAAACTTCAGGTTGAAGAGAATTAATGGAAAATAAAACAGGTTGGATAAGAGAAGGAATAATCCGCTGGTTGCAAAGACGAGGGCAGTCTCTGAGAGCACAACCATGAAAATAACAAGCCCGGTCATAACCAGGAAAAAGATATCCCTCTCTCCTTCTCCTTCCCCGAAGATATTTGAAAATGAATCCTGAATATTCAAAAATAATTCCTCCAGCCGAAATATAAGAATTTATAGTTCTTCCAGATTTTTAAATCATACATATTTTGTTTCCACGCATCCCCGGTTCCTGAAGAAATGACTGAAACATAGATCCACCCGGGAGGTGATAAAAGTGAGTTATATCAATATATAGCGTCAATATATAGGCATGACAGACCCTTATGAAGCCCTTTTAAAGAAGGCATACAGCAATATCACCGAGACATCCGGTGATGAGGGACGTTTCCAGGTACCTGAAGCGAGGGTGTATATTGAGGGGAAGACCACCGTTCTTGAAAATTTCTCAGAGATTACGTCGACCCTTCGGAGGGAGCAGGACCACGTTATGAAATACATGCTTGGAGAACTTGGAACCGCAGGAAAAATCGACGGGAATCGTGCAATATTCAATGGAAAATTCGACAGCGACCTCATCGGCAGTCTGATCGATAAATATACGCAGGACTATGTTATTTGCTCGGAGTGCGGAAAACCGGACACAAGACTGGTAAAGGACGGAAGGATCCCTATGCTCAGGTGCGATGCGTGCGGAGGCCACAGGCCTGTACGTAAGAGAAGAGTCAGAGGAGATGCAACCGCAAATCTTGTTGAGGAAGGAAAAGAGCTCGATATCGAGATCCAGTTCCTCTCGAAAAGGGGCGACGGCGTTGCAAAGGTCGGAAAATATACACTTTACGTGGCGAATACAAAACCCGGCCAGAATCTCAGGGTAAAGATTACCCGTGTTGCAGGATCGATTGCCTTTACAGAAAAGGTCTGAGAAAAAAATATTTTTTTATTCAGGATTTTTCCAGAACTTTAATAATCCCGGCACAGTTGCCTGAGATGGAGACCGCTGCATCACGGATCGCATCAATTGGGTTTTTACCTTTTTTTGTTGTTACGAGAAGTACTGGATCTGTGAAATGGAATTCGCTGCTGTAATTGGCAACATCCACATCGGGATTCTTTAGGATTTCATCCACAAGGGCATTCATAAAAGTGTGCCCTTCCCCGATGAAGGCAATACGGGCGAGATCCTTTTTAAGTTCTATTACTTTTATCTCCATAGGTACCCATATCTTTGGATTTTATACGAGTATATAAGTATTGGTAAGAACCCCACAGACGGGATCAGAGATCAAATGTCATGAAATCACGGCCCGCACCAGGGTGAGACATAGGAATCCTGTGGCTCATGTGAACATAATAATACTCTTTGGGAGAGAGTTTTCGTGCAAGATCATAAGCCTCTGCGACATTCATGTGCTTTCCTATATGGACATCTGCGGGCATCAGTGCATCAAGGAAGAGCAGGTCGCAGCCAAAAAGCTCCTTCATCGTTTCAGGCGGCAGATCCGGGTTTGTATCTGAAGTGTAGCCCACCTTCCTGCCCTTACATCGGATGAAAATCCCAAAGGTGTCGATCGGGGGATGATTAACCCTGACAAATTCAAATTCCATGCCGAAGAGCGTAAAAGGTTCATACGGTTCTACGATGTTCCTTTTAAACCTCAGGAAATGGAAAAATCCCGATATATCATCCATCACTTTCTCCGGAGCGTATGCCGGGGGAAAATCCTGGACCCTGTAAAATTCGTTGAAGCCCGCAATATGATCATAGTGGGCATGCGTCCAGAGCACCGCATCGATATGAGGCGCACCGGCACGAATCAGCTGCTCTTTTAAGTCGGGAGATGTATCGATCAAAACAGATTTCCCCTCATTTTCAACCAAAAATGAGGTTCTCAAGCGGGATTTCCCCTCTTTTACCGCACCAGTGCATACCGGGCAGTCACAGCCCACCCGCGGGGTCCCAACCGTATCGCCTGTGCCGAGTATGGTAATCTTCATATCGAAGCGCTCTGGCGGATGGTGTCTCTCTCCCGGACACTCCCCATACCCTGCTCGACATCGCATTCAAGGAGCTCAAAGCTGTTCCTCATCAGGGCAGAAATTATTGATTCTTTTATCATTATCCTGAGATCGGCACCGGAAAATCCTTCGGTTTCGGCTGCGAGCTCTTCGAAGTCACATGTACAGTCGAGCGTACTGGTAATCTTCTTCAGGATCTCGACTCTCATCTCGTAATCCGGAAGGGGGAACTCGACGACATCATCGAAACGCCTCCAGGCTGCTTCGTCCAGGAGGGCTGGATGGTTCGTAGCGCCGACAAGAACCACACCGTTCCTGACAAAACTAACTGTATCGATATTTTTCAGGAGCATATTGACCGCACGCTTCATTGCACCGTTATCCTCGGTCACCCTGCTCTTTGCAACGAAGTCAAACTCATCAATAAAGAGAATGCATGGAGAGAGCCGTCTTGCAAGTTCGAATATCCGGTCTATGTTCTTCGAAGTCTCGCCAAGATACTGTGATGTGACCATGGCAAGCCTGACCTCAAGCATCGGCATTTTGAGCTCTTTCGACATCGCCAGAGCCACCGAAGTTTTTCCAGTACCCGGGGGGCCGACAAAAAGCAGCTTTCCAAACTCATATATCCTCCTCTCTTTCAGGAAATCCCTGTTTTTAAGGGCAATATCGATCTTTTTTATTGCGTCCTCCTGCCGGGGAGTGCATACAAGTTCATCGAGAGAATACTCGATCTCCTCGGGGGAACTTATGATGATCAGGTCCCGGGCGGCCTTCAGGTCTTCATCGTCACCGATTATATGATTGACCCTGGCTTCCAGATATTCCTTTGAATCATTGAACCGGGGATTAATGGCCAGTGATTCTCTATACGAAACCCCTTTACCACCTGAATTTTCATAATAAAAAGCGAGAACAGGGTTTTTCATAACCCTCTCACACCCTGCCTGTTTGAAGAACCAGCCTGAGGCGGCATCAAGAGTGGTTATGGAAAACCTCTTTCCAAATTCGTCAAATTTGACGAAGGGATTCTGTTTTACTATCTCTACTGCATTTTCAGCGGTACAGAGCCTGTTTATTAGTGATTCCCCAATTGTGATTGGCCTTTCAATATCGGTATTATAATCGCCTGTGCCGAAAAATTTCCAGTATTTTTTTGGCAGATCGAGTTTCGTGAGTTCATCATACTTATTGATAATATCTGCTGTAATCAGAAACTCAAGAATATCGACAGCCATCTCCTTGTCGCCGGCATTCATATGTAAAACATCATATTTTTATTTTCAAACCGGATAATACTATCTCCTGCCGCATTACCCTAAAGAAGAGAGAAAATTAATTTGTTATTATTCGTTTTACTACAATATTAAGCCGTCGTTACGACACATCCGTCATCTGTCACTATCATGGTATGTTCTGCCTGCGAGACAAGCGACCCGGGTATATCATGAAGAACAGGGTATCCACGGAGGATGTTCTGTTTTATCAGCTGTGATAGTGCCAGATCGCATTTTTCTTCATAATACCAGTGCCTGGAAAAGGGGAGGCTGTTTCTTTCAGCGACTTTTTTCATTAGCTTTCGTGCAGAAGGAAGCCTTATCTGGCGGCCTGACACCTGGCTGAATATCTCGGTCCTGGAAGAGTCGGAGACCGTCCCTGCCCCTGTGGATGCGAATGGTTCGATTGCAAAGACCATTCCCTCCTCCAGCTCCGTACCGCCCTGTATCCCGACATTGGGGATTGTAGGTATACCATGAAGGAGGAACCGCCCCAGACCATGACCGGTCAGGTTCGCAACCGGACGGTACCCACGTCCTTCGATCTCCGCCTGGATCCTGGCTCCAATCTCCCCTGTCCTGACCCCCGGACGGACCATGCCAATCGCGGCTTCAAGCGCCGCCCGGGATGCCTCCACAAGGAGATCGTTCTTCCCGAGATCAACCGTCACCGCAGTATCGGCAATATAGCCATCTATGTGAACACCCATATCGACCTTGACAAGATCCCCGGCCTTAAAGACCCGCTCATCACCCGGAGAGGCCGTATCATGAGCCGCGGCTTCATTAAGGGAGATATTTAAGGGAAATGCAATTTCACCACCCATTGAGATTATCTTATTCTCCGAATCGACGACGAGATCGAGAATGCTCTCCCCGGCCTTCACCCTCCCTGCCGCGTAATCCCTGCATTCGCGTGCTATTCTTCCTGCTTCCAGGTATTTTTCCAGTATATCTTCTTCAATCATATTCTGATATCCTCGGGATAATCTGTAAAACAATCAAACCCTCTCTTTGTAACCATGCCGATATCCTCGAGCCTGACCCCGCCGACCCCCCTGTAATAGAGGCCCGGCTCCACGGTTACCACGCACCCGGATAATAGTCTTTCACCGGTTGGTGAAAGTGAAGGCTTTTCGTGTACTGCAAGACCAACGCCGTGTCCGAGACTGTGTATAAATCCTTCACTCCCTGATGAATAACCGTTTTGATCGAAGAAATCCACGACGAATTCATGCAGTTCTTTTCCGGTCCTTCCTTCCGCGATCATGCCTTTAGCCAGCCTTTTAGCCCCCTTTACACAGCAGTACATTGCTTCGATCTCCGGATCGGGCTCTCCCCTGACAACCGTCCTTGTCATATCCGAATGATAACCGGTCTTTGAATCGCATGGGAATATATCAATTACAACAGGTTCATTCTCGAGGATGATCCCGCTTCCGGTGCAGTGGGGTACCGCAGTCTCTTCTCCGCATGAAACGATGGTGTCCCTTGCAAGAATATTCCTCCTTAAAAAGAAACAGTGAACCTCGTTTCTTATATAATCAGATGTCAGCGGTTCGCCTTCAATTCTGAGTTCCCCATCTATGCAGTCTGCATTTTTTATAATGGATATTGCAAAATCCATCGCATTTTCAGTGACCTTCTGGATCTTCCTGATATTATCGGCTTCGGCAGCCGTCTTCACCGATCTCATATCGGATACCGTGCCTTTATCGACACCGGTCCTGCAGAAAGATTCGATCTTTTTGGCGAATGAAACCGGAAAGTTCGGAGAGAGGAGGACTTTTCCGCCCGCAATACTGGATATCACCGACGCCATGGCTGTTAAGGGGTCTTTATGCTTTTCCAGCTCTTCGAAAAAACCGGCCTCGCCTCTGTCCATGACACTGCACCGCGACTCCTGAAGAGCCCGGGCATACTCCATCCGCGGAACGAGAAGAACGCCTTCTTCCCCTCTTTTTTTGATATATAGCATCGGATCTGTAACCTGAAATCCGGTAAGATACATCATATCGGGGTCCAGCGAATCCGCATATATCACAAATGCCGATGCCCCGGCATTTTCAAGCTCCCTGTCGATGGAGTCGCATATCATAATGGTCATGAATACTTCTACTCCCATACACAAGTAATTTTACGAGATGGTGTCCAACAAATTAATACAATGAATCCATCTGCTGAAAAGTTATTCAGGATGAAATTCGCCAAGCTGACAATAATGCTTAATGCAATCATTCTTCTCGTCGCGGTGGCCATACTCGCTTTCTTCGGCCTGATCCCCATATACAGCACCGCTATCGGAATAACCTGCCTGGCTGCAGCCGCGGCATTATCTTTTATCTTCAGGAAGCACTACTACAGTGACAAGGCATGGCTGATGAAGCAGGAATAAAGAACTGATCATTTCGGATGATAGATATGCTTAACAAATTAAAGACCGAGACCGAGATTGTCCTGAGGCATATCGAGGTGATCAAGGTCGTTTCGACCCACCAGCCCATAGGAATCCTCAAACTCTCAGAGATCATGGATATTCCGTCGCATAAGATCAGGTATTCTCTTAAGGTGCTCGAGCAGCTGGGCTATATCACGGCATCACCCTCCGGAGCAGTCGCCACACCAAAGGCCGCCCACCTGATGGAAAATCTCGACACCCAGGCGGACGAACTTATCGATCTGCTTAAGAAGATTAAGTCCGCCGCTGAGAGTTAAATCCATAATGTTTAATAACGCAAAAGTCAACATTTATAGGCACTTTGAATAGTGCGATTCCTGCCTCCATAACTCAGTTGGTAGAGTGTCTGGCTGTTAACCAGAATGTCACAGGTTCGAGTCCTGTTGGGGGCGCTTCGTTTTTTTCTTTTATTAAAATTGATTGTTAATTTGAATAATTCTGGATTAATTCTAAATTCTAATAATAAAAACTGCATTCTCCCTAAAGTTTTTCAAAATATGACTGTAATATAAGGGAGAGAGAACAAGTTCTCCCCCGTTACTCCCCCCTGACGACGATAGTCGCAACCGGGGATGGGCATGCATCCCCTCCTGCTCCAAAACTAAATCTTATTACTCTCTCCCGGTCGAGGCCACACGGAGGGATGGCGTCCAGACCGGGCCATCCTCCCAGCGTAAAATTTCGTAGAAATTTACGCACCGGGCTGCCCCGGGGAGGCTTATATCAATTCACAGGAAAAGCCAGGGACGGTCAGGCCAAACCACACATCAGGACTATTAAAAAAAGAAGATTAAAAAAGATCTTTAGATTGGTGTGATATCCACACCCGAAGGCTTCATTATACTGACAAGCCAGCCGGGGATTGGCTGCGAGGTCTTGAGCACCACAAGGAAGTCGTCCCTGTTTGTAACGACGCCGCGGTATGTTGCAGTAACCTCATAATCGCCGTCGAATACAGGGATGCCCAGTGTTCTAACGATTACATGCTTCACAGGGAATGTTGCGGATTCCCCAACTTTGAGAGTCTTCCTGTCGCTGTTGACCTGAAGTGTTATTGCATCGCCGCTGCTGAAGGCCTGGACGGGGACAGGGCCGAAGTAGATCTTGGAGTTGTCCGGGACGATTACATCATACTGTCCTGTATAAGATAGCGGGTATCCATATCCGTCGAGAACATCGTTGCCCGTAATCAGGGTAACGTATGCTGCGGCAACTATCAATACGATAAGAATTATAATACCAAGAGCGATCTTTCCTCCCCACCCTTTTTTTGGTTTTTCAGACTTCTGCCTGGCAAGAACCTCTTTTTCGATCTGGGCTCTCTTTCTCTCTTCTTCGGCCTTCTTTCTATCCTCTTCCCGGGCCCACTCGTCTTTTTCTTTCTGCTTGCGGGCCTCCTCAGCGAGACGCTCCTTCTCCGCCTGTTTCTGCGCCTCTATCTTCTCGTATTCCTTGGCCTTTTCAGAGTCGGCCTTTGCCTTTTCCTCCTTCTCCTTCTCGATCCTCTCTTTCTCGATCCTCTCCCGCTCTTCCCTTCTTATCCTTTCAGCTTCTGATTCCGGAACAACAGGCTTGTCTTCTTTCTTTTTATCGTCATCGGGAAGCTTGACCGCCTCACCCACTTTCTTGGTAAATCCTTCGAGGGATTTTTTATCAGGAAGTTTAACCATCTTTTTTCACCTCAATGATATTCTGTTTATGCCGGATCGGATATATTTATATCGTGAAGTCTTTCCGGTTCATTTCCCTTTCCTGACAAGGAAGGGTTTCCCGTCGATAATGACATACTCATTACCCTTCTGTATGAAATGGCCTGCATTTCTCACTGTTCTCTCAACACCGTCGACAAGATATCTTTCGGGCCTTTCAACCGTAAAAGACATTATACCGCCAATATCAACCAGTCCGTCATCATAGACGATGTACTCCTTATCCCCAATGATAAGATGCCGGGTATCCCTGAGAACGACCTCTTCTCCACCGAATAAAAAGCGCTCCTCTTCTTCGCAAACGAACTCATAGTCGGACATGAGAGAATATTCATCCTTTTGAACCGATTCTTCGGCGGGTGCCGAATCTGCAAGCGTCCTGTCGTAATCCTTTCTCTTTACAGGATCCGAAAGAACCGAATATGCAAGCGATATATTTTCAAACTGCTTCTTTGCATTGGGATGGCTGGCTGTATCAGGATGATATGTCTTTACAAGACTGCGATAGGCCTTTTTTACCTCTTCATATCCCGCATCCGTCTCAAGACCAAGTACCTCGTAGTAGTTCTGCGCCATTTGATCAAAGATCTATTTGTCGTGAATTATTTTAATCAGATGCCGGCAGTCTTATAGCCAAAATATCATTATAAATTGTGACAGATTATTACAGAGGTTTTTTAATTGGCAGATATTCCGGATGAAGAGTATATTTTAAAGACCACATCCGCCTGTGCCGGGTGCAGTATTCCTCTCTGCCTCCGGTATATAACCAAGGCGGCCGGTCCGGATACGGTACTGGTGATTCCTGCATGCTGTACAAGTGTTATACAGGGATTGTATCCCAACACTGCAGTGAACATCCCGATATACAATGTTGCATTCGCATCGGCGGCGGCTGTTGCATCGGGGATGAGCGAAGCGTTTCGTGCGGCAGGAAAGAAGACTAACGTCATCTGTTTTGCAGGTGACGGCGGAACGGTTGATATCGGCATACAGGCACTCTCCGGGGCTCTTGAGAGGGGGACGGATTTCCTGTATATATGTTATGACAACGAGGCCTATTCGAACACAGGGATGCAGAGATCCGGCGCTACCCCGCTGGGTGCAGCCACTACGACCACACCCTCGGGAAAGAGGGAGTTCAAGAAGGATCTCGATGCGATCGTAATGGCACATAATCCGGTATACATGGCGACAGCATGCAGCGCCTACCCGATAGATCTTTACAAAAAGGTTGATAAGGCGCTCTCAATACCGGGACCCAAGTTCATGCACATCCTCGCACCATGCCCGCCGGGGTGGAGGTACCCGTCAGATAAGACGATCGAACTTGGAAAACTTGCGGTCCAGTCGGGGATGTGGGTCCTCTACGAACGCGAGAACGGCAAAACAAGCCTTACCGGAGCGTCAAAGGCAGCTGCAAAGAAGAGGATTCCTGTCGCGGATTACATGAAGGCGCAGGGCAGGTTCAAAACCGCTACAAAAGAGGATATCGACGAACTCCAGCAGATGGTCGTGAAAAATTTTGAAAAGATCCAAAAGGAGGTTGATGGCATATGCTGAATGTAGGAACCGGCAATAAGGCGGTTGCACTTGCTGCAAGGGACGCAAAGCCCGGTGTAGTTGCCGCATACCCAATCACCCCCCAGACAGAGATTGTGGAGGAGATCGCAAACCAGGTCAGTGCAGGAAAACTCTCTTCAAGATACATTCCCGTAGAGTCCGAGCACTCTGCAATGGCCGCCTGCATCGGTGTTGCTGCAACAGGAATGAGGACATTTACGGCCACAAGCTCCCATGGTCTCGTCTACATGTGCGAGATGCTCCACTGGGCGGCAGGCGCACGCCTCCCCATAGTAATGGCAAATGCAAACCGTGCACTCGGCCCGGGATGGAATATCGGCGCAGAACATTCTGATTCCATGTCCATGAGAGATTCGGGCTGGCTTCAGGTCTATGCATCGACCGTCCAGGAGGCATACGATGCAACCATCATTGCCTTCAGGATTGCAGAGAATGAAAACGTCCTGCTTCCTGTAATGATCAACCTCGACGGTTTCCTGCTGACTCATGTGACACAGTCCTTTGAGACTGTCGACACCTCAGGATACCTTCCGAAAACAAACACCCCTCATGCAATAGATATCAAAAATCCCGGAGGATACGGGACGCTTACAGCAAACACCGAACACTTCAGGTTCCGTCACGATATCATGAAGGGCATCACGAATTCCATACCTGTGATCAGGGATGCGGAAGAGGAGTTTGAAAGACAGTTCGGGCGGAAGTACGACATGACAGAGGATTACATGGCAGAGGATGCCGAAGTCCTCATCATCGCAATGGGCACACTCGGAAAGGAGATGGAGGTCGCAGTCGATCTTCTACGCAGTGAGGGTATTAAGGCAGGGTCGGTGAGAATCCGGTGGTTCAGGCCGTTCCCCGATCTAAAAATCAAAATCAGTGGAAAAGATGTCGTTGTTATTGACCGCGACTATTCATTCGGGTTTGGCGGAATCCTTGCAAACGAACTGCGTGCAAAGACCTGCTGCAACCCGTACAGTGTAATCGCCGGCCTCGGCGGTCAGGACGTGACGTTCGACGACATTGCAGGATTTGTCAGGGACAGAAAAGCAGGAGAAGAATTCTGGTTCGGGGTGAATGAATAATGTACGAGATAAGGCTTCATTCAAGAGGAGGACAGGGAGGAGTTACCGCCGCAAAGATACTTGCACATGCTGCAACACTCGACGGAAAGTCTGCAACCGCAACCCCCCTTTATGGTGCAGAGAGGCGCGGGGCACCTGTTGTCTCGTTCATAAGGCTCGATGAAAAGCCGATAAAGGTATACTCCCAGGTCAGAAACCCCGATCTTGTGATCGTTCTTGATCCCGGGATAATGAACATGGTTGATGTCCTCCAGGGTATGAAAGAAGGAGGAACAGTCCTCATCAACAGCCCAAAAAAAACAGATATAAGAGATTACAAGGCATACAATATCGATCTGACGGGAATTGCACTGTCTCTGGACCTTGTCGTGGCCGGAAACCCGATCCTGAACACCCCTCTTCTCGGGGCGCTTGCAAAGATCGGCCTCGTATCCCGCGATTCTGTCATTAAAGCAATCTCGGAAGTTTTTTCAGACGAAAGGAATACTGCTGCCGCTCTTAAGGCATACGAGGAGCTGGAAATATGAGTGCAAAACTTGCAATATCAAAACCAAAAGAAGGAGCTGCGGGGAAGACAGGTACATGGAGAACCTTCAGGCCCGTAGTCGATAAGGAACTCTGCAACAGGTGCGGGAACTGCGAGAGGTTCTGCCCTGACGGAACGATCACGAAGGACTTCGAGATCGATCTCGATTACTGCAAGGGCTGCGGCATCTGTGCCGACATTTGCCCAAAAAAAGCCATTAAGATGGTCAGGGAAGAATAAAAGGTCCTTTTTTTTAAATCGAAAGCGGACACAGGTTTTCCGGCCGGATGAATGGGATGGCATTACCAGATATCTGTAATAATTGCCTGTACACAGAAGTTCTCTGCTTCCACCCGGCATGAAATCAATCGAGAAGGAGATCGCAGGCTTTTTTCAGCTGGTGATGGCGGGACCTGAAATCACGGAAGAATTTTTCACTCTTTTCAAGACTCTTTAGGGCAGAGAATTCAACCGGAGACTCTATATCCCAAAGTACAAGCCCTTCAGCAGGTGCAGCGGGAAACCGGGGACCGGACGGATTTAAAAGTGCTTTGCTGATTATATCCGGAGGTGCCAGACCTTCACCAGCAAGCCTGAGTCCGTGCGATATGCACCGGACCATGTTCCAGAGAAAGCTCCTTCCGCATATCTCGAAGATTAAACCCTCCACATCAGGAAATATCTCAGCTGAAATAATCTCCCTTTCAGGATTCTTTCCTTCCAGCCGGGCAAAGCGAGAGAAGTCGTGTACCCCGGGGAGCGATTCTGCCGCAAGCCTCATCTGTTCAATATCCAGATCCATACCGGGGAAGAAATACCTGTAAGTCCGGCATGAAACCCCGAAACGGGGATTGAACCCTGCGGGAACCTCAGACCAGCCCCTGCACCGGATATCTCCGGGAAGCATCCCGTTTATCGCCCGCACAGCCCGTTCGGGATGATCGGTGTCAAAGGCGCACACCTGCATCCTTGCATGAACACCGCGATCGGTTCTCCCGGAGAACTGAAACCCGGCATCCTTCCAGTCTGAAAAAAGCCCCAGGGAGATGCATGCACCAATGAATTCGCCTTCGACCGTCCTCAAGCCCGGTTGCTGCTGTGAGCCTGAAAACCCTGTTCCAAGATATGATACAAGAAAAGCGATCCTCATCTGTGCCTTACTCTGCTGACAATCTTCCTTTTGGTATTCTTCAGCGACTGCCCCGTGTAACTCCTCAGCGGAGTCATCCGGCCTGAAATCCCGGATCTTCCTGCAGAAATAGCGTCGAATATAGACTTCATGTCCTTCTCTGAATCAACAATGGTGACACCGTATCCGACAAACCTTGCATTATGGGCATCGCTTCCTGCAACACAGGGTTTTGCAAAACGGCGTGCCTTCTTCTCAGCCTTCTTATTTGCAGATCCAATAATATACCTGCTGTTAAAGGATTCGACCGCATCTACTGCTTCGATGGCATTTTTCAGCTTTATCCCCGCCCCGTGCCTGAACTTATGATATGGATGCGGCAGGATCAAAAATCCCCCCATCTCTCTCGCACGCCGGACTGATTCAAAAAAATCAAGACCTGCAGGTACGGTTTCGGTTATCCCGAGGGCAATCAGGTGCCCGGACTTTGTCGATATCTCTATGCCGGGAATTACAAGAATGTCAGTTTTGATCCCGGATGCATACCTGGCTCCTTCAACGGTGTCGTGATCTGTGATTGCGATAACATCAAGACCACGTTTTTCTGCAGCGCGGATAATCTCCTCGACACTGCTTTCACCATCCCGCGAATAATTCGTATGCACATGCAGGTCGCATTTCAGCATCGGATAGTATTATTTTTCTCCCTTGGCATATTAATTCAGGTGTTATGCGTATATTGCTCCCAACAGGCGAGATAGCTTATCCGCTTGTAAAGAAGGCTGCAGACAAATTCGGGGCCGACGCTGTCGTTGCAGGAAAGATCGCCGCTTTTATAACCCCCCGGAAACTGCTGGAGATTCTCAGGGAAAAGGGGATACAATACGACATGGTAATAGTCTCCGGGATGTGCACTGCCGATTTTTCAGGGGTAGAGAAGGAGACGGGAATACCTGTCTACCGGGGGCCTCGACACGCCGCCGATCTTGAATTAATCCTCGATTTTAGAGGTGAAATAGACCTCTCCCGGACTATCCCGGCCGACCAGTTCATAGCTTCGAGGAAAAAAGAAGAGGCTTTTTCAAAGATACTGGAGATTGAGAGGAATTCAAAGCCTCTCTTTTACCTTCGCAACCTTGGGATAGGGGGCGGTTCAAGGATGAAGGTTCTTGCAGAGATTATGGATGCACACAAATCTCCGGATATCAGGGAGAAGGTCTTTTACTTCATAGAATCCGGGGCGGATATAATCGACCTGGGGTTCGGGTTCGATGCCTCCCCCGGGGATGTAAGAAGAGTATTTGAAGATTTATCAGGCATAGATGCTGTCCTTGCTGCAGATACACAGGATCCGGAGCTGATAAAAACCTCACTTGGTTATGCGGACCTCATACTCTCTCTTCACGAGGGAAATATCCCTGAAGTCGGCTCTTTGGTTGCAGAGGCAGGTGCAGCCGCTGTCATAGTCCCGGGTGAATCAACTCTCGAAGAAAACATCACGATGGCCCGGGATGCAGGTATCAGGAAGATAATCGCAGATCCTCTTCTTCAGCCGGCCGGCTCAGGCCTTCTAAATTCACTCTCCGGTTTCAGGGATTACGGCTTTCCGCTCTTTTTCGGTGCCGGAAACGTCGTAGAGCTTATTGATGCGGATTCGCCCGGTGCAAACGCCCTGCTCGCCGCAATTGCCATGGAGGCAGGGGCTTCGCTGATATTCACGAGCGAGCATTCGGACAAGACATACGGATCTGTCAGGGAGATGAGAAGGGCATGCGGGATGATGGCCCTTGCAGCGGACAGACCTTATCCCAAGGATCTCGGGATTGATCTCCTGTGCATCAAGGAGAAGAGAAAAAGGAGAGAGCCGGTTTTAGAATATTCAGCGTGTGAAATTGCAGGGGAGGCAGAGGAGGATATCGAATTTGACCCTGCCGGAAATATAAGGATCGGTATCGAAGACGGGTACATAGTGGCGGTTCACGACGGCAGGGCGATAAAAGGGAAGAGATGGGAGGATCTATTTTGCATGCTCCTTAAGGAGGACAGGTTAACCCTCATGGACCATGCGGCATACCTTGGAAAGGAACTTTATAAAGCGGAGCTTGCACTAAGGTTCGACAGGAGTTTCGAGCAGGACGGGCCATTCTGATTTGCCTTTCATTCAGCCCTGACAACCAGAGTAGAAACCCTGCTGTGGACGACCACGGACGAGCTCACGCTTCCAAGGAACAGCCTTTTGGCCACTCCCTTTCCGGTCGATCCTATTACAATAAGATCCACACCGAGATCCTTTGAAATGTCCATGATCACATCTCTTGCATCGCCAATACGGATATGATATTCAACCTTGTAGTCAAGACCGTCCGATACGGCCTTGGAATCATCGACGATCTTTTCGCCCTCCTCCTGGAGCATTTTAAATATTCTTTCCGAACCGGGATCAGATACCCCGATTGCCGGGTCCACTATTGTTACACCGTATATTCCGGGGTTAATGGCATAAACGGCGTGAACCTTTGAGTCCTGGCATTTTGCAATTTCCACAGCCCTCTCAAGGGCTGCTTTCGACTGCTTCGAGCCGTCTATTGCCACCAGAATTTTTGAATACATGAAGTATCCTTGCCAGTTCAGGAGATAAATGTTTTTGATTCTCAGGCCCGATCTGAAAGAGTTATCTTTTAAGATAATCTATATCAATAGACAGATGGCCGACGTAAAGATAAGAAAGGAGCTTTTAAGGGTGCTTGCCGAACTTGGAAGAAGCAACCATCCGTCAGAGTTCCTTGCCCTGTTGAAGAAGAACGACGGAGTTATCGATGAGTTTGAACTTGCTCCGGGAACAATAACCGGAACAACGAGTGCAAGCTTTCAGCCTCATATGATGCCTCTTGGAACAGGCATTGCGGGGAGTGCGCATTCCCATCCCAACGGAGTAATCAGGCCGTCAGATGCTGACATCAGGTTCTTTCCTGCGACAGGCAGGTATCATATCATTATAGGGGCTCCTTACGGGGAAGACGACTGGAGATGTTTCTTTGCCGACGGAAGCCCGTGTATGGTTGAGGTGATCGATTGAGACGCGTTGTTGCCACAGGGACTTTTGACCTCCTCCACCCCGGCCACATATTCTACCTTGAAGAGTCAGGGAAGCTCGGGGACGAACTCCATGTAATTGTCGCAAGAGATGAGAATGTCAGGCATAAGCCAAAACCCGTGATACCCGAGGAGCAGAGGCTGCGTATGGTTCAATCCTTAAGGGCGGTCGATTACGCCAGGCTTGGATCGACCGGCGACATCTTCGAGCCGATAAGGGAGATCAGGCCCGATATAATTACACTGGGTTTCAACCAGTTCTTTAAGGAGGACAGGCTTAAGGCTGAGCTTGAAGAAAACGGTATTAACGCTGAAGTTATACGAATCCCAGGCTACGAGGGCGGGGGATTCTGCAGTTCAAGAGATATAATGAAACAGATCCTGCTTACACGGTGCAGGGATCTTCCCGGGGACTTTAAGGATTGACCGCATCCCCACTGGAATTATCGAACTCTTTTATATACTGGACCGCATCCTTCATCTCTTCCTTTTCAAGAACAGAGACGCCATAATGCTTATTTATCATCGAACGGACCTTCTCGGATTCGAGCCACCCGACGTCAAGCCTTCTTACAATCATATCTATCTCTTTTACAAAAGGCTGAATCTCTTCTGCGAGACGGGGGTTTTTCAGTTCGATTATTCCGGACAGTGCCTGCAGCGGATTTCTTATCTCGTCGTTTAGTATCGCGAACTGCTCCATATTCCGGTTGATCTGGTATAATACATCCCTCCTGATCTCTTCGAGGACCGTGCTCCTCGTGATGTCGCTGATGATAAAAACAGACTGTAAATGCCTGAATTCATGAATAATTGGCATTTTTCTGATCTTGAGCACCGCAACCAGATCCCCGAGGACAATCTTCCCTACTCTCTCCTCAGAATCTTTGGACCGGATCAGTGCATCGGTTTCTTCATCGCTTAAGAACCCGATCCTGCTGAAGAATTTTTTTGCATCAATCTTTTTAGGGACATTCCTACCTGTAAACCTGAGGTACTGGTCTCTAAACGCCCTGTTATGTATCACAGAGCGTCCGGCCGAGTTTAAAACAAGAACCCCGTCTGTCATCGCCTCGATCGTCTTTCGGTACTGTGATTCGGATTCAAGAAGCATCTTTTCCATCAGGAGGCGTTCGGTAATGTCCCTGCATACGACCGCACAATAGATCTCATCGCCGTACCTTGTGAAACTTAGATCGGCCTCCACGGGTATCTTTTCCTGTGATCTGCAGACTATCTCAGCCCGGATTAGAACCCTCTCGGCTTTATCCTTCATTGTCCGAAGAGATACGGGTTTTCCGGAATCATCAAAGAGAAAATCGCTTATTGCTCCCCCTATGATCTCGCCGGGCCGAAACCCCATCTTATCGGCAGCACGAACATTGCAGTCCACAATCAGCCCCCCCGGATATGAGATAAGAAATACTATATCGTTGATATGATCGAGGATAATACGGAACCTCTCAAGCTCCATCTGTTTATGTCTTAAAACAGGATAGTAAGTCTTTCTGAAGGATGAATCTCCAAGCCCCAGGATCTTATTTCGCAACTCATCATATGGTTCTTTTTCCGGATCGCTCATTCAATAATTCCCCTTCGTGCAGAACCGGTTATCCGGGTATTCAGGTATTTGGATGTATGACTGCCTGACGATTAAAATGACTTTTGTTGATAAAAACATATTGGAACTGATCATTTCCCGGCAGTTCATAACAGATTGAGATATATTCTTTCTACATCGCCCTCTACCGGAATACGGGGGTTTGTGGCAACACACGGGTCGTTCATCGTATGCCGGACCAGTTCGGATATGTCCTCCTTCCCTATCCCGAGATCTGACAGGGAGGGTGTCTCCATGTAGCCGAATATCTCCATCATCCTGCGGCTGATATAAGACGGAACCGAGGACTCTTCAGGTTTTTCTCCTCCATCTTCCATAAATATCCGTGCAATCTCCTGGTACCTTTCCGGGGTGACCTTCATATTGTAACCGAACACCTCTCCGGCTACGGCGAATGAGATATAACCGTGGCTCATTCCTGTCCAGCCCCCAATCGCATGGGCCATAGAGTGGATTAGACCAAGACCTGCATTGGAGAAGCATAACCCGGCATAGAGGCTTGCAATCATCACACCGAAGCTCCGGACGGAGTCTCTCCAGTATGACGGACCCATATTCTCTGCCAGCATTTTGATGGAGCTGATACCAAAGGTATCTGTAACAGTTGAGGACCCGTTAGAGCAGTAACCCTCGATGGCATGTATCATGGCATCCATCGCGCTGTTTACTGCAACGTCCGGGGGCAGTGTTGAGAGCGGGATTGGATCGAGCAGGGATAGATCCGGAACGAGGGATTTTGAGATAATAAGACCTTTTGTTCTAAGACTTCTGTCGGAGATCACCGCATACTGGGATACATCGGCAGAACTGCCGGCAGTAGAGGGAATGCAGATGAGCGGGGGCATAGGGTTATTGATCTTGTCAGGGCCGAAGTAATCGGTGATATGCCCCCCGTTTTCTGCTACAATCCCTATACCCTTCGCACAGTCGAGCACGCTTCCCCCTCCTGCAGCGACAATCCCCTCACAACAGGAACTTTTGAAGAGATCTGCCCCGCTCATTACCTCTTCCACACATGGATTCTCGGTTATTGAAGAAAAGATCTCATAATCGACATCGTTTTCAGACAGCGACCCTGTAACGGAGGACAGCCAGTCGCAATTTGCAATATTTTCGTCAATTACAAGAAGAACCTTGTTCAGGTTGAAATTTGACGAATATCTTCCTGCAAGATCTCTTGCTCCCTCTCCAGTAATAAATTCGGGAGACACAAACTTCCTCAGGTTCCTGTTGAATACCTTCACGAATATCCCTGCACCAGTAGTTAGGGGTGCAGCAGATTAAACTAATGAAACTGGCAAAGTCATAGCGAATCCGTTTCAATAACCGATCTCCACGCTCTGCTTCTTCCGGTTATTATCCAGTATGCCTTAAGCTCCCTCTCTGCCTCCCTGTAATCAGGATAGTAGCCGGCCACCGTCTTCCAGAACGCAGGGGAGTGGTTCATCTTAATTCTGTGCCCGAGTTCATGGATTACAAGATAGTCCCTTACATTCTCCGGAAGCGCCATTGCACGTATATTAAAATTCAGGTTCCCTTTTCCGGAACAGCTGCCCCAACGTGTCGCCTGGCTCCGGATTGCAATTCTCCCGTAATCAACATTCATAACCCGCGAATAATGCTCAACCCTGGCGGAGATATCATTCCTCAGCAATCCTGTCAGGTTTTTTTTAAGCACCTTTGCTGAAGGGTAACAAATGTCCGGCCACTGCATTGAGAAGGGATCCCCGGGAGAAAGCACAGGATTCCACATTACGCCATTATAAATTAAAGAGTCGCTGCATGAGCCATACTCCGATGCGAGGCAGTTCAGTTCGGCGATCTTTCCCTGTATCCAGTCGAGCCTCGAATCTATCAGCCTTCCGGCATCAACACCATGCGGGGCGGTCACTAGAACGGTGCAGTCGGGAGATATTCGAATCCTGCTGTTTTTCACATTTTTTCGGGTTATTATTGTTTTAAAAGGGTAGGTTTCATCATTCATTCTTCGGCGTTTTCCCCCTCTTCATCCCTGATGACGGTTAGCATCCCGATAGGGCTGCTGATACTCGGTCTTCTTGTAACCTTCAGGCCGTAATGACGGAGAAGCATCTCGCGGATCTTGTCCGATTCAATCCAGCCCGAATCAAGTTCCTTTACGATATCGTCGATCTCGACCGCATATTTTATTATCTTTTCAGAATTTTCTCCGCCTTCGAGGTCTGCAATGCCGACAATTGCCTGAAGGGGATTTCTGATATGATCATTCAATATTGCAAACTGCTCCATATTTTTTTCAATCTGAAATATGGACTCCTTTTTCATCTCTTCAAGCTCCTGCTGCCGGGTGATATCCCTGACAACAGATACGACATGGGTTATTATACCATCCATCATGAAAGGGGATTTTGTCACCTCATGCCAGAGCATTTTGCCGCCCTGTTCCCATTTAACCGAAGTTTTCAGCGATCGACCCGCCTGAAAGACATATTTATATTCAAGAGATAGTTTTCCCGTCAGGATATCCATGACATTATTTAACGGGGTTCCTATCATTTCACCGGTGTACCCGTATTTTTCGGCCAGGAATTTAAACGGGGCGTTGTATAGACGGATACATATCCTCCGGTCCACAACTACGATAGCCTCTTCTATCGAATCCAGGACTTTTTTATAATAATGCAGTGAGAAATCCGTATCTCCGGCAACTTCAGGATCGGGGTGCGATCTTCTCCCGAGGATGAGCCCGTAAACGCTCCCTTCGCTCTCAATCAGGTTTAATGAGAAGTCTATCGGGATCTCTTCATTTTGGCAAAGTAAAAATCCGGAAAATATTTTCTCACCGGAAAAAAATTCCTTTTCCCGACCGATAATCCCGGGATCCCTGAAAAATGACAAAATATTATGGAGCTCCAGGTTTAAAATATCGTCATCGCCATACCCAAGCAGTCTTCTGGCCTCGCAACTGGCCCCGGCAACCTTCATTGACGACAGGTCTATTACTATCGCTATCTCTCCCCTTAATCCATTAAGGAGCGATAATATGGTACCTGAAAAATTGCCCATGATAATTTCCCGGAGAAGGAGGATTACACCGGGATCCGGCTGTAAAAAAAACAGACCGGTTGCCTTATATCTCCAAAAACCGGCACAATCATCCCCTTCTTCTCAATAAATCCAATGATAATTGTTCGGAATTATCTTACTTAATGATTATCTTCCCAGTATTCAAGGATCTCGTCCCCGCCGATGAAGACCAGATTATGCTTCCTTGCATATTCCATCGCATCCTCTTTGGAGAGAGCCTTTCCCGTCTTATCGTCAAGCATCTCGCATATGGTAACACACGGGGTGACACCTGCATAATTTGCTATGGCAATCGATAATTCGGTCTGTCCCCGCCTCTGGTCGAGGAGTTTTTCATTCGCCCTTAAAAGCGCCATATGCCCGGGAGTCCTGAATTCGGATGAGAAGTTCTGTTTTCCGCCGTTAAGAGCGCTTTTTACATGATCCGAGAGGCGGTTTGCAGTTAGCGCCCGGTCTATATCGGTAATCCCGGTGAAGGTGTCCTTATGATTGACCCAAATCGAGAATGAGGAATGATTCTTCGGATCGTAGGGTATGGCCCCGTTCTTCTCGGCAAAACCCGTTACTCCGAGGACTTCGCTTGCAAAGGGAAGTCCGATCCTCTCTGCTGCAGCCGGATGTATTGCAGTGCATATAAGACCACCGCCATCCTTTCTCATCAGGCGGATGTGATCGCGGGTTATTGCATCCGATCTTATCGCAAAGTCCGTCTCTCCTTCACGGCTGTCAAAATCGTATAAGAGGATCATCTCCCCTTTCTTCATAGCTTCTATCGCTTTCTCAATCATTTGAAATCTCCACCTCTATCTTATCGCCGTCCTTTAAACCCAGCCTTGTACGAAGGCCGTGTTCACAGATCAGTTCAATAATATCGTCGGGGTAATGGGTCCTTCCGGGGACGATAATTGCGGATGCAGACCCTTCGATCCTGCACGGCAGGCATTTTGCGCTGCCGAATGTCCGATCGTTATCGACAAAACCTTCAATTTCAACCCATTCAAGCTTCTCAAGCTCTCTTCTCGTTTCCAGGCTGACCTGATCCAGACGGATGTTCAGGGTACCGGGGAATGGTTCAAACCCGAGTTTATCCTGGAACTGCTCCATGTACCGGGGTATGCTGACATAATAGCGCCCTTCGCCCAGACCGCTTATCACTTCCCCGTGAAGTGCATAGCTGACTTCTTTCTGCTCGAAGATCCTGCAGTAATCAAAATATTCATCCCTCAGGATCCTCTCACCGGATTCATTTATCCTGACATACTGGCCGTCAGGGCGTATTGTCCTCGAGATATATCCATCCCTTTCCAGACTGATCAGACGCCTTGAGGCAGTCTGCGGACTTATGCCCAGCTGCCCTCCCATTGCCTGGGAGGAGAGGAAGACCTGGCTCTTCATACCGCCCATAAGCGCTATCTTCTTGAGCGTCATCAGGTCGTCGCTGTTTATCATTGCAATATCAAAATTGATAAGCATACCATATATGGGTTTCCATAACCGCACCACATTTTTCGTGGATCGACGAACAGTCTTTCGCTAATTATATTAATGAATAGATCTCCATAATATTCATGAAATCCGTGCTGCGGACCCGCCTGGCTGAAAAGATGGCCGGGGAGATCACTCTCTCCGACTCTCCCGGCGAGGCGCTCAAAAAGTGGAGGATCAACTTCCATATACCGCCCGGGCTTCTGGCTGAAAGGCTGGAGGTCTCACCCTCGGTAATCTCTGATTATGAGGGAGGAAGGCGGAAGAGTCCGGGTACCGCGGTCGTCGGAAAGATCGTCGAGACAATTCTCGCGATCGATGAAGATGCTGGCGGAAAATTTATGAAAAAGTACGCGAACATCCTCTATTCTGACTTTGACGACGATGTAATCTATGACATGCACGATTACGACAGCCCGATTAAACTAAGCAGTTTCTGCGATTCGATCGGGTGCACACTCATCAACGGGGATCTGGAGCACCAGATCTACGGTTATACCATCGTCAACAGTCTCAATGCAATTTTACAGCTTTCTTCAAGTGAATTCAACAAAATTTACGGGTGGAGTACAGAGAGAGCCCTGATCTTTACAAACGTCTCGACAGGAAAGTCACCTATGATTGCAATCAGGGTGACGCCATTCAAGCCGAGATGCGTCATTCTTCAGGGGATAACACCCGAAAAGATCAATCCACTGGTTCCTGAACTTGCACGAAAGGATAAAATCGCACTTTTGTGCACTGAGAAAGGGATTGATGAAATTATCAAAACATTAAGGGAAGAACCATGGTAGGAATTATTACATACGGTGCATACATTCCGCGATTCAGGGTCAAAACCGAAGAGATCGCGAGAGTGTGGGGTGCAAACGGAGCCGAGATCGCAGCAGGTCTCGGGGTGATGGAAAAGGCCGTGCCCGACCTTGACGAGGACACGCTTACAATTGCCGTAAACGCGGCAAGATTCGCCCTTGAAAGAAGAAGTGTCAACCCTGACGAGATCGGTGCGATATATGTCGGAAGCGAGTCGCACCCTTACGCGGTAAAACCGACTGCGGCGACCGTAGGAGAGGCAATCGGTGCAACTCCCGTCATGACGGCGGCAGACTACGAATTCGCGTGCAAAGCGGGAACTGCAGGAATCCAGACATGCATGGGTCTTGTAAAGAGCGGCATGGTCAAATACGGTATCGCAATCGGTGCCGATGTCGCACAGGGAGCACCCGGAGATGCGCTCGAATACACTGCAGCAGCAGGAGGGGCGGCATTTGTCATCGGCAATGACGACGTCATTGCAGAGATCAACCACACATGCTCGTTCACCACTGACACACCTGATTTCTGGAGGCGTGAAGGACAGGACTATCCACGTCACGGCGGAAGGTTCTCAGGTGAGCCTGCATACTTTAAGCATATCCAGGGTGCGGCGAAGATGATGATGGAATATATGAAAACGAAGCCTTCAGACTACGATTATGCTGTATTCCACCAGCCCAACGCAAAGTTCCCGAGAACCGTCTCTGCAATGCTCGGTTTTACACCCGAGCAGATCAAACCGGGACTTGCAGTCCCGAGGCTCGGAAACACATACTCGGGAGCCGTTCCCGTAGGACTCTCCGCAACTCTCGATATCGCAAAACCGGGAGACAGGATATTCGTCACATCATACGGATCAGGTTCAGGCAGCGATGCATTCGATATAACAGTAACTGATGAAATCGAGACCCTTATCGACAGGAAGGCGGCGCCTTCAGTCGAGGATCTCCTCAACCACAAGAAGTACGTCGACTATGCGGTATATGCAAAACACAAAGGCAAGATCGTGAGGGCAGCATGAGAGAAGTAGCAGTAATCGGAGTTGGTCTTACCACCTTCGGAGAGAAATGGGACACCTCGTTCAGGCAGATGTGCGTGGAAGCAGGAGTAAAGGCACTCGAAGACTCGAACGTCGACGGAAACCAGATCGACGAGATGTTTGTCGGAAACATGAGCGGCGGCAGGTTTGTACTCCAGGAGCACATCTCCGCGCTCATCGCCGACGCGGTAGGGCTCGCATCAACAAGGCACATTCCCTCCACAAGGACCGAGGCTGCATGCGCATCAGGAGGACTGGCGTTCAGGCAGGCATATACTTCGGTTGCATCAGGCATGTCAGACATAGTCATCGCAGCAGGAGTCGAGAAGATGACCGACGTCGACGGCGGGGTAACAACAGACGCTCTCGCCGGTGCGGCCGACCGTGAATGGGAGGGGATCTACGGCGTTACGTTCCCCTCGCTTTATGCAATGATTGCAAGGGACTACATGCACCGCTACGGCCTCACCCGCGAGCAGCTTGCACAGGTTGCCGTGAAGAACCACTACAACGGAGCAAGGAACCCGATTGCACAGTTCAGAAAAGAGATTACGATCGATACGGTTCTTAAATCCACTCTTGTGGCAGACCCGATTCGCCTCATGGACTGCTCGCCCGTTACCGACGGTGCAGCTGCGGTCATACTCTGTCCGCTTGAAAGGGCAAAGGAGTTCACCGACTCCCCGGTGCAGATTCTCGCATCAACCCAGGCAACGGATACAATCGCGCTCCATGACCGCCGCGACATCAGCACTCTCGATGCGACCGTTGCAGCGGCAGAACGTGCATTTAAGATGGCAAAACTCGAGAGAAAGGACATCGACCTGGTTGAGGTCCACGACTGCTTCACGATTGCAGAACTCTGCGCAATCGAGGATCTTGGTTTCTGCGAGAAGGGCAGGGCCGGAATCATGACGGAAGAAGGCGAGACCGCCCTCGGCGGAAGACTCCCTGTCAACCCGAGCGGAGGGCTTAAGGCCTGCGGACACCCCGTCGGTGCAACAGGAATAAAGCAGGTATGCGAAGTCGTCGAGCAGTTGCGCGGCGAAGCTACAGGAAGACAGGTCGACGGTGCCGAGATCGGAATGACCCATAATGTGGGCGGAACAGGCGCTACGGTCGTCACTAATATACTCAGGAGGATAAACTAATGTCGGTTCCACGTTTCTGGAGAAAACAGCCGCAGAGATACAATCTCATCGGCACCAAATGCGAGACATGCGGTTCACACTTCTACCCGCCGAGGACGGTCTGCCCGCAGTGCAGGAGAGACGGGAAGATTGTCGAACATAAATTCAAAGGCACGGGAAAGGTCGTGACCTTCTCGATCATAAGGACCGCAAGTGAGCCCTACAACTACGAGACTCCATTCCCGGTAGCAATCATCGAACTTGATGAGGGAACGAGGATGACCGCTCCTGTCGTCTGTGATATAGAGGATATGGAGATAGGAATGCCTGTCAGGGCAACATTCAGGAAGATTGTCGCAGACGGCGATTCCGGAATGATCGTATACGGAACTAAATTTGTCCCGGTAAAATAAAATAATAAAAATGCATATTCCTCTTTTAAGGGTAGAGGAATATGAAAGACGATAAATCAAATCAAAATCCGAACGATGAACTGAGAAAAAAAGGATTCCTTTTTGTGGGTTCAATCCTCATCTGCCTGGTAATAGGCGGATCAGGATCTTTTTTTACCGAAACCGGAACGGGATCATGGTATGCTGAAGAGCTGATCAAGCCTGAACTGACACCGCCGGGTTTTCTCTTCGGGATTGTATGGACGATCCTATACATTCTGATGGGTATCTGTCTTTACCTTCTTCTGACAAAAGACCTGAGTTCAAAGGAGGTCAGGATCGCGGTTGCATTCTTCCTTATCCAGCTTGTCCTTAATTTCAGCTGGTCTTATCTATTCTTCGGACTTGAGAACCCGTTTGCAGGGCTTATTTGTGTCATACTCCTCTGGATATTCATTCTTGCAACGATTATCGCGTCATATAAGATCGACAGGCGGGCGGCGTATCTCCTTGTTCCATATATACTGTGGGTCACCTTCGCCACCTTCCTTAACTGGCAGATTCTTATTTTGAATTAACGGTTGTTGAGGAATAAGTACTTATGATAAATTATTTCAAAAATCACAATGTTTTCTTTAATGACTGCAAGAGAAGCGGGAGATCACTGACAACCGTATCCCAGACAATATCATAATTTATATCAAAATAGCCATGAATCAACCTGTTTCTCATACTGATCATATGTTTCCACGGGACTTTTGGATTACTCTTTTGAAAATCAGCAGATACCAGATTTGCTGCCTCACCTATTATTTCAAGAAGTCTCACGAGTGCAAGTCCATATACCTCATCTGAATCGAGATCTCCTCTTTCAATACGTCCGGATATTTCCAGTGCCTTCTCGGCTGCATCAATGGCATGAAGTAAATATACTCTGTCGTTATGCTCCATAACAGACTTCACTTTTTGAAATTACACTATCCCGGAAGTACCTGCTCAGGTCAGCCGGTGTTCTCAGATCAACCTTTCTGTTTCCAAAAATCGCTGAAAGTTCCTCTTCAAGCTCAAATATCTTAAAAAGTCCTGGTGTAAAGCCCTCTTCAAACTCCACAATTATATCAATATCACTCTCAGGACCAAAATCATCCCTTAGAACAGATCCAAAAAGAGCCATTTTACGGATGTGATTTCTTCGGGAGAACAGGGCCAGTTCTTTTTTCGGGATTTCAATATTTGGGAATACCATCGCTTAAAGGATTATTGTATTTTTTGTGATAAAATGTTTGGGTGTAGTTTATAACCTCGCATTATTAAGAAAGTGACCGAATTTCGCCCATCGGTTTTGAAAGGGGCAGAGCCCCCTTCGTGAGAAATATTATTAGTTGATAACATCCCTCTGGGGAAACGAAATAACGATTCCTGCCTCATTGAAACCATTGTAGAACCCTGTGAGAACATCCGGTTTTACAGGAAAATAGTCACCTGTGTCAACACACCCTAAGTTACAGGATTTCAGCTAAATCTGCCATCTCATTGAAACACTCGATGGACTTTGGATCCTTGTGAGGCCTTGTAAGAAAAGTCCCGGGAAAAGGAGCTTTCGTAGTCGGCAGCCCTGTGCCCGGATATGGTGAAAAATACGGCATAATGAAGATTAATTCATGGGAAATTGAGAAAATACATGCCCAAAGTGTTCTTGAGGATATGGAAAAGGCAGAGATCGATATTTCAAAACCGCTCGCTGTTGAAGATCAGGATTCTGTTCGTAAAATATTGTTTGAAAATGCAAGAAACAGAACCGAATTAATCAGAAAATTTGAGGAAGATTAACAGGTGGGATGGTGACATTTCTGAAGAACCTTATATTCCCACTTTTTGCTCAGGTAATTAGAAAATGATTCTTCAACAGACTCCTTCAAAAGCCCGTACAAAACCTGATCATGGTACTCCCCGCGGGCATGCCAGTATTTCTCCCTCCGGCCTTCTAAGACAAAACCGCACTTCTCCATGATCCTCCATGATGCAGTATTCCCGTATGCAGCATCACCGTTCAAACGACAGGCTCCGGTAAAAGTGAAGGCATAGTATACCAAAAATTCACATGCCTCCGTCCCAAAGCCCATGCCGTGGAAAGGGTCATCGATCTGGTACCCAATAAGATATGTTCCGGGAGAAAAATCGACAGGGAGGAGTGCACACTGACCTGCAAACCTCCCAAAATCCCTTTCCCGGATAGTAAAGACCGGTGATTCAGGGATCAGGCCTCTTCCAACCGGGGCTGAAACCTGTTCGATAAGCGGTGAGAAGTATGCAATTGTCGTCTCCGGAGAGTTCGGCCCAAAAAAAAGCCACCTGCAGACCGAATTCTTTGCAAGCATATCGCAGATGCCGCCAAGGTCATCGTGACTTATATACGAGACGGAAATCTTCTCTCCTGACCATTCGGTTCTCAAAACTTTTCACCAAATATTATCTGCCGAGCTCTTTATGGGCCCGGGCGAGGTGTCCTGCTCCAAGAGCACCTATGAGAGAGAGCTCTCCGGCAAGAACGGCGGCAGCGACTATCTCTGCAAACTTCCTCGAATTTGCGCCTGAGGTCTCCCCGCCACCTGCACACCCGAGAAGATTCAGGGCCTCCTTCTGGGTCTCGATCCCCGTTCCGCCGCCCACCGTTCCAACCTGGAGCGATGGCAGAGTGACCGATACGTAAACTCCGCCTTCGGCCTGCTCGACAGTCGTTATAGTATTTGAACCCTCGACGACATGTGCAGGGTCCTGACCGCATGCAAGAAAGACTGCAGCGATGATATTTGCCGCATGGGAGTTGAACCCAAGCGAAACTGCCCTTGCAGATCCAACCAGGTTCTTCCTCATATTGACCTCGGCCATCGTCTTGGAATCGGTCTTGAAAGTCGAGGATATAAGGTCTTCTGATAGGAAAACTCCTGCTACAACGGTCTTTCCCCTGCCGAGGATCACATTTGCGGCAGAAGGCTTCTTGTCAGTGCACATATTGCCCGAGAGTGCAACGAGAAAAACCCCGGTCTCCTCCTGGATCTTCGCCGCCACCTTCTCGCTTGCAATGGTAACCATATTCATACCCATCGCATCTCCGGTAAAGAACTCGATCCTTGCATACAGGTTTGTCCCGGTAACAAAACAGCGGATATCGAGCAGTTTGCCGTGTGACGTGGTCGTCTCGGCGATCTCCTTTAGAAGAGGGATGTTTCCCTCGATCCATCTTGCAGCATCCGTCGCGTGAACGACACTCTTTGCAGCAAATACCGGAGCTCTCGTCATACCGTCACGCTGGATGCGTACTTCGGCACCGCCTGCGAGAGTGATCGCCTTGCAACCCCTGTTTATCGATGCGACAAGCGCCCCTTCAGTCGTTGCAAGCGGAATGTAGAATTCATCATCTGCATATTCCCCCCGGACTCTAAGCTTTCCGGCGACACCTACCGGAACCTGAATGGTACCGATCATGTTCTCGCAGTTCTTCGCAACGACCTTTTCGATATTGATTGAATAATCCCCGATCTTATTAAGCTTCTTTCCGGTCTCCGCCTCGATGAATGCCCGCCTGACAGAAACCGCTTCATCCGGGGGCATCTCTTTTTCAAGTGAATGGAGTTTAAGCCTTCCTTCCTTAAGTCCTGAGAGATAATCTTCCATATTGATTACTTATTGGTGAAGAGTATACATATTATAATGGTCTTATGGCAAGGGAAAACCGCTGCATAAAAGTTCCAAAGAAACAGGGCGAGCCGGAAAGAAGAAGGCTTGCAGAAGAAGGACTGCTCGACAACTCCTTAAAACCGTTCTCCGACGAAGAAAACCTCTTCTTCCCGGTGATTAAGGACCTGCCGGGATCAAGCTTCGCCTCATTTGAAGAAAGGGAGGAATCGCGGCCCCTTCCCCGGCACGAATTGATCGGCGGCATCGCAATAATGCAGGAACATGACATCACGGAGGCTGAGCGTCTTCTCTCCTCCCGCCCGGTGATTCATACGGTTATATTCTCCGAAGGCCCTGTTACAGGTGAATACCGGACAAAGGATTACACGGTTCTTGCAGGCAGGAACACGACAAGGACGGATTATACCGAGTACGGACTGAGATTTTCCATAGACCTTTCGGCAGCCTACTTTTCTGCCCGGCTTGCAAACGAGAGGCAGAGGATTTCCGGGATGATGAAGCCCGGCGAGAGGCTCCTCGATCTTTTTGCAGGCGTCGGTCCGTTTGCAATAGCTCTTTCGGGCAATGCATCTCTGGTCTTTGCCAATGACATAAATCCTGCCGCAGTCTCCCTATTGATCGATAACATACGGCTCAACAAAAAGAAGAATATAATTCCGGTGCTTGCCGATGCCCGGCATCTCGGGAATATTCTCCCGGAGGAAAGCTTTGACAGGATAATAATGAACCTCCCGATGAAGTCCACGGAGTTCCTTGAGACCGCCTTTAAACTATGCAGGCGCGGAGGCATGGTGCATTTTTACACCCTGCAGTCAGAACAGGGGGAGATGGCGGATTCTATTGAAGTGTTTACTTCGGGAAAGATCTCTGAAAGAGTTGTCAGGTCATATTCCCCCGCCCAGCACCATGCCGTATATGACATAGAATACCGCTAAATTTTTTACAATCCCTTAATCGACAAATCATTATAACATTAAAAAGAAGTTATTCCCATGGTGGTTTAATATGGCAGATTTGTCCTCTCTCGAATCGATAGCGCCTCCGGTCGATGTATCGATGCTTGACGGAATTACATTTGAAAATCTTGTATTCGCCCTGATTGTCCTTATCGCCGGGTATATAATTGCGAAGATCATCGTCAACAGGATCGACCATTATGCTTCGAAAAATACAAAAATGCCCAAGCTCATGCTTATCAATATAATCAAGGCGCTGAAGCTGTTTTTGTATATTATTGTTATTCTCTTCGCTCTGTCCGCACTTGGGCTTGATGTCGGAGTCTATATCCTGAGTATATTTGCATTCATCTCCATTATCATCAGCTTCGGAATGAAGGACACTATAAACAACCTTGCATCAGGAGTCTGGATTGCCGCGTCAAAGGCATACGATCTCAACGACGAAGTGGATCTCGCCGGAAAACACGGTGTAGTAATGGATATGAACATTATGGCTACCGAGATCAAACAGCTCGACAATACCCGCGTAATAATTCCCAACGGACAGGTATGGAACAGCCCTATTACCAATGTAACGAGAATGCCCGCAAGACAGATTGTAGCCGATTACGGGGTTGCCTACGACACGGATATACAGGATGCATTCAATGTCGCACTTAAAGTAGCGGGCGAACACCCAAAGCTTCACAAAGACCCTGAGCCCATAGTCCGCTTCAAGGAGATGGCAGACTCTGCAGTAATCCTGCAACTCAGGGTATGGGTTGACACCGACGACTATTATCCTGTCAAATCAGACGTTTTAAAAATGATATATGACGGACTCTACGAGGCCGGAATCAGCATTCCGTTCCCCCAGGTCGACGTGCATATGAAAAACAATTAATCTTTTTTTTAATCGGGACTCTTTTGCGGGAATATTTAATGCTGATAATACCTGAAGAGAGATTATGGACGATGACAGAATGGAGAGGGGCCTGGAGAACCTGATCAGGATTAACGGTGAGGCAGGCAGGGGTGTTTATGAAAGAGTGAAGGCTATTTCTCCCCGGATGGCAAGGGCTCTTGCCGAATATCCCTTCAACTACATATATGACGATTCATATCTCGACCCCAGGATGAGGGAGACCGCCATCCTTGGTGCGATATGCACCCTGGGCTTTGCAGCCCCGCAACTGAAGTCCCATATAAATGCGGCACTGAATGCCGGTCTTAAAAAGGACGAGGTTCTTGAGATCTTCATTACGATGAGCGTATATGCAGGCTACCCTGCGGCACTGAATGCAATATACGCGGCATCCGAGGTCTTTGAAGAGAGAGGTATTGCCGGGAATTGAAATAACTGATATCTTCAGTTATTGAAAGAGCCGGACCACAATAGATGAATTCAAACGCTATTTCGGAGCAGGAGGGAGGGCCGCCTCAACTGAGACTACTCAAACCACTTCATCATTAATACAGCGTCCTCGCCGTTGTTGTAATACCCGCCAATAACCATGACCTGTGAATATCCCAGTTTTTTATAGAAACTGATTGCGTCATCGTTGGATACACGCACCTCAAGCTGGGAACCTTCGGCTCCGCATACGAGGAATTCATATTCTATCCTCTGCATCAGCCGTCCGCCAAGACCCCTTTTGCGTAATTCAGGGACTACAGCGAGATTCATGACATGACCGTAGACGGCTTCGGAGGTATCCTCGATCCCGGCTGTAACAAAACCGACGACCTTTTCGCCACCTTTCAGTGTGAAGAAGGTATTGGAATAATAAAAAAGCACATCCAAAAACGCCTGTTCGTCCCAGGGATCGGGAAAAAGTTTCCTCTCAAGCTCCACAATCCCGGGTATGTCGGCTCTTGCCGCACGGGAGATTAATATTTCATCTGTATCCATATTGCATCCGTATTATACCATGCAAAAGTTGCATGCAGGCTGTGACATATTATTGGGCGGATAGTCATATTAGATTTAACAATATAATACTAAGGGAAAATCAACATAATTTCACCGCAAGAGGAACTCAAATTATGGTAAAAATATTCAGTTTCCCCGCAATCAGGCCTGCATCAAAGGATGCCGGAGAGATTGCCTCGGTCCCTTACGACGTTGTGAGCAGAAAAGAGGCAATGGAATGTATAGAGAAGCATCCCGACTCCTTCATGAAGGTAATCCGTTCCGATGCCGTTCTACCCGACGCTCCGGCTGAATCAAAGGAGGTCTATATAGAGGCGAAGAAGAACCTTGAATCGATGATCGCGAGGGGCCTTTTAATCAGGGACGACAAACCCGGGATATATCTATACAGGGTCAAGCAGGGCGGAAGCATCTACACGGGATTCGTTGCAAACGTCTCTGTTGACGATTATCTCAACGACAGGATAAAGAAGCACGAACTTACCCGCTACGACAAGGAGATCGACAGGACTACGCATATAGATGTTACAAACACTCATACGGGACTTGTAGTCCTCCTTTACCGCGATCCCGGCGACGTCTTTCACTATATTGAATCTCTTATCCCTGAAGGAGAGCCGGATTCGATAGTAAAGATGGATAACGGTGTTGTTCACGAAGTGTTCAGGATCTGCGGAGAAGAGGAGCTAAAAAAGATAACAGGGATGTTTGAGAAGATCGATGCACTGTATATCGCCGACGGTCACCACAGGGCAAAGTCATCTGTTAACGTCGCACTGAAGCGCAGGAAAAATGGAACTGCAACAGAAGAGGCACGGAGATTTATGGCTGTAATCTTCGCCGAGAATCGTGTAAAGATCCATGGCTACTCCAGGCTGGTCACCGATCTCGGGAATTACTCCCCGGATTCATTCATAAAAGCCCTTGAAGAAATATTCTCAATCCGGAGATACGGCCCCATAGACGACACGGTATTCAGGATTCCCCCATTAAAGGAGCAGGAATCCCCGTATCACATATTCCACATGTATATAAAAGGTGAGTGGCATGAACTCTCATGCCCGGTTGAAAATCCGGAAGATACCATCGGATCACTGGACGTATCCGTGCTCCAGAAGAGGGTCATGGAGGATCTGCTTGGCATAAGTGATCCAAGAGGAGACCCGAGGCTCCAGTACCTCGGCGGCGCAAGGCCGCTCTCCGACCTTGAGGACCGCGTAAAAAGCGGAGAATTTGCCGTTGCTTTCTCAATGCAACCTGTTCAGGTCGAAACGGTACTCAGGATAGCCGACGAAGGCAACATTATGCCCCCAAAATCAACATGGTTCGAACCCAAGCTTTTATCGGGACTCACTCTGCATAGTCTTGAATAAATTGCGCTTTTAAAAAAAATAATTTCTTTTATTGTAAAAATAACATAGTTTTTTTCAACCGGGCTGCAGGGTAGGAATTGTTTTATTAACTATTCCAGATACATTTTTATTATACTGATCCAGGGGTACTCGACGGTGTTAAAAAAATATAATTCAATACTAATAATTTTTATTATTCTGGCTGTGGTTGGAATATGCGGTTGTATTACGATTAAAGAGGTTGATTACGAGCAATACCTCAAAGACAGCAGTTTCTACAGGCCTTCTGTCACTCCGACACCCACTGTATCTGCAGCCGGAATGCCGGGCGGGGATCAGACGGGTGAAATTCTGCCGAATAAAGGAGGAAAATTCCTTACTGCAGCGATAGAAGATCTTTACATGCAGAATGTTGAAGGCCTTATCGAAGCGGATAATGTGACATATTACCAGGTTATGGGAACGGGAGTCGGAATTGAAGGACGTGCCGACTCCTGGCTGATAGGCGGGAGAAAGGACGGAGAGACGCGCCTTTTAACATACTCGGACCGCCAGTGGAGGAATATAGTCTGGCCGGGACCACTTTCAGAGGACGAAATAATTCTGGAAAATATTCTCCTGCCGGAAGAGCTTTTCACTAAAAACAGGGATCTGTTAACAGATAATTACCTGAAGGCAAATGTATCCTACTCCGACCTCTTCCTGAAGGATGGCGAATATTCTATTGCTATCAGGGATAATAACAGGATAATTGAATTAAAGTTCAAAGCTGATACAGGGGAGTTGATCTAATCTGAAGCCAGGGGAAGAGAAAGAGCGGGGTGTTCTCTCGATGGATTTCCTTATAGGGTTTTCCATCTTTTTGCTTGCACTCATAATGGTCCTGATGATGGTCCCCGGGATATTTGCAGGGCTCCAGAGCGCAAAGATCGATTACGACGCCGTATCTTACAGGACATCTGTCATCCTCTGCGAAGATCCGGGATGGCCGGTCCTTGGTACGTCCTGGGAACAGTATGACACTGCCCACAAATCCGAGATCTCCAGACTTGGCCTTGCCGTATCGTCTGAATCGCCAAATATCCTCTCAAAACAAAAATTGAACGCTTTTTACAATCTAAAAGACGACCTGACCCTTACTGAAGACGATTACAGGTCAAAGGTCATCTTCGGGGATCTTCCCTATTACTACAACGTATCATTAAAGATTGAAAGCGATCCTGCTATAGAAACAGGGTTTATAGCGCCGGATTCAAGTTCAGGTTATATGAGAAGGCTTGTGAAGGTCAAGGAACCGGGTGAGGCAAAAATAAACTGCGGTGATTTCAACAAGACCAGTGATTATATAACAGCACTCAACCCGAAGATCTATACCGGATTCTCTGTATCATTCGATTATAACGAACTGCAGAACAAATCCAAAAAAGAAGCATACAGGTTCATGCCACAAGCCGAACCTGCCACAATTACGATCTCCAACTTCACAGAATCCATCAACCGGTCAGATGTGACGGTTGTGACTCTTGATAAAGTCAGGTTAAAAAAGAACGGTATAGAGGTACCGATGCTATACAGTCTGTACCACAACGAAACCTACAGGTTCTATATTGACGGTGTGCTGCATACTATGCAGGGGCCGTTTTTAATTACAGATACATCCGAATTTAAAGTTGAAATGTACCCTCCGCTGATGTATTCTGATGAAATCGGGACTTCACTGTCTCTTGTATTCAACATGACTTATGAATTTGTTCCCGACGAGACAATCCCCCATTACTATTTCTCGGGAGATATACCCTATGATTACACAAGCAATCTCTATATGACCAGGCCATACCTTAGGGATGGTGTTATGGAGGTGTTCATATGGTAGTCAGGGATGATTCCGGAGAGCTGTTTACGATTGAGGGCCTTGTTGCAGGCTTAATCATGCTTTCAACCGCCTTTATCGTGATGGGATCTATCAATGTCTATACCCCGGGAGATGCCCATATTTCCGATATGCAGCTCAAACAGCTGGGAAGCGACGCACTTCTTATGATGGATACTCCAAACGGGGAAGACCAGCCCAGCAGACTTAAGGAACTTACAGAAATGGTATACAACGGCGGTGCATCTGCCAACACTGCAAGATCTGATTTCAAAACGGCATTCGAAGATGAGCTGAGAAGAGGGACCGGGGCATCTGAGATAGTGGATTCCATCAGGTACAATGCCACAGTTTATTATAGGGAGATAGGTACCGACAAAGTTAAAACCTACCAGCTCGGAGACAGCGGTACCGATGAATCCTGGCCAAAAGGGAGTGAGATCTCCAGGCAGCCTGCAATAAGCACAGGGCGTCTCGTAATGGTGGAAGCCGGCGGACAGGACAGAATATTCAGGGTGGAGGTAAGATTATGGAGAGACTGAATGATGAAGGGCAGTGGATCGTGCTGATGGGATTTATCATCAGCGTCTCGCTTTTCTTCCTTGCAATTATCGTCAACCAGTCGGTGACTGTCGGGCAGACAACTTCTGAGGCCGTACTGGAGTTTCCAAAGAATGAGATATCAGAAGTACATAATGTCGTAATCGATCTTGCAAAGGAGGGGGATTCATTTAATCTTGAAAAAGACCTCAGTATCCTGACAATGGACCGGATGAATGCCGTTACCCGATATAGCATAATCGACGACAAATACACGGATATCTATTACAACTATGATGAGATTGAGATTCATTTCAACAACGGGGTGACTAAATACAATGAGACATACTGGATGCCTGAGAGAGTCTGATAAAAAACGGGCGGGAAAATGGGATTCGGACGAGGCTGTAAGCACTGTCGTAGAATATATGAATATCACCGGAATTCTTGTCGTAATGATGATAATCCTTACGCTTCTTACAAATTCGGCGATAATCGAGGGGCCTTCAGATAACCTGAAATATCATTCCTTTGTTGATATCGGCAATGGTGTGAGTGTAAGAATTGTCGACCTTTATGTCGTATCCCCTGGAAACGGAAGAATAGTGACGAAATTTGACCTGCCGGAGGATGTTGCTAACGATGACTATACCGTTAAAATGGACCCTTCTGCAACCGGTGCCGCCCAACAGATAATTGTTACTGACGGAAACGTCAAAAGCCTGATTTCAATCTCGGGAATTGGTGCAACCAAGGCAGTTACAGGCAATACAACAGGGACAGGAATTAACAGGATAATTTATGATTCAAGCGGAGTTTGAATATGATGCAAAAGAACGAAACCAACAATGAGGGAGTCTCGGAAGCCATAGGTTTCCTGATAATGTTTACAATCGTGCTTACAGGAATCGCAATGGTCTCTCTTGTAGGATACCCGATGCTTATCGAGACCCAGATCAGTTCTGACGAGAGAAACATGGAGCAGGCAATGATCGCAATCCAGAACGATATGAAGATCCTTACCTTCAGCAATGTTCCCTACAGGGATTCGACGATCAAGGTGTCGGGAGGCACACTCAGTACGATAAGTTCCGCTTCCTCAGGACATACTTTTACAATAACGGATGGTGCAGGAGTCAATATTGTTTATAATCCGGGAGAGATCCAGTACATATCAGACGAGGGAACTGCAGTACTTACCCTTATGAACGGTGCAGTTATGAAGAGAGCCAGATTACAGGGCGGATCAGTGATGGTGGCAGAGCCCAGATGGTTCTTCGCCGATGACGAGAAGACACTTGTAATGTACCTGATGACAATAAATGCCGATAAGAAATATTATGAAACAGGGGTTGGGACCGTTCAGATGAGCATGAAGACACCTCCCGTTACAACCGATGTAACCTACGGCGGCCCGACACTGATAACCGTCACCTATGCTCCTGATCCGGATGACGACTACTCTGTTGCGTGGAGGAATTACCTTACAGGAGAGTCGGTTGGATTTGCAGAGAATCCCTCAGGGAGCAATAACTATCAATTCACAGATGTCGAGAGACTGGTAGTTAAGGAATATGATATCAAAATAGAAAGTCTATAAAAAACCTGAATTTACAGGTAATTATTTTTTCTAAGCCACTCGACCTGGGGCCGGGTATAACGGTATATAATATCGCACTTTTCATCCTGGAAATCCCAGGGAACAACGATAAGAACATCGCCTTCGCGAATCCATACGCGCTTCTTGATCTTTCCTTTGATACGGCCCGTTCTCGTCACGCCGTCATAGCATCTTACACGGATATGATTTGCCCCGAGCATCAGGTCCGCGGTCGCAAACATCTCTCTTTTCTTGGAACTTGGAAGTTTTACCCGTATTATTGCTTCTTCATTATTTTGGTTTGGTTTGTGATCTGCCAGAAATTTCAACTCCAGTTTATATACTATTGTTTTTATCTATTATATTTATTAGTGTAATAATTACAAAAGCCTAATCTTTTTTTTAACCGGCCTGATCGCCCGGGAATATTAATGACTCCGGAGAGCATTCCTTTTATATGGATATCCTGCCCTTCAGCACATGGTATTACATCATCGGCATAGTCGGGATCGCGGTTTTTTCAATAACAGGAGTCCTTGCCGGGGCGAAAAAAGGGATGGATCTCTTCGGCATCGTCATCATCGGCGTCATAACAGCCCTGGGCGGAGGAACAATCAGGGATCTAATCCTCGACGTTCCCGTATTCTGGATATCCAACAACCTTTTCATGGCAGTTGCGCTTGCCGCCGCGATACTGGCATTTTTCCTTGCAAAACCATTATGGACCTCATACAGGACACTGCTGATCCTGGACGGGCTCGGTGTTGCGCTCTTCAATGTCCAGGCAATTGATAAAACGCTGGCATACGGTTTCAGCCCGGTCGTTGCAATAATAATGGGAATTATCACTGGTATAACAGGAGGTATCATTCGCGATATCATGACAGGAAATCCCTGCCTTATTCTTAAACAGGAGCTCTATGCAACCCCGATTCTTATCGGAGGGATTTTTTATATATGCTGGCTGACTTTCCTGCCCGGAGTGATTCTCGGCGACCTGTGTGCGATAATGCTCGTATTCCTGATCAGGTTTGCGGCGATCCGGTGGGATTTGAGATACCCCTGGTGGCTCCTCTTTCCGGGAAAGGATGAACCATAGAAGAATAAATTACTGAACATTCCCTGATTTCAAAAATTCTTCAAATATCCTGAGGGATTTTTCCATATCAGTTCTCCCGAAACCTATCCTGAAATGTGAGTCCCCGGATTCATATACGACCGAAGGCAGTAAAAGAACGCCTGAACCTTCAACGACTCTCCTGCAGTATCTTTCGGCGGACTCTCCGGTTTTCAGTTTTACAAAGCCAATCGATCCAGCTGAAGGTCTCACCCATTCAAACATATCTTCATATCTTTTAAGGAATGAATCGAGGAGTGCAAGGTTATTTTGGATTATCTCCATATTGCGTTCAACAAGCTGATCAGCATGTCTCAGGGCGATGGCTGCCAGGTATTCCGAAGGGCCGCTTGTGCATATTGTCGTATAGTCTTTTAGAGTGGAGATCTTTTCGAGAGTTTCATGGTCTTTTGAAGCAAGCCACCCGGATCTCAGACCGGCCAGACCATATGCCTTTGACATGACCCCGAGTGAAAAAGCCTTCCCGTAGAGATCGGCAGCAGGCGGAAGGCGGGTTTTGGGATTGAACTCAAGGTTCCGGTATACCTCATCCGAGAAAAGGTAGAGAACATGCTCCTTTGCAATACTGATAATCCTTTCAAAATCCTCCTTTGTAAAATTGAAACCGGTCGGATTATGCGGGCTGTTGATTATTATCGCACGCGTATTCTCCCGGATATTCTCCTCCAGGAATACAGGATCCGGCCTCCAGTCCTTCTCATCATCCATCTCCCAGAATGTAACCTCACACCCGGCGGCCCTGGCAACCTCGTAGAGGGACTGGTATGCCGGAAACTGGACGATTACATGATCTCCTTCGGACAGGACGGCATTCATGAACAGAAATATCGCCTCTTCGGCACCGGCAAAAGTTATCACATCCTCCGGGGACATATTCGTGTAACAAAGGGAGATCTCCTCCCTCAGATCTTTTTCGCCGCGTGCCTCGGTATAACCGAGCCTGAGATCCAAAAATCTCTTTTCCGCCCCCTCTTCAAGTGAAAGCAGTTCGCTGATACTTACCGTCTCGCAGTCGGAGGTGCAAAGGAGGTGTGGGGCTGAAAATTCATATATTCCCATATATTTTTCAAGAAGGAACGGTTTGGGTCTCATATTCAGGTATATTTGTCTTCCCGGGAAAAAAATGATCCTGGTTTGAAATAATTAAGAAAGAGAGGATCAAACAAATATGTTATGGAATATCGTTTTGCCGCCCGGATCAGGAATGCACCTGAGTCCTTCCTTAAGCAGCTATTTGCAGTTTCATCCGATTCCTCCATAATATCTTTTGCCGGGGGTCTTCCCGATTCCTCCCTGATAGATGTAGAAGGGTTAAAGAATTCTGCGTCCTTCGTCATGGAGAATGAAGGCAGAGAGGCTCTCCAGTACACGACGACCGAAGGATATCTCCCGCTGAGGGAGTATATCGCCGAAAGGTACAGGATGAGACTTGGAATTTCCGCTTCTGCGGACAATATCAGGATTGTCAACGGTTCACAGCAGTGCCTCGATATCATCGGCAAGATATTCATAGAGAAAGGAGACCCTGTCGGGATAGAAGAGCCGGGTTATCTCGGAGCCATTGAGGCCTTTTCACTCTACGAACCTGCCATGAGAAGCGTTGAAATGGGCGAAGACGGCCCTGATCCGGATCTCCTGGAAAAGCTCGTTACAGAAGACCGGATCAAGTTCTTTTACGGAATTCCGAATTTCCAGAATCCTACCGGCAGATCATATTCTAATGAAGCGCGAAGAATGACAGGTCAGATATTCAGGGACACGGATTCCGTCTTCTATGAGGACGATGCTTTCGGCGAACTGGCCTTCGACAGAAAACCCCGAAGACCCGTATGCGGTTATGCGCCGGAAAATACGGTTATAGGAGGATCTTTTTCCAAGACGATCGCTCCCGGAATGAGGATCGGGTGGATTATGGCGCCCCCGGAGATAATCAGGGTTTTTGATACTGCAAAGCAGGCGGCCGACCTGCATTCAAACTTCCTTTGCCAGAAGATAATCAGCCATTACCTGGAAAACAACGATTATGACAGGCACCTGGGAATGGTCGCTTCGACATATGCCGGCAACTGCAGGCTTATGGGGGATCTTCTGGACGACATGGCGGGAAAGGGTATCGCCCATACACGTCCTGAAGGAGGGATGTTTATGGCAGTAAAACTACCCGCCGGAGTTTCGTCAATGAAGTTATTTGAGGAGGGCATCAGGAAAGGCGTGGGAGTTATGCCCGGAAATCCGTTTTATTCAGGAAAAGGAGGCAGCGACATGATAAGGCTGAACTTCTCGAATACGAATGAAGAGAATATCAAAGAGGGTATGGCAAGACTATCTCAACTTCTCTTGTGAGTGGATGTCCGGCCCTCCATATCTATATTAATCAGTATATACTATAAAGACCATAACTCAGAATATAAGGAGAATACGGATATGAAAGGAAATATCATAACAATACTAATAATAATATCAGCCGCAATTTTTTGTTCAGGCTGCACAGAGGAGGAGGAAACACTGAACTTCACCTGTATCACGCCTGAACAGACAAAACCGGTACAGACACAAACCCCTGTTGAGACAACCGGGCTTACACCAGATGAGACCGGTACTCCGGAAACCGGCCCTTCCGCAAAGTGGAAGGCCGACGGAATCATCAATGAGGATGAATACGACAACAATGTCACAGGTTTCAGGGATCTCTTCTACATTTACTGGAGTTCTGATAAAGAGATGCTCTATATGGGAATGAAGGGAAAGACCACAGGCTGGCTTTCAGTAGGATTTAACCCAACATTACGGATGAAAGACGCCGATATAATCATGGGCGGAATTAAAGGATCCGATCCCTACATCTATGACATGTATTCGATAGGCACATACGGGCCGCACCCCTCCGATACAAAGATTGGCGGGACATATGACATTGAATTATATATGGCAGCCGAAAATGAGGCATATACCACCGTCGAGTTTTCAAGAAAGCTTGATACAGGTGACAACTATGATTCTGTACTTGCGAAGGGAGATACTGCAAAGATACTCTGGTCGCTCTCCCGCTCCGACTCTGTGGATAATAAACATGATGCAGGAAAAGGAACTGTTGAGATAATTATCTGAAAAACACATACATTTTCAAAAAACTCTCTCCCGGGGAAAACTCCAACCTCCTATTTCACATAAAAACCAAGAATCCTGATAAGCCATGACAGTCGACAGAATTCCTATCGGTAAATTCTCTGACATCACCAGACTTTCAAAAAAAGCACTTTACTGCTATGAGAAAAAGGGACTGCTTGTCCCGGTACAGAAAGACATCTGCACAGGATACAGGTATTATACTCCTCTCCAGATCGAGAAAGGGATCTGGATCAAAGCTCTCTCGGCTCTTGGATTTAATCTGGACGAGATCGAGCGGATTACAGACCAGGATGATAAAAACAGCCCTGAGATCAGCAAAATGGTTGCCGGGAGGCTCATGTCAGTCCGCGAGGAACTGCAAAGACTGAAAATGGCGGAGAGGATTCTCTCATCAGAGGACCCGTTTGGAGAGTTGTTTAAAATGGAACTTATCAACTGGAGTATCAAAGAGATCCCCGGATTAAGGGTAATCAGCCTCAATGGAAACGGCCCGTACGGCGACGTTGTAGGCAGGCTCATCGAAAGACTATGCACGGAAATTTCCACCGTACCGAATTCAGGCGGACAGGTGAAGGTCACCGGCCCTGTTATGTCTATTTATATCGGAGAAGACTGTGATGAAACAGGAGGGATGATCGAGATTGCACTCCCCGTAACAGGGCAGGTGACAGTCTCTGACCCGGAGATCTCCTTGAAGACTCTCCCCCCGGTGAAGGCCGTGACGGTAATTCATAAAGGGCCCTACAGCAACCTTGGAATGGCCCATAAACAGATCTATGATTATATAAATGAAAAAGGACTGACTATTTGCGGCCCTCCGAGAGAACTTTACTTAAACGATCCGGCGGATATCCCGGAAGAAGAACTGCTTACAGAGATACAATATCCTGTTGAGGGTTAACGCAATCTCATTCAATTTTTTATGGTCTCGCAATTTTATATATACTATAACTATTTAAGAGAGAGTGTTTTTATAACTCAATATATTGGAATTCACTCAAATCCCAATATATGAAAGGTCTCAAAGATGAAAATACGCAGGACAAACCCTCAATATGAAATGGAGGAAAATCCACCGGTAATTCCCGGACCACTCTCAATAACTGTCAGTATTGGTATAATTGTAACAGAGAGCACCTTTGATTCAGGCAATGTCGGTAGGGCAATAAAAGAGACCATATATCATTTTGAAGAAATCCTTTCAAATACCCCCCACAATTATGAATTTATTCTCCCATACAGGCAGGGAGGAGAGCATGTTCTTCTTGAATCCCTCCTGGCAGATCCAATCTGGAACAGACTCAGGAATCCGGAAGTCAAACTCCTCAATCTGCCAGGTGAACTTTCACATCAATCAGGGCCCTTTAAGGGGGCGGTAAAATACAGACTGAAGAACGCAGAAAAGGGCAGTAAAACCCCGGGATTTGACCCAATCTATGATTCGGTAATTGAAAACTCGAACCTGATTCTGCTTGTCGGAGAATGGGAACCGGAAGCATTGCATTATCGCAAGGGGAGCATCTTCAGCCTCGCGAGAAGATACGGAAGAACGATTGTTGCAATAAACAGGGATTCCGGCCATAATTACACCCTTTTGCATGATGACCGGATCTTTGAATCCTACACGCACCTGAATACCTACAATACCGAACATCTGAATGAAGACTATTTCCTTGCAAAACAGAAGGAATATATGAGCCTGCTTGAACGCGAATCTGAAAAGGCAGGGCTTCCAAAGTATATGTTAAAGGACATCTATACCTCCCTTCTTCCGAATTATACGAGATCAAAACTGCTGGCAAGAAAATACATGCGACTCTATTCATATGCCGGGACACTCATCTCTGTGCTCGCCGCTCTTGCGGTTCTTACAATAACCATGCAGACACTCTTCTTCCCCGAATACCCGGAGCTTGTATGGATCGAAGTTGCAGAGATCGCAATGATCATCTTACTAATGACCGCCTCAAGGTACGGGGATTATCACAGGAAATGGATAGACTACAACTTCCTTGCCGAGAGGATAAGGGCTGCATTCTTTGTCTCCATAGTATGCGTCACATGCAAGAGCCCCGACACCCCGCCGCACATGAGTCTTGCGCACCGCCCAAACGACTGGATGGTAATGGCCTTCGGATCGATAGTCTCACTCAAATCCTCATCTTTCTGCAGGTTAAACATCCCGTTTGAACCGATGAAGGAGTTCATAACATCGGCCTGGATCAGCAACCGCCTGAAATTTTACGAGCAGGAGAGCGAAAGATCAGGAAAGAGATATAAATTCCTTGCAACTCTGGGAGAGTTTATATTCGGGCTTGTACTCATATTTGCGATTATACATGCAACAGGTGTTGCACACTGGGAAATCCACGTCAACCTGTCTGTCTCTTTAATTCTTGCCTACCTGACGATCACTCTCCCTGCAGTGGGTTCGGCGATCGCCGCCGTAAGGGTTCAGAGAGAATACCTCAGAAACTCCGAGCGCTATATGCATATCGTCCGGCACCTGACTTCAATCAGGAACGAGATGAGACATGTATCGACTATGAACGAACTCTGCTCTCTGCTTGAGGAGATGAACGAGACCACCCTCCGCGAACAGCAGGACTGGAGGATTATATTCAGGTTCAGGAGACTTGAAGCAGCGTAAGGTTTCGGAGTGCGTACGGTTCTTTTGTTATTACAAAAACTATCTCTCTGAGGGGTGGTGATTCCTAAAATCGAAAGGGGCAGAAGCCCCTTCGGGGCAGCCCACGCTAAGTTCACTACGTGAGCTTTCGGAATCGTGATAACCCGGTCTTCGCCCGGAAGAATGACTAATTATAGATAATTAATTATTTGAATCACACTTTACGGATCAAAAGGGGATGTCTGCTTATCCTCTTTGTGACCTCTCGCTGTGAAGGGGAGGAGCACAGGGAAGGGGATACTTACCCCTCCCTAAAACAACAAGATAAAAAGAGCTAAGATCCACTCACAAAATCTTTCCCATCATCAGTACATCTGAATATGTCTCACCGTCGAAGAAGGCTCCCTTTTTCACTCCTTCGACCATGAAACCCTTCTTTTCGTAGAGAGAAATCGCCCTCCCGTTCTCTTCAGAGACTAGGCATTCGACACGCTTCAATCCGGCACACCCTGCACGGGTGAGTGCATAATCGACTGCAAGGCCCCCGTAGCCCAGACCCCGGAATTCCTTCAGCATATAGATGAAAAATACCCCGACATGCGACATCTTGCCTTCGCTGTCCTCCGGGACTATACCAACGCTTCCTATGATGTCGTTCCCTCTTAAGATACACCACCACAACGCCTCCCTGCTGCGGGCAAAGATCCAGAAATCGATCGTTTTAGAGAGCGGCACGGGAGGGATCAGGTCGAGATACTCTGCAACATCCCCGGTGTTTACAAGACGGTTCAATGATTCGAGATCTTCTTCAATGACCTCCCTAAAGGATATCCCGCCGCTCAGGAAGACACCGGTTATGATCTCAGCCTCCCCGATATTTCAATAAAACCTGATGATGTAAGCCTCCCTTTTTTACCGTGTATGTACCTGCCCTCAATGGTTTCCGCGTTAGAAACCAGAACATAGCTCTCTTCAAAGAGATCGAGACCGCCCGTCTCAAAATCATCAAGCCCAAGTGGAAAAAAGTCGCTTCCTTCGGGTCTCCGGCTTGTTACAGGACATAGTAGAAACCTGTTTTTCCCGGATTCGGCAATTACTACTGCAGGCCGGGTTTTTCTCCCGCCGGGACCACCCATGTCCATCGATGCGACAACTACGTCTCCGGGAAAGTAGCGGGTCATAACTGTAGAAGTATTCAGGAATTAATATCCGATAAATATTTTCGGTTGAAGAGGATATTTAGCGGGGAGTGCTGTTCTCCCCTGAGATCCTATCCTCAGCAGCCCTAAGGATCTTCCCGAGCATCTCCGTGTATGAGTCCCCGGCAATTCCGGCCATCTTAGCCAGATGACCGTCCCAGCACCATCCCGGGTTGGGGTTAACCTCAAGAAGCCTGGGCGTCCCGTTGGAATCGATGCGCCAGTCAAAGCGTGCATAGTCCCTGCACCCGAGTCTCCCGAAGAGCTTGAGACAGCTTGCCACAAGGAAACGCCTTGCCTCCTCGGAGAGTTCCGCAGGAATGGAAGTGATCTTTGCATAA
>CAYXKC010000001.1:0-130304 GCA_964465295.1 uncultured Methanomicrobiaceae archaeon | reverse complement strand
CCGGGGACAACCAGATCTTCAGTCTGGCGCTCTCCCAGGCTGAGCTATTGAGGCAGGTGAGCATATAATATTGGATATTCAGACTAATAAATGATTTCATTTGAAAGGTTTTCAATGACTATTCCTTCTATTGAAAGGTAATAATCAATGTAATTTTATAATCAGTATATAGAATAATAATAAACCGGTTTTGAGACCTGAAACTGGTTTTCAGATCTTAAACTGGTTTTCAGACCTGCGGGATGTAAAATATGTTTGAATCAAAGAAAAAGAAGAAAGAAGAGAATCATAAAAAGTTCCTGAAGGCCCTCGATGGCAGGAAATCCGGAATTCTCCACCTGACACACAATGATCTCGATGCTGCAGGTTGTGATGCCATACACAGGTTGAGATTCGGAGAGATCTTTACCATATGGTCCTCGGTGGGCAGGTTTTCGGAAAACCTTGAGACAATATCAAAGATGCCCGGACGGGGCGATACGATAAGTATCTCCGATATCGGATATAACAGGAATGCAAAAAAACACCTGGAAAAAGCAAAGAAGAACGGGTGGATCATCGAATGGAGGGATCACCACCGCTGGAGTGAGGCCGAGAAGGAAGAGATATCCAAACTTGCCGATTATTTCAAAGTTGATACGGAGGTCTGCGCGACAGGAATTGTGGCACGCGACCTGATGCCCGGGGATGAGCATTCAAAAGAGATCGCACGTATAGTCTGCGATTACGACCTCTGGAAACACGAAGACCCGGGATCGAAGGTTCTCGGCGAAGTCGGCAGCAAATGGAAGAATCTCGATCTCATTAGAGACTGTTTTCTCTCGGGAAAACTGATCAACAGGGAGATTGAGGAGATCTATAAGGATATCGCACGTGAAAAATCTGATGCAATCGAAAAGAGCATAAAAAATTCAACCATCCTCGAGGGGCGGTACAGGATTGCATTCGCACCGATGTACGGGTACCCGAGCGAGACCGCTCATGCAATAAGGGACAGAAAGGATACGGACATCGAGGTTATAGTATCTGACAGCGGGAAATTTTCCATCAGGTCCAAACCGCCTGTAAGCCATTTGATCGCAAAGGAATTCGGGGGCGGAGGGCATCCGCCTGCGGCAGGCGGAATGTTTGATTATTCTTTATTCGACCGGATTTCAAACCTTTTATTTGGTAAAAACAGGCATTTCAGGCATCTCTTTGAGGTGGCAGAGAAAATTGCCGATGAAGAATCATAAAACTGCAAATGATCCTTCTTTTAACCGGTCCCAGTATTGTTTATCGCAATCCCTGCAATAACCACCCGAATATACAGCCTCCGGGTCAAAATCGGAAAGAATCCTTTCAAGATCCCCTTCACCCGGATCGACTATCGTTACCGACCTGAGATCGTATTCAGGCATAAGTTCAGTTAAGGAACCAAGTTTTTCAGGGTAAACCGCGATTGAATTCTGAAACTCCAGTATTGAAGACAATACCTTCGAACTGCCGGACGGCGAGAAAAAGAAGGCCTTCGAACCTGAAAGATCCTCAAGTTCTGTCGATGAAAACCGATCAGAGACAATGATGTGCCCTTTGATCCCCCTGTCCCTCTGCTCCCGCATCAGTTTTCTGTATACCTCGCAAATCGCTGAAATGAAATCAGAATAATCGTTGAAATAATAATCTGAAATACCAAGAGAGGAGGGTGAAGGGAGCGCCAGGTAACAGCCTTTTCTGATCTTTCTTACCCTTTCTGCATCATGTGACATTTCGGCTGAAACCGGATAGGGTTCTGTACCAAGCCCTCCGGATTTTAATCCGCCAATGGACTCATGCATCCTTTTTGAATAGAACATGCCGCCCGTACAGGGGATGTCAGCCTTTTTTTGATCGACCAGGGATTTTTCAATTTTATAGGAAATAAGATCGCCACAGGACCCTTTCTGTCCTGCAATCCAGCCGGCAAGTTCTTTTATTCCAGGATCCCGTATTTTTTCCGAACCAAGCGACCTTAGAATGAGATCAATTCTTCTTTTCATTAATATCAGATATTTATACAATTAATAGCTAAAAAATTAGGCATGACTGACTCCCCTGTTCTGGTGACATGCGGGTTGCCATATACAAACGGCCCGTGCCATATAGGTCACCTCAGAACTTACGTCCCTGCCGATTTTTACGTCCGATTTCTTCGCCATTGTGGAGAAGAAGTGGTTTTCATCTGTGGATCGGACAATCACGGAACACCTGTCGTAATAAGCTCCGAGGCGGAAGGCATATCGCCCCGGGAGATGTGCGAGAGATATCATTCGCATTTTGATGAAACATTCAAAAAAATGGGGGTTAACTTCGACAGGTTCGGGATGACCGACGATCCTGCAAATCATGAGAGGACAAAATCAATTGTAACCGACCTTATAAACAACGATTACATATACGAAAAAAGCGTGAGCCAGTGCTACTGCCCCCAGTGCAGGATGTTTTTGCCGGACAGGTACGTCGAAGGAACATGCCCCCACTGCGGGGAGAAGGCAAGGGGAGACGAATGCGACCAGGGCTGCGGCAAACACCTTGAGCCGGGGGAGATCAAAGATCCGGTCTGCCGGATATGCGGGGGGAAAGCCGAGCTGAGAGATCAGGATCATTTCTTCTTCAAACTCGGGGAGTTCAGCGATTTTCTCAAGGAATATCTTCCAAAACTCAAAGGAACGCTTAATGCAAGGAATTATGCGATGGGCTGGATTAATGAAGGACTCCATGACTGGTGCATTACAAGAACTCTCGACTGGGGTGTGAAATTCCCGGGAAGAGATGACCTGGTTGTATATGTATGGGTCGATGCACCGATCGGCTATATGTCATTCACCGAAGAATGGGCAGGAAAAACAGGAGGCGACTGGGAGCAGTTCTGGAAAAAGGAAGCCCCCATTACCCACTTTATCGGGCAGGACATCATCTACCACCACTGTATATTCTGGCCCGCACTCCTCAAAGGAGCAGGTTATTCCACCCCTGACTCCATTGTTGCCAGCGGAATGGTTAAGATCGATGACAAGACCTTCTCAAAAAGCAGGGGATACGTTGTCTGGACAAACGAAGACTATCTCGATATCGGGCTCTCACCGGATTACCTCAGGTATTATCTTCTGTCCTACACCAGCCACACAAAGGAGCTGAACTTTTCATGGAAGGAATACCAGGCAAGAGTGAACAACGAGCTTGTAGACACTCTGGGCAATTTCATTTATCGGACGGTTCACTTTGCATCCAAAAAGCTCGGCGGAATCCCGGGCATCGAGGCGGACGAGGCAGTGCTTGAGGAGATCAGGACGAGAACCGAACGGTCGGTCGCTTCAGTGAGAGATTACGAATTCAAATCGGCAATCGACGAAGTAATGGCCCTTGCATCTTACGGCAACACCTACATCCAGACAAATGCGCCATGGAAGATGATCAAAGATGACAGGGAAGGGGCAGAGAGGGTAATCCGCAACTGTCTCCAGATAGTAAAAGCGCTTGCTCTCCTGTTTGACCCCGTAATTCCCGGGAAATCACAGAAGATCTGGGAACAGCTCGGATACGACGATCAGGTTTCAGACCATCCTTTATCCGAAGGAACGGCGGGATTTGGGGACCAGACACTTGGAAAACCGGAGATTCTTTTTGAAAAGATCGAAGATGAAAGACTGGCAGATTACGAATCGACCCTGAAGATGAGAGTAGAAGAGGCAAAAAAGAAAGAAAACAGATCTAAAAAGGAGGATAATATGATATCGATAGATGAATTTGCAAAGGTTGAGATGAAGACGGCAAAGGTTATTGAGGCTGAAAAGATTGAAGGATCGGACAAACTTTTAAAGATCCAGGTGGATCTCGGAGATGAAAAGAGACAGATTGTATCGGGAATCGCGAAGTTCTACAACGCCGATGAACTTGTCGGAACCGACGTGATTGTTGTTACAAACCTAAAACCCGCCAAACTGTTCGGGGTGGAATCGCAGGGGATGATCCTTGCAGCAGGAGAGGAGGCATCACTCCTTGTCCCTAAGCGGGACGTCTCCCCCGGCACAAAAGTACTCTGACTTTCCCAATCTTTTTTTTAGGCATTTGATTATTTAAGGGAGGGAGAGGTTTCCCCCTCCCTGTTCCCCCCCTCAATGGTGATAATTCTCCATTGGGGACACTTTCCTTTCCCGATTGCTCGAGGGTTTTTCCCGGCCGAAACTACCCGAATGAGTAGTGTCCAGGCCGGTCTATCACCACTGCGTAAATTCGCGAAGCGAATTAAGCATTGGGCAGCCCCGAAGGGGCTTATGCCCAAATAAAAATAACCAATTAAACTAAAAAATCCAAAAAAACAACGGGCCTGGAGGGATTCGAACCCCCGACATCCGGGTTAGAAGCCCGGCGCTATATCCAGGCTAAGCCACAGGCCCACCTAAGGATTACTCTATATTATACGCCTGTTCAGTTAATTAACCTTTTTTAAAAAGTGAAGAAAAATGTTTCAGCCTGCATGAAAGACGGCTGAAGGAAGAATGTCCACAACTGTCGGTTTGGCCCAGTTTCTTCCATCCACGCTCTTTGCAGTTGTATGATCGACATATCTAACCTGGATCCGTGCAGACATCCTCTCCTTCTCCTCATAATAGTAAGGGTTGATATATTCGACCATTCTCTTCATGTTAATCGTAATTGAGAGAACCTCAACGATTATCCCCGGATCTCCGGAACATACATCATCAAGATCGATATGCGTCATGAACACATGATCTCCGGGAAGGACATCAGTAAGCGTTATGATATTGTGGGCGCTCTGGAGTTCGAGAGTTCTGGGTTTGCCTGCTCTTAATTCTGCGATAACATTCGGCGAAATTCCGGTAAGTGCTGCGATCTTCATTCCCTTCACCTTCACCCGTACATCGGCAGATGCTCTTTTTTAGGCAACTGCTGATCCTCAGTCTTTTGTACCTGTTCTGAAATCTTCTGCATTGTAGCCTCAATCTCTTCAGCCTGTTCAAGCAGTGGTTCGACATCAACTTTCAGGTCGTATATTTTATTCAGGACTTCAAGAACCGAAACCGCCGCACGGGGATCAGGGTTGTTTACACTCTCCCCAAGAAGTCCAAGGCACGGGATATCCGTGGCTTTGCACTCCGAAAGAATGCTTCCGGGAATGCCTGAAATACTGCCCATCGAAAGGATGTCAGTATGATCCCTGATCTTATCGAGGAGGGCAGGTTCAGTTGCAACCCCGAAGACTCTCTTCTCAAAGGTATTTGTAACGATACCTGCCACTACATCGATCTCCCCTACCTCCCGGCCTTTAAGCCACTCGACAATAGAGTTTGAGAGTTCATAGCAGATTGTGGGATGTATCGGTATATCGGATACAAAAGCGACCATTGAATCCTTCTCGTAGATTCTCAGCGGGGCATTGACAAGCCCTTCCATCATCATTACGATAGGCGGAAAGTATTTGCTGGTGATGCTGCCGATGTATTCAAAATCTGCATTGTCAACAAGGTATTGAATAGAGATGCTGCCTACAAGACCACTGCCGGGGAACCCGATTAGAGCGGTATCATACCGTTTCCCGGAAGGGTCTGCCTTAATTCTTATATCTTCCATAAAATCCCCTGATAATCACATTGATAAAACAGTTAATAAACATTACCATAATATCCGGCATGCAGGAGGCATATTCGGGGAAAACAGCAATCTGAATTAATTAATCTGATGAAGTATAATAGTAATATATGCAGGAGTATTCTATTAAAAGAGGATTCAAAGAAGGCCTCGAGGAAAGAATGAAAGACGGCCTGAAGAAGTATTTCGATACTGTGGCTAAAGAGAAGGACGGACACTGCTCCATTGGTTTCGGATCATTCAGCCGCCTTGAAGCCTGGATTAATGACAAAGGCAATATGTTGTGTATCGATACCGAATCCAGGGTCGACCTTTATGACGCCTTTCCTGAAGCCGAAGCCGACAATATTGTCCTTGATACAAACAGAAGATTCAGGGACTACCTGGAATATGTAACCGGGTACAATAGCAAAGAACGGAAGAAGAAAGCAGCTGATGCTGTTAAAAACAAATAACGCTTTTTTTTAATATACCCACTGTAACAGATATCTAAAGACCAAATATTCCATACAACAAAAAACAGGTTATGATAAAAAAGAAGACTTCTTGAAATACTTAGATAATGCAAGAATCAAGAGCGGTTATGTCATATCATAATAAATTTCCTTGATTTTTATAGTTAACAGAAATAGAGAGCTGGCATCACTTGTAGAGAACAATAAATCTTCGAAAAACATGTAATATTATCAATCACAGAATTAAAAATAAAATACTACGCAATCAAGATAAATTATTAATCTCAATTTTATCATTATTACATATCACATGAATGAATTAGGATTTGTAAATTATGAACTATTATAACAAGTGCTATATCATTATGCCATTCAGTGAAACAACGTCTGACCATAATGAGACTTATTGGGATAATCATTATTATAATCTATTAAAACCGTCCATTGAAAGCAATATCAAAATACTTGTTGAACGTTCTGAACCAATGAGAACAGGATTATTACAAGATATTATCCGCAATTTAATTTTTTCTAAAGTTGTAGTGGCCGATATTACAGATACTAACGCTAATGTTTTATGGGAACTTGGAGTTCGTCAAAGTTTCACTAATGGAACAGTGATAATTGCAGATGAGAATATTCAAACTAGAATTCCATTTGATCTATCGATAAAAGGGATTCTTTTTTATCCAAGTTTTGGTTCGGTTGAGTATATAAGAAAAATGGATGACTTTAAGAAAAAATTAATACTTGCTATTCAAGATTGTTTGAATAATCCTGATATTTATGATAGCTATGTATTAGAGATAATTAAAGGACGAAATTCAATATATCAAATAATAATCCACGATGAAAATCTTCGAAAACTTACTGCTTTAATTAATGAGATGGAATCCAATCTTAATACTTTATACGCATGTCGCGATAGTCTTAAACAAAATACATACTGCAAAATGGGACAAGTATATTCTTATTGTACAAATAGATTACGAGGAAATTCAGTAAAATTATTATTAACAACGAGATATTTAGCTGAAGATGAAAATTTTTACTTAGAGTTTGAAGAATATTCTGAAGGCATTCATAAAATAAATGGTCAATTAGATCTATGGACAAATAATCGACAAACTGCTGAAAGTTGGTTATCAGATACACTAATCTTAGCGATCCCAACACTTGAAAAGCTAGTTAAAAAGATAAAAGATGCTCAAATAAAAATTGAAAATCAACTCTGAAATTTTTCTTTTTACAGATAACAGAGTATTTTTTTTAAAAAATTATTTTTATTCTATAACAATCGCGGGCTTGAACGGAAGTGCCTGCCGTGCCTTCTGGTGGGTGCTGTCATCGGCGGAAACGATCTTTAAGGGAAGACCGAATTCATTCTCTATGAATGCCCTTGCAATCTCAAAGACCTCTTTTTCATCCATCGAGACGGATGCAATTCTTTCAACAACCTCGGGCGGGAGGCGGTGGATTAGATTTGTAATCTGTTTCGCAGAATCGGTTGCCTCCTTACCGCGTTTTCTCATCTCTTCATCTTTCATTATTTCAGAAATTACCTTCCCCTTGTTTTCGGCGTTGGAGATCATGTTAAAGATAACTGATTTCCACTCAGGAGAGATGAAAAGTGTGATACCTGAAGGCTCGATCTGGATAAGTTTCATGATCGAATCGATATCCTCAACCGTCCTCGACAACAGTTCTTCAGCAAGTTCAAGACTCGGGTTTACCAGGGAGTCGTCAGGAACAGGCCAGGATGCAAATGCAACCTCGCCCTCTCCCCCGTTCTCTTCCCAGAGCCTCTGTGCCGAAAAAGGAATGAAAGGCGCAAGAAGCCTGATCCAGGAGTCGCTGATCTTCATGACCGCAGCAGACGACCTGGCATCCCCCGGGAGTCTCTTCCTGTACCATTTTAGATCGGATTCTATGGCGAAATATGCCTCCTGCAGCGCCTGCCGGGTCTGGAACGAATTCATTGCATCGGTCGTATTCCGGATATGCTCCTGCATGCGTGAGACAAGCCATTCATCGATCGGGTACTCCTCGGTACTATCCGAACCCTCCTCGATAGTATTGATGAAGCGATCAATCTGCTTCCGGGTCGAGGATACGAGCTCCCTTCTCCAGTCAAAGTCCTGCCACGGCTCTGCACTTCCCACGAGGAACATACGGACCGTATCTGCACCCACCTCTTCGACCGCGTCTTCAAGCAAAAAGACATTGCCCTTAGAAGAAGACATCTTCGCGCCTTCCAAAAGACCCATTCCAAAAACGACCATACCTTTGGGCTGGAGTTCGGAGGGGAAGATTGCCTTGTGATGGAAGAGCTGGAATGTCAGGTGGTTTGAGATCAGGTCCTTTGCAGAGAACCTGAAATCATATGGATACCAGTACAGGAATTCCGATCTTAGATCTTCGACAACCGCCTTATCGAGAGGCAGGTTGTCGGGGGAACCCTTCCCGAGGAATATATAATCAAATACATCAGGGGTAAGCTTTTCCGCATCCAGTTTCACGAGCTTGTGCGCAATTGTATAAAAGGCCATATAGATCGTCGAATCTGAAAGCGGTTCGACAAGCCAGTTCTTATCCCACGGGAGTTTTGTTCCAAGCCCGACTCTTCTGGTGCATGCCCAGTCGTTAAGCCAGTCTACGGTCCTGTCAAACTCTGCCCGGACCTCGGGGGGTACAATTGTTATATTGCCAAGCTGTTCGTGAACCGCCTCTTTCCATACAGGATCGCTGTATTGGAGGAACCACTGGTCTTTGAGTATCCTCACAAATACAGGGCCTCCGCAACGGCAGACAACATTGCGGAGATCAAATTCATACATGACAAGCGAGCCGTGCTGCTCCAGCATTATCTGTGAATACTCTTCACGCGCAATCCTGACAGGTTTGCCGCCGTACTCCGGAAGCATGCGGCCGCCCGAGAACTCAGCGCTGTATACCTCCTGCGTGAGAGTCTCCATACCGGGATCGTTCTGGTCCTTTATACCGGACTTCTCAACAGCGTCCTTTGCAGGGAATTTGCCGTAGCCTTCAACCGAAATTAAGGGAACCGGTTCAATAGAGGTGTATTTTCCTTCAGATTGAAGATCCCTTAACGCAATATAATCAAATGGTGCGTGGGCGGGAACGCTCATTACTATACCTGTTGCCATGTCCGGATCGACAAAGGTTGCAGGAAGAACGGGAACCTCGCCGCAGAAGGGATGTGAAACCTTCTGGTCGACAAGTTCGGAGCCTTTGATCTCCCCGATCTCTTCAACAGAATGATCCTGGAGGCCGATCTTATTTGCAGCCTCGGGAGAAAGAATCCAATTCTGTCCGTCGACTATCACCTTTTTGTAAGTAACACCGGGGTTAATCCAGAGATTTGTGACCCCGTATGTTGTCTCGGGCCTGAGAGTGGCGCAGGGGATTGTAAATTCACCCCATTTAAACATTACCAGGACAAACCTGATGATCTCTGCCTTTTCACCCTCAAGGAGGTCGTGATCCCCGACCGGATTGTCGCACTGGGGACAGTATTTCACCGGGTGCGCACCGCGGACTACATGATTATCCTCCATCAGGTGGAGATACTGCCATTCGATAAACCGGCTGTACTGCGGGTACACTGTAGTAAACCGCCTTCTCCAGTCGATTGAAAGCCCGCAATTTCGCATAACCCGCTCGTACTCGCTGCTGAAATAGCGCACTATCTCATCGGGATCGACAAACTTTTCCAGAACATCCGGCGGGACCCTGTACAGATCGCGGTACAGGCTTATAGTCTTTTGATCACCATTGGCTATTCTCCGGGAGATACCGATTACAGGCGTACCAGTCACGTGGAATGCCATAGGAAAGAGAACATGTTTCCCGCGCATCCTGTAGTAACGGGCGATGACGTCGGGGACGATATATGTTCTGCCATGACCAACGTGCATAGCGCCGCTCGGATAAGGATATGCAACATTTACATAGAATTTGTCGGCTTCCCCCGGATCCGCCTCAAAGATATGCGCCCAGGACTCACGGTATTCCCGTTCATATTCACGCATGTCATATTTTGCCAATTTACACCAGCTCCAAAAATAATAAATTATACAGGCCTGAGCCTGATCTCTTCGCCCTCGTTATACCTGCGAATCATTTCCTGTGCGATACTGTTGTTCTTGGACATGTGTATCTCACCCTCATCGTTGACGGTTGCAGTAAAGAGATATTCTTTTCCTCCAAAGACGTCGACGATCTTTCCGCTGTTATCAGGAGAACTTATAATGAGGTCTTTTCTATCGATGCGGATAGTCAGACCTCTCTTTTGATCATTATCACCACTTCCGGGCAATAATACAGGTTTGTCGAACTCATCCTCCTTTTGAGAACGCTTTTCAGGCATATATTCGCTCATGGGGCGGATGTCGATGCCTATGCTCAGCTTATTGACAATAGAAGCGACATTTTTCCCGCCTTTCCCTATAGCAGCCGGAACATCTTTGTCGTCTATAAAAACGACAGCCTTGTTCTCATTTTGCATCGAAACAATGATCTTTCCTGCTGTAAACCGGCCGATCTCTCTCTGAATTTCTCTTTCGACAAGCCTCATGGAAATATCGCCGCCGGAACTCTCTTCATTCTTTTCAGGGACCGAAACCGGTTCGGACACCTCCTGTGACTTCTCGGAGAGAATTATCGTCTCGCCATCGTACCTGAAGATCTCGGACTCGGTTTTTCCGGTAGAGTGATTTACCATGGAGATTACCGGCCTTATGGAAAGCTCCTCTTCCTCATCAGGAATGGATTCGGGAACCTTAAAATCGAATATAAGATCGTAAACTGCAGCAATCTCACCTTCCTTTACAAGGACCACGGTATCGACGACCTGGTGAATTACACCGAAATCGACTCTCCCTAAAAATCTCTGGAGCGCATCCGCGACTGTGGTTGCGTGGACGACACCAATCATCCCCACACCTGCAAGCCTCATATCTGCAAAGACACGGAAATCGGTATTTTTCCGGAGTTCGTCGAATATGACAAAATCGGGCCTTATAAGGAGCATCACTTCTGCAGTGTTCTCCATGCTTTCTTCAAGAGCCGTATACTGCGTAATGTTGCCGGGCACCTGGATATCCCTGGGGGCTTCCATGGTCTTGACTATTTTACCCTTACCGGACAGGAATATAGCAACGCTCTGTGCAAGGGTAGTCTTTCCAGCCCCGGGAACTCCGGCGATTATCATACCTTTCCTTCCTTCTGACAGCTTTTTTTCGATAAGGCCTGCCATACTGTAGTCGGAAAGTGACCTGTCAACGATAGGTCTTACTGCCGTAATCTCCATTCCGTCAGAGAAAGGCCTCCTCGAGATCGAGATGCGCATCGAACCTATCTGTACTATAGTGATGCCTCTCTTTTCAAGTTCGATGAATCCGTCCGGATCCCTCTTGGCTCTCTCAAGTATCTCCTGCGAGATCTGTTTCAGCTCATATTCGGAGAGTGTGTCTTCACGAAGTACTACAATACTGCTGTCGCGAAGTGTCCCTTTCCTTGCAACCGGTTTTGATCTCTCTTTTAAAAATACTGCAAGTGTATTGTCATCGAAGTAGTTCTCAATCTGAAGAGGTGAAAATTCGCCAGCCTGGGGTTTGAGATACAGTACATTGATTCCTTTGGCCTTTGCCACTTCGGACTGTACTATATCGCTTGTTATAAAAAGAGCATCCCCGTGCTCCAGGGCGACTTTACGGATTAATGCATCTATCTCTCCTCCGCTTGCCAGTTTCACCTGGTCAAGACTCGGCCTCTCTCCGGTATATTTAAGCTCTATTATTCCTTCTTCTGCCAGTTTTGAAAGTTCCTGAAGTTCGGTGAGGCCACTAAAACCAATTTCTCGACCCTGGTTTGCCTGTGCCTCCAATTCTGCTATTACGGCCTCCGGAACAATTATTGTGGCCCCTTTATATTCACCCGATTCCTGAATCATCGAGGTGATGCGCCCGTCTATGACGACGCTTGTATCTGGTACTAGTTTCATTAAAAAACCACCAATAAACTCATGTTGCTAATCAGTAATTATACTTTTATTTAATGGAGATTAAAACCAGAGAAAAATCTGTCACTATATCGACCCGGATTTTATCTTTTTTTGAAATTTGTATAATTATTCCGGGTTTTTATAGACCAATTCAGGATCAAACATTTTTTTTGCGACAATCTCCCCGTCAATCGTCCTGTAAAAACATCTTTCATAACCTGTGTGGCATGCGCCTTTTCCTTTCTGCCGGACCTGGTAGAGAACGGTGTCTTCATCGCAGTCGACGAGTATCCTTACTATCTCCTGGATGTTCCCGCTCTCCTCCCCCTTCTTCCAGATTTTTCCCCTGCTCCGGGAATAATAATGGGCATACCCGGTATCAAGAGTCTTCTGAATGGCAGCCGAATCTGCGTATGCAAGCATCAGGACGTCTTTTGAATCGAAATCCTGTGCGATAACGGGTACAAGCCCGTCTTTATCGAAACTGATATCCAGCATAATCAGAAAACTCCTGCAAATTCCAATAATATACTGAATATGTCTCCTATAAAAAAGGTAAACAAAAATCCTGCAAGTATGGGGATGATGAACGGCACTCCAAAACTGATCCATACACTGCCGGCCTTTTTATAGAGCTCCAGTTCTTCACGGTATTCATCCGGACTTTTCTTAAAGTCCTGGGTGTACATCCTTCTTTTCCCCGAGACCATCCTGCCGATTGAAGAACTGAATTTTATGAACTTCCTGTCAATCCCGTCATCAGTCTCCTCAAACTCCTCGATGATGAATCCAAAATGATTCATGATATCCTTTCCGGGAGCAGGATAGCCAACTATCATATACCTGAGCGGGGCCCGGTTATTCTTTGCAATATTATATATCAAAAGGCCGGCGGGAACCAGGAGATTTAAAAGAACTGCGTTAAGCATGACACTCATCGGAAAGAAGAAAGTAACTTCAGGATATCCCCAGAGCGGCATAACCGGAAAGATTGGAACCGTTGCCGAAATTATCTTCATAGCAGTCGAATCGGCACCGCCCCACAGGTGCAATATGGTTATCAGTTCGAGAAATATGCAAAAAAGCGCTGAAAAAAGTGCCACTATTGAAATAATGTTTACATAGCCCGAAAAAAAGCTCAATACCAGAACCGACATTGGGATTGACGGCAACAACCATGAAATATAAGTCCCGACAAGTATTGTTTTGTCAATCTCCGATCTTTCTGTTTTTCTGATATATACGGTATAAATCCAGTCGGAGGCGAGTAATAAAAGCGCAATTATTGCAGGGATTATAAAAAAGATAAAAGGATTAATCCCGACAAAACTGCCATAGGCGATATAGTAAAAAATCATCACAGCAGATCCGGAGATTGCAATCGTTGGGTACCATGTCCTAAATGGCACCCTTCTCTCCTTTATGTCAAGATATGAGGCAAATAATAATGTGATTACAATTGCCGCTGAAGAAATAATAAGAAGTTCTGTCATGTATCAAATATTAATTGTTCATCGAGACCTTATTTTTAGTGTTTATTTTTGAATCTCCTATGCCAATAGATATCTTCAAATGTAATGTGCCAGAAATTCTTTTTATCTGAAATATATATATTACTAATTATGTCCATTTGTCCGGAGTTTATAGGCGGGGATTCATGCAAATAGTCGAATTATTTGAAAAGGTCATAAAAGATTCTAATTATGCAGGGGAGTTCAATTTTGGGGATCTGATGCTGTTAACAAATGATAAACAGTATCATGCTCTCGCAACCCAGGGAAAAGGAACCAGTACCTGCATCTTAATCTTTGTAAACGGGGAGGGAGAAGGAGCAATCCAGATAGATGAGTACGGGATGATGTATGGTGACAAAGTCCTCTACAATATCGATAAAAAGGGCGACTTCAAATTGTTTTTAGTTACCAAAAGTCTGGCCGAATCACTGGCTTCAAGATGCAGGATCTATGAAAAAAGTCACCTGATGGATAAGAGCAAAACACTCAATCTGCCTGAAATTTCAAAATTCAGCCTTCAGCCGGCAAAGATTACGGTCCAGTTAACACATGACGGACAGCCTGTAGAGGGCCTGAAGGTTAAGCTTATGAAAGTAGGAGAATCGGGAGTCTTTGATACAACATCCAGGGAGGGGCGTGTTTCATTTGTGCTTCAAAAGGGCAGATATGATTGTATTATTACTGGGACAGACAAAAGAGAATATAAATACAAAATAACTCTTCCAGGAAAAGAGGTTGTTGTTAATCTGGAAATTTAAGACGAGGGTTTTACATGGATGATAAAAAAGACAAAAAGAAGGGATTCGGATCTCTTTTCAAGAAAGACAGGGATAAAAACTCGGAACAGGCTGAATCCTACGCCGAAACCAGGGAACCGGATTATTCCAGCCTTATATCTGCCGGCAATGATACAGGCGGCAAAACTGAACCTGAACCATCAGGAGACCATCAGAATAACAATGACCTCAGCATGCTCCTTTTGAAACTGAGATCAGAGCAGACCGAAAGTGAAATCCAGGCGAAAAAACCAGCAACCAGTGTTCCGCCAATCATTGATGCCGAGATACAGGATGAACGTGGAGGAGAAAGGCCCGGAGTACCGGATAGTGGGGGCGATATCTCCGAACTTATCAGATTGAAGGAACAAAAAGAGGCAGAAAAACAGGGCATTTTTGGTGCAGGACAGGACAGCGGCTCTCTCGAATTAAAGAAAATCTACGAGAAGATGAAAATTTCAGAGAATAAAGAGAGAAGTGGAGAGCCTGAGGAGTATACGGAGATGGAACCGGCTCATGTCGAACGGGAACCTGAAGTCCGGCATGAGATGATTGTTGAAGAGCAGGCCGTTTCTGAAAAACCGGAATATGTAAATCAACAGAAAAAAGAGCCTGAACCCACACCCGCTCCGGCTTTCACGGGACAGGGAAGCCAGAGACCAAAGAGTTTCCAGGAAATTATCAATTCCGTAACCAAAAAACCCGAAGATCAGAAACCTGAAATAAAAAACGAAGCATATACTGAAAACCCGGAAAATGTAGAACGTGCCCAGTCGGTTCTCGGCCAGCTTAAAAAAGAAGAATTCAAGGATTATATAGTAAAGGGAAAGCCTGAAGCACCGGTATTTACTCAATCACAGCAAGCTGAAGAAGAGGCTGAAGTTGTTGAAATAATCGCTGAACCTGACGAGGATTATGAAAGATATGCGGCCCCCGAACCAGTACCATCTGCACCGGATAACAGCCCGGCACACAGGGCACCGCTTGCAAAAAAGACACAATGGTCCGATTCAGGCGAAGAAAAAGATGTCGGAGTAGTCACCGTCGACCAGCGTTCACAGGACTTCTCCGGGCTGATTCTTCCTGAAGGTGCAACATTTGAGATTGAAGAGTTCAAAATAAAAACCCAAAGGAAGATAATCGAGACAGAAGACAAGGAGAGTGTTCTCTCAAGGATAGACCAGATATTCGATCAAACCCTGCCCTCGTTCGACGTAGATGATATTACTGAAAAAGAATCCAAAAAGGCCTTTAAGAAAGCCCAGAAGAAAGAGAAGGGCGGTGTTTTCGGCAAGTTCAAGGCGGATATAATAAAGGTTGTGGAATACGATCTTACAGTTCACGGTCCGCTCGTCGATCTGGCATTCAAAGCGGAAGAAGGGATCGATGAGGTTGAACTCTACCCTGTCAATGAGCCTTACGCATATGTCAGGATCACATATGACAAAAATTCAAACGAATATCTCTACAACGTCCTTGAACCAAACCTCAATAAAGCAGAATGGGAGCTCTTTGCCGAGATAGAGCAAAGACTATTCGAGACGCTGGATGTAAATACAAAATCGATCACAAATGATGAGGCCAGAGAAATTCTCAGGACCGCAGTTCTTGAAATTCTCAGGGACTACGGTATCAAATTAACTCCCGACAAGAGAGAGAAGCTGATTTACAATATTAACAAGAACTTCATAGGAGACGGCCTAATCGATCCGCTGATGCATGACAAATATATTGAGGATATTTCATGCGACGGTCTTGACACACCGATATTTGTCTTCCATTCCAACTATGAATCTCTCCAGACAAATCTTATTTATAACGATTCTGCTAACCTGGACTCCTTCGTCACAAAACTTGCACAAAGGGCTGGCAAGTATATTTCGATTGCAGAACCTATGCTCGATGCCACAATGGCTGACGGGTCAAGGATTCAGATGACGCTCGGTACTGAAGTGACGGCTCATGGATCGACCTTTACCATCAGGAAGTTCAAGGAAGAACCGATTACCCCGACCGACCTTACCGAGTGGGGTACCTTCTCGCCCTTATCAATTGCCTATATCTGGATGGCCGTAGAAACCGGAAAATCCTGCATATTTGCAGGAGGTACAGCTTCAGGTAAGACAACGTCCCTTAACGCCATCTCCCTCTTCATCCCTCCACTTGCAAAGATTGTCACACTTGAGGATACGAGGGAACTGAAACTGCCGCATAAGAACTGGATCCCGAGTGTAACCCGTGAATCATTCGATTCCGACGGTAAGGGAAGCATCGATATGTACGAGTTACTGAGGGCTGCACTGAGGCAGAGGCCGGAGTACATCCTTGTAGGAGAGGTCAGGGGTGCCGAGGCTCTTACGCTCTTCCAGGCAATGAGTACCGGTCACGTAACATATGCAACAATGCACGCGGATTCGGTTGCAAGCGCAGTGCACCGTCTTGAAAATCCCCCCCTTAATGTTCCAAGAAATATGCTGAATGCACTTGATCTTGTAAGTGTTCAGGTCCAGGCAAGGATTGGAGGGAAGCGTATACGAAGGAACAAGCAGTTGATAGAGGTGCTCGATATCGACCCGAGGACTAAGGAGCTCATTACCAATGAAGTCTTTAAATGGTACCCTTCAACCGATGAGATAAGGTATTCGGGCAAATCCTACATACTTGAGGAGATCATGGAAGAAAGAGGATGGGATGATGAAAGAATGAAGGAAGAGCTGAAAAGAAGGCAGGAGATACTTGAATGGATGAGGATTAAGAACCTTCGCCATTACAAGGACGTAGGCAGGGTTCTTATGTCCTACTTCAGGGACCCTGATGCAGTAATAAAAGTTGTAAGGACTGATCTATATGAATAGTTACGAGAGGTTTTGTTTCACGATTTTCGGAAAGAGAGCGAAGAGAAAGAGAGATGATTTCCTTAGTCTCAGGACCGATATGATAAGGGCCAGGATGAAGACTCCTTTTGAGGCCTATATCTCAACGGCATATTTCTCATCAATTTTAGCCGGGTTGCTCGGGGCTTTATTCCTGGGAATGATAACATATCTGCTGAAACTTCCCGAGATGATTGTATACAAGGGAAATGTCCCGGATATATTCATTGAAATGAGCAAGTACAGCCTTATAATCGGAACGGTGGTTGTTCTTGTCTTTTCACTTGTCGTTCTCGGCGGGCTTACATATTCGGTTTTTCTCATCTACCCCGGGATTCTTGCAGGGGAGAGAAAGAGAAATATTGACGCAACTCTTCCATATGCGATAAACTACATCACTGCTATGTCTACTGCTGGAATTACGCCTGCAGAGGTTTTCAGGCTTCTTGCGGACAGTGATATATACGGCGAGAGTGCAGTGGAGGCAAGGTACATCACAAGGGAGGTCGACGTCTTCGGAAAGGACCTTCTCGATGCCCTGAGGCTGTCGGGCCAGTACACTCCAAGCGCAAGAATGCGTGATTTCCTCCAGGGTGCAATCGCGAGTATCTCAAGCGGCAGTAACCTGACAGAATATTTCAGGAACAAATCAGAACAGTACATGAGAGAGAACAGGCAGGAGCAGAAGGCGTTTCTTGAAACTCTCGGTCTTATCTCCGAATCATATGTAACGGCTCTTGTAGCAGGAACACTTTTCCTGATCATTCTGCAGTCCATTATGTCTACGATCAGCAGTTCTTCAAGTCCGATGTTCCTGTATGCTGTAATATACGGGATAATTCCCATGGGAAGTATCATGTTTGTAATTTTGATCGATGCAATGACTCCGGAGGTTTGAGATGGGACTATTAGGAAAAAAGAAGAAAACTGAAGAGGAATCTCTTCCTGAATCCGAAAAAGAGCAGACAGAGATATTCGATAAGATAGAATCAAAGAAAAAAAGGCAGGAAGGATTCAACAGGATCTTAGAAAGCCCCGTAAAAGTGCTTACAGAAAAACCGGAGAACATCCTGCTTGTCAGCGCACCGATCGGCCTGATATTCTTTATCTTCGGTTTTATCACGGTGGTAACAAACTACGGGCTGATGTCGATTCTTAATTCGACCTTAATCGACGATTTCTTTGTTATAACTCTCCTTATAGTTCTAATACCCCTGGCACTTCTTGAGACTAAGGAATCGATGAGAAACAGAAATATCGAAGTTGCGCTTCCAAATTTTTTCAGGGATGTTGCAGGGATGAACGAAAGCGGAATGACACTTCCAAACGCCATCCATACAGTCTCCACAGGTGACTACGGCACACTCACTCCTTACATCAAAAAACTCGACAACGAGGTATCATGGAATATTCCTTTCGTAGAGGCCATATACCAGTTTGGAGACAGACTTGGGACACCTCTTGCAAAAAGAAGCGTGGATCTTATCGCCAAGGCAAGTCAGGCCGGTGGCGATGTAAGTGAGGTTTTAAGAGCGGCTGCAAACGATTCTTATGAATTTGTAAATCTTGCGACTGAGAGAAAGAACAATATGCTCATCTACGTTGTTATCGTTCTCATATCGTTCCTTGTCTTCCTTTTCGTAATTGCGATTATGACCAGCACTTTTCTGGACACGATGGCGGATGCAGGTGCAGCTGTTTCATCGTCGGGGAGTGATACATCCAGCCTCTCATTCGGAGGTTCGATAGATATGGACTTCTATAGAAGACTGTTCTCCCATGCCGCAATGATTCAGGCATTCTTCTCCGGGCTTGTCGCCGGACAGATGGGTGAGGGAAAAGCTGTCTCTGGGCTTAAATATTCACTTATGATGCTGTTGATTGCCTGGCTTGCGTTCAGATTCGTAATCTGAAAAAAATAAAAAAAAAATTAACTTATATTTTCGAGCTTGTAACCCCTGTCCATAAGCAGTTTCTTTACGCGCTCACGATGATTCCCCTGCAATTCAATTGAATTACCCTTCACCGTGCCGCCACAGGCAAGTTTGCTCTTGAGATGTTTCTGCAGTTCGTCTAGATCGATATCGTAGGGATCAAGACCATCAATGATTGTTACTTCCTTGCCATAACGTCTTTTATTAATTTTAACGCTAATCTGTTGTTGTTCTTTTGCGACTTCCTCGCAAATACAGAGTTCTTTTGGCAGTCCGCATTTAGGACATATACCACCAGTCATTATAATATACCTTTCAAATCTGATTATTTATTTGTTAGCATGATTTCCGGTACATACCGCTGTATATGAGTCATCATACCGGAAAAAAAGATAAAAGTTTGTCATTTTTAGCCCTAGATCGCATATACGCGCAAATAATAATGGGTTCAGCTGTAAATTTGAATTATATCCATTTATTTAGTTTTAGAACAAAAAAAATAAACTAATGTCGCTGATGATCCTGGGAAGCTCCTCTCATGCAGGAAAAAGTACAATTGTTGCAGCCATATGCAGGCTGTTAAAAAACTGCGGCTACACGTGTGCTCCCTTCAAATCGCAGAACATGAGCCTCAATTCATATGTTACAACAGATGGAAAAGAGATAGGTATTGCACAGGCCATCCAGGCGATGGCGGCGGGAGTTGAACCTGCAGCAGAGATGAACCCTATACTGCTCAAACCCAAAGGTGACAGGACATCCCAGGTGATCCTTTCAGGAAGACCATATAAGGATATAAAGATCGGCGAATACTACAAAGAGACAGAATACCTGCTTAATGTTGCACTGGATTCATATCACCTGCTTGAAGAAAAATATGGAAATGTTGTCGTGGAAGGTGCAGGCGGAGCTGCAGAGATAAATCTCTACGACAGGGATATTGCAAATATACTGATTGCAGAAAAGTTAGACCTCCCTATAATAATTGTTGGCGATATAGAGAGAGGAGGGATATTTGCACAGTTGATAGGTACTTATCAGCTTCTCCCTGAAAATGTCAGGAAGAACGTTAAAGGATTTATCATTAATAAATTCAGAGGAGACCCGGAACTTTTCAGGGACGGAGTTTCAATAATCGAAGAGAAGACGGGGATAAGGGTTCTCGGTGTTCTCCCGTATTCGGAAGTTGATCTTCCAAGCGAGGATTCACTTTCCATTCAGGATAAAGCAAAGAAAAATTCAGGTGAAAAACCTGTAAAAATCGGAATTGTAAGACTTGAGAGGATCTCCAATTTCAGCGATTTTGAACCTCTTGAAAGATATGCGGATATCCGGTACATCAGTCCCGATGACAGATTTGATGACATCGACTGCCTGATACTGCCGGGAACGAAGAATACCATCGATGATTTAAACTATCTTTTCCGGTGTGGATTTCAGGATAAACTTAAAAAAATCCTTGACAAGGGAATTCCGGTTATCGGAATATGCGGAGGCTTTCAGATGCTTGGAAAGGAGATCACGGATTCCGGGATTGAATCCGGAACCCCTTGCACTGTAAAAGGATTCGGTATTCTTGATATCTGCACAGGTTTTTCAGATTACGAGAAAACGACGATGAAGGTAAGAAGAAGATCACTGAAAAAGGAACCGATATTATCGAAGATCAACGAAGTATCGGGATACGAGATCCATATGGGCCAGACAAAAAACGGGGCCGGATCATCTATGGCTTTTGAAGGCGATGGTGCCGTATCACCGGACGGACTGGTAATAGGAACCTACATGCACGGTCTTTTCAACAATAAAAACGTCGTTTCAGCATTGATGGAATACCTCTATGAACAAAAGAACCTGAAATTTGAGAACTCAGAATCCGGCGGAGAGGAAATTGAATCAGCCTTCCAAAAGCTCCTGGATTCATTCGAAAAAAATATAGACTGCAAGGCAGTTCTCGATCATTTTAATAAATAAACTGCCATAACCTGTTTACACTATCAATATATGGAAGTATTATTATGATGCGGCAGTCTTTTTCGGTTGATCCGGAGATAATGGAGAGGATAGATAAATATTCAAAATCAAAGGGAATAAAGAGAGAAGAGGCGATACTGGAACTTGTTATCGCCGGAATTAATTTTACAGAAGGCGGAGGAGAGATAAAATCAGAAAATAAAAGGGCCTATGAGGAGTTCTACAAAATACGTAAAGACTTAGACAATATGCAGAGAGTTATGCTGGAGTTAAAGAACCAGGTGCATGACATCCAGACGACAGCCCTTGCCAACAATAAAAAGATTGAAAATGTTTTGACCGGCGAAAAAAATAAGAAAAAGGGATTTTTCTAACAGGATTAACTGATAATATTTAAAATACTCCTGAAACCCTCTCCTTTAAGGTCATCACATTCGACTGCATCCGCGTCTTTTGGATCCACATTGTCATCAGTTCTGCACAATGAACAGTAAGCCCGTGCAGGAGATATCTTCCAGGCTCCATTCACCCTGAATTTTTTTGAATGAACGCAAAACCTGCATTTTTCAGCAGTTTCCCTTTTTCCCGGGAGACAACGGACTTCTCCTCTTTCAATATCCAGAATACGTGTATTATCAGTCATAATAAGCGACATTATAGTATGATGCCCCAAGGATCTCAGCGATTTTTTGTTTTTGTTCATCCAGTCCCAGGTTGAGAGCGGAATCAACGGCAAATTCCCATAATTTTTCAAGATCTTTATCTTCGGTGACTATAGTGCATCTCCCCCTGACAATCCCGGCCGGCTCTCCCTCCCTGTCAAATATCCTGCAGGTGCAGCATTTTAAATCCCTGCAGAAAGGAGGTGCAGACTGGTAAACGGAGCAGAGATGGTTTCCCTCGTCGTTTATGTCCATCAGAAAAGGACACCATTCCTCAGGTGTATCCCTGTTGAGAGGGTCGAATTCATTCCTGAATCTTCTATCAATCACCGGATAAAAGAATTCATCCGATAATTCATGATGGGCTGCATATCTTCCTCCGCCCATTGTATTTTTAATTTTTATATACCTGCCCATACCCATGCAGCATCTCCCGCATAATGTGCAGACAAATTCCTTCATGAACGATTATTTGTTAACGAGGCATTATAAATTATTTATTATTCTGATAATGCAGAGATTCAATATCCAGATATATGAGAATAGATAGAACTATTGAGATAACATGAAAGTCTGTATAATGTGCGGCGGGGAGGGGACCAGGCTCCGCCCATTGACATTTGAAAGGCCCAAACCCTGCATACCTATTGTCAATATCCCCTCAATAAGACATCTTGTTACTCATTTGTCAAATCTCGGGTTCACCGATGTTGTAATTACGATCGGCTATAAGGGGGATGATATCCAGAGAGCCCTTGGAGACGGTTCGATGATGGGTGTCAGTATCACTTATGTTCATGAAGAGACAAAGCTCGGCACTGCAGGCAGCGTGAAAAATGCCGAAAAATACCTGAACGATTCCCCGTTTCTTGTAGTAGGAGGGGATCATGTTACAGATCTAGACCTGCTTGCATTCTATCGTGATCATCTCAAAAACGACAGTATAGTTTCAATAGGCCTCATAAGCATCGATAATCCCTGTGAATACGGTATTGCCGAGATCGATGCCGACTATCATATCATGAGGTTTTTTGAGAAGCCCTCACCAGGCGAGATCTTCTCAAACCTTGCAAGCACAGGCATATATGTCTGCAATCCTTCGATATTCGATCACATACCGGATGGCCGGAAGTTTGATTTTGCAAAAGACCTCTTCCCAAAACTGATGAATGAAGGGATCAATATCAGCGGGTGGCTTGCAAGAGGAAACTGGACTGATGTGGGAAGTCCCGGGTCCCTGCGTGAAGCTGAAAAATGGAAGCTCAACCAGATGCGTTATACAAATATCAGCGGAAGCGTCTCGATTAAGGGGGCCCATGTGCTTGGTCCTGTTCAGTTCGGGGATTCAATAAAAATTGGAAAGAATTCCAGGATTATCGGACCGGTATCAATCGGTACAGGAACAGTAATTGGTGAAAGAGTTCTGGTTGGCCCATACACGAGCCTGGGGGAGAACTGTGTAATCGGTGACAACTCAAGGATATTTTCCGCATCTATCTACAACGGGGTCGATATTGGAAAAAACAGCACAATAAGCGGAAGTATCATTGATAACGATGCCGGCATAGGAGAGGGCTGCAATATCGAAAACAACACCGTTATCGGCCCGAGAGTGATCCTTAAAAAAGGATCAGTCGTTCACTCGGGAACAAGAATCTGGCCTGAAGTGATCGTTGAAGAGAATTCGGTCGTAAAAGAGAATATCCTGAATGAGGATTTTGAAACCTCATACAGGGGCTCATAACTTTTAACCGTGGCGGACAAGCCTGTGGGTTACAGCCATAAGGGGGTGGCGGGCATAATCAAGAACTTTGATATCGTCAAGGGTGTGCAGGTTCATCTCACGTGCCGTCTTCTCAAGGCCCAGCTCGACATCTGCCCCCAGCTCGATCACGTAGGCATCAAGCTCTTTAATTCCCATCCTTTTTGCAGCGACAGCCCTGTGGTGACCGTCCACGAGTATTAATTTCCCGGGCTTTCTTACAACTATGATAGGTTCTGCAAGACCTTTTTTAATTTCATATATCCTTCCTTCAAGTTCATCCTCGTATATCTTGGACTGGGTGGGAAGCAGGTGATCCACCGAAACCACCTCCCGGTTCATTGAAGGATTGATGTCATGGAGCATCTTCAGGGTATCGATGAATTTATACACCTTTTCCGGCGATACATGCTCAATCTGTGACCGGATTACATCCGCATTTGATATAATACCAATAAGGTCGCCATCCTCATCGACCACAGGCAGTTTCTGGATACCCGACCTGAAGATCACCCTTGCAGCATCGTTTATACTCATATCAGGATCCGCAACAATCAGGTGCCGGCTCATTATTCTATCTACCGGAGATGAAGGATAGACGAACAAAAGATCTCTTGCCGCGATATAACCCACTACGTTTTTATTGTCGACAACGGGAAAACCGTCATGATGAGTGTCCCTTATTGCCTCAATGACGTCCTTTGCCGTTCCGTTGACATCAATGGTAACGACATCATAGGTCATATAATCCCTGACCTTCTTCTTATCCATCGTGAAAAGAATTGTTTTACATGAACTTGAAGAATTCGGAAAAAAGTTTATTTAATTTCGATATTTTTACCAGGGCCAAGTGCAATCTTCTTCAGGTGGACTTCAAGGACACCATTGTTAAACGACGCAGTGGCACCGTCTTCAGTAACCTCAACTGGGAGTGATACATGCCTGATCATCTCGCCATATACCCTTTCCCTGAGATAGTAGCCCTTCTCCTCGTCCTTCTCTTCTGTCTTCTTCTCCCGGTGGCATGAAATTTCAAGAGTCTTTGGATCGATAAGCTTTATTTTTACGTCATCCTTCTCAGCCCCGGGAAGATCGGCGACGACATAGGTCTCTTCATCATGATCAATTACGTCGACACGGCATTCACCTGAAATTACAGGTTTTATCCGGTTTGAGAATACATTTTCACCTGAAAATGATTCTGAAAGCCTGTTTTCCATCATGTTCATAAGCTCGTCGATCTCGTTCCAGAGCGAATAGACCGGATACATGCGTCTTCTTATCATCAACATTCCTCCTTCCTGCGGCCTTACAGCCTAACCCCCTGTTACTGATTAAAATATTTAAATATATTTTTTGTAGCAATACATATCCGGAGGATATCTGCGATAGCGCATATGAAATTATTTATCAGCAAATAAACCAAAAATAATAAAGATGTCCAAGAAGAGGAAGGAAAGCCGGAAAAAATCTACCGATTGGCAAAAGACGCTCTCACGCGTATTTATCGTGGTCATTCTCTTTGCCTGTGTAATAGGTTTCAGCCTGTCAACGTCATTTTTCTCAATATTCAAGACAGCAGAAGCAGGCAGTTTTGCAATTGTAGATTACACCCTGTTCTATGAAGAAGGGCTGCCGATCATATCATCAGACCAGTACCTCGTCCAGGAAGCTGTAAACCAGGGAATACCTGTCGCATACACAAATCCCCTGCTCATTGAAGTGGGAAATATCCAGTCGAAAAAGATTACACCGATAGATGTCTACCTATACCCCGAAGGGGTTGTCAAGTACGCGTTATTCGACCTTGAGATCGACACGATAAGCAGTGAGGTCGAGGGCATGCATCAAAACGATATCAAAAAGATTGACCTGGAGTTTGCACCCACCCTCATCCAGAACATGTCAGCAGAGACATTCAATGAAGCCGGAGCAAACTTCTCGCAGGCGATGGTTGGAATGATGATGCCGCTTACATTCCTGTACTCTGAAGAGGGAAGCTATTCGGAGAATAAATCCGCTCTCAGCAGGCCGTCACTGATTATCGGAAAGACAAACGATACGGTTACAATGAGATACGGATATGCCCTTGCCGAAATAAAAGTAAGGGAACTTAAATAATATTTTAATGGACTAAAAAAAATTTCAATAACGAATCAAAAAAAATTTTTTTAAATTTTTGTCCCGTATATTCTCTTTATCTTCCTTGCATAGGCTTTCCAGCCCTCCTTTCTCATAACCGAACCTGACCTCAGTTTTATATGGGTAATCCTGAAACGAAGGCCTTCGGCACTGAAGATCTCCCCTACAGCAAAATCCTTCTCACCATCCGATTCGATAAAAAGCGGAATGGTCTTTCTTCCTGCATGGCATGAAACACGAACAACGACCTTTTCCACAATGCGGGTCCAGAGAGTATCGATATCCGACGCCTTTGCCTTTGAAAGACGCCTGGGACCGGATTCAATACCCGTAACCTCAACGCCGACCGGCTCATCCCCTACTTCGGCAACAATTATGTCCCCAAGTTCAACGATCTCGTCCTCAAACAGCTCGGCCACACCCGTCTCCGACTCGCCTTCCCCACTAACTATCGTCTTAATAGAAAGTTCTTTAGGCATCTCCGGCTTTTTTTCATGACGTATGCCGCCGCATTCAAGACAGCGCACAAGAAGATCGCCTGTCTCTTTTATCACCTCGTGATCCGTATCCTTTCCGCAGGAGGGACAATAAAATTCGAAAGTCATTACCTTATAATATCAGCAGAATATGAAATATATTCTTGCAGGCTAAATTATCTTAAATGCCTGATCAGCATCTCTGCAGGGGACCCGGAATAATATCTGCAACTGAAACTATAACCTGCAGGGGCCACCCGAATGTTACGGCAACCCACCGCTCCACCTTTGAGATAACAAAAGAGCCGGAGGTCACGAAAAAAGGCACGTGCATTATCGGGGTTTCTTCGGATAAAGGTTCAAAGGATCTCTCCCGCGAATTCCGGGATATTCTTGCAGATGAAAGATCGGAGCTGCTGACCGTCTTTGAAGTGGATGGAACAGGCTTTTGTGTGCATTCATGCGGCTCTGCGGGAATCACCCTGGAGCATGAGACGGATATGGTATGGAGAAGAAGCGGATTTGTCTGCCAGAGGACAATAGGAATTTATTCCGACCTCACCGCGGAGATGATCCCCCGCAATGTCATAGATTTGATAAGAACGGAAAAGGAGATCAGGATCACTCTTACTGCCCGGCTGAACCCTGAAGCTCGGTCACCTTCAGTTCCGCATCTTCCAGGTATTTTTCACAGCTTCGAAGAATCTCCATGCCACGCCCGTAAAGAATGAGGCTCTCATCGAGTCCGGATTCCCGGTTCTCAATCTTTTCAATTATCTCTTTTAACTCTTTAACCATCTCTTCATACGTCTTTTCCATAATTCACATCCTCAATTACTGCCCGGCATTCACCGTCCTTCATTATTATCATGACACGATCCTCAACTGAAAGGTCTCCCGCCGACCTAATAACAGAATTCTCTTTCCTTATTATACAATAACCCTCTTCCAGGGGCTTTTTGGGATTGGATGCCGCAAGTGAAGTACCGATTAGTGCGAGGGACATCCGTTCCCTCTCGATATAACCTTTCATCGAATGATCAAGGCGGGCCGACAGATCTTCCAGCCCCTGGTAATGCTCATTAATCGCCTGCTCAAGCCTTCTTGGATGCAGCCTCAGCCTAAGGTTTTCAAGTGACTCTCTCTCCCTGAAAAACCGGTCGCACAAGGAATTTTCAAGAGTCTTCCCGTGTGATTTAAGCTGTCTGATAAGTTCAGCCCTGTCGGGAACGACAATCTCGGCAGCTGCAGAGGGTGTCGGCGCCCTCACGTCCGCCGCCAGATCGGCCAGTGTATAATCGATCTCATGGCCGACGGCGCTTACAACCGGAGTTTTGCATTCAAAGACCGCTCTTACAACATCAGGGTGGTTGAAGGGAAAGAGGTCCTCAAAACTTCCTCCACCCCTTCCGACGATAATAACGTCTGCCAGACCATCGATACGCCGGATAGCTTTCGCGATATCAGATGGCGCACTATCGCCCTGGACCAGTGCAGGAGATAAAATGATCTCAACAGGATACCTGCGGGAGATGACATTCTCAATATCCCTTCTTGCTGCACCCGAAGGAGAGGAGACGACCCCGACCTTTTTTGGAAAAAGCGGGAGGGGTTTTTTAAACTCCTCATTGAACAGTCCTTCGGATGCAAGCTCCTTCTTCCATCCTGCCACAAGAAGATGCTTGTCTCCTTCGCCTGCGACAAGGAGCTCCTTTACAATAAACTGGTATTTACCATGGGGTTCATAAACCTCCACCGAACCCCATGCACGCACCTTCATCCCCGATTCAGGCTTAAATGATACCTCGCGTGCACTGCTGCGCCACATAGAACAGTTAATCAGGTATTCTCTGCCGTATGAAGATTCGGTAAGTGAAAAGTAGAAATGGCCTGAGGTGTGGAACCTGAAATTCGTAAGCTCCCCTTCCACCCAGATGCCATGAAGCGACTCATCGTCAAGCCTCTTCTTTATTATCGCAGAGATCTCAGAAACGGTTTTTATCTCATTTTCCCCCGGGTCATCCCCAAGGCCAAACCAGTCCATCGATAATTATATTGCGCCGGTAAAGATATGATTTTGCCGGATCTGCGATAATGATTAAAAATTGTCCGGCATAATTAATTCATGGATATTTCATACTGCCCATACTGCGGGAGCAGGCTTGATGACGGAGATGAAACCTGCACCGAATGCGGCGCCGTGCTGCAACTTAAGGATGTCCAGTTAAAGGTCCCGGCAGTATCCGTAATTCTATCTGCATTTTTCCCCGGCCTCGGTCAGATCTACAATGGTGACAGGCTCTCAAAAGGACTGATTATCTTCTTCATTTTCTTTATCGGTTCACTGTTCTGGTTTTTGCCGGGTATTATCGTATGGATATTCGGGATGTATGATGCCTATAAAAATGCCGACCTTATACAGAGGGGTAAAACCGCATACCGCCCCGTTTTATCCAGAGACCTCTTCCTGATGATCTTCATCCCGCTGGTTGTAATGCTGGTATTTCTTGCAGTTACAATTTATGGCATTTATCTTCTTTATGGCAGTCCGGAACAGATGCTTTACGAGATGATGAATTTTTCACGTTCTTTAGAGACCCGGAAATAAAGTACCCAGACTCTGTCAACTGGGCACCAGTTAAATATTATATCGTCAATATTTTGGATAAATGCCCCGGTATTCGGTTTCAAGCATGTTTTTCCATGAATACACATGTGATGAAATCTTCTCGTTTGTAAAGACGGCAGGATGCAGTGCAATAGAGTTCTGGCCTGAGACGCCCGATTTCTGGCTTCATGGAAGAGATAAAGATAAACTGTTACAAATTCTTGACAAATACCCGGATCTTAAACCGGTAACAGTTCACGGGCCGGTGCTCGACCTTAATCCATGCTCCGTAAATCCGGATGTTGCTGAGATTTCAATAAAAAATACCGTTGAAGCCGTTGAACTTTCGGAATTCCTGGGTGCACAGGTTTTAACGATTCATCCCGGACGCAGGACAGCAAAAAGGCCTGCAGGAAGACGGGATCTTGAGAGGTTTCAGGTATATATCGACAGGATCAGGGAAGCTTCGGAGAAGAGCGGAGTGAAGATCTGCATTGAGAATATGCCTCCTAAGATCAATTCTCTCTTCTCAGAACCAAAACAGATGAGAGATCTGCTTGACAATGAAGAGTGGCTTTACCTGACCCTTGATATTGCCCATGCAATGACAAATAACGACCGGGATGTCCCTGACTTTCTTGAACTTGCAGGTGAGAGAATTCTGAATGTTCATATCAGCAGAAATTCAGGGACAATCAACCACTTCCCTGTAGACGGCGACCCTGTTATTGGAGATATTTTAAAAATTTTATCAGATACCGGTTATAACGGATTTCTGACACTCGAACTTGAAGATCTCAACCTGGAGAGGAAGATTACGGCAGATGAGAAGATTTCAATTGTTCGAAACGATATAAGCTTTATAAAAGGTCACTTCAGATGATTCCCCCTAAAGCCATCTCCTTTAAGTTCAAAGAACCGAAATAACGTAATAATTTTATTGTCTCAGGTTGACTATAGATAAGAAATCTGAATATGAGAAAGAACATTCTGCCGCCCGGGCGGCGTGGAACAAATGAACGAAGGTAATTTAGGAATATTTCTTTTTGTTTTGTGCATCATTCTGTCCGCTTTTTTCTCCGGATCAGAGGTTGCACTTATCGGTATAAATCATGCAAAAGTCAGGCAGCTTCTTGATCTTAAGAAGAAAGGATCGGTCGCTCTTGAAAAGATCAAGTCAAATACGGATCATCTCCTGATAACCATACTTATCGGAAACAATCTCGTAAATATTGCCGCGGCATCTCTTGCAACAGCAATTGCATTAGAGATCTACGGGGATATCGGTATCGGGATTGCAACAGGATTTGTGACTGTTATAATGCTTATCTTCGGCGAGATCGGGCCGAAGACATATGCTGCAAGACACCCGGAGAAAGTTGCCCTGTTTTCTGCAAAGGCGATTCTTATGCTGTCATACCTTTTTACACCTGTAATTCTGGTATATGACGGCTTCAAGAAGCTCTTTCGTATTGAAGAAAACTTCGGTCATCCGGTAGTTACTGAAGAGGAGATCAAACAATGGATCGACGCCGGTGAAGAGTCAGGATCTATTGAAGAGGACGAACACCAGATGCTCCACCGGGTATTCAGGTTTACAGATACATATGCAAGAGAGGCAATGACCCCGAGAGGCGATGTCACAATGATTAGCGACGACTCAAGCCTCGAGGATGCAATAAGCGTATTCAATGATACAGGATTTTCAAGACTTCCCGTATATCACGAGCAGATAGACAATATTATCGGAACGCTTAATGTAAAGGATGCATTTGCCGCCGTATACAACAAGAAAACTGATATCAGGATACCTGACCTGATGCATGAGGCCCACTTCGTCCCGGAGAGCAAAAAGATCGATGAACTGCTTAATGAACTCCAGATGAAGAAGAATCACCTCGCGATAGTGATCGACGAATACGGTACCTATGCGGGGATAATAACCATTGAGGACATCCTCGAGGAGCTTGTTGGAGATATTCTCGATGAATTCGACGTAGAAGAGCCTGAAATACAGAAGATCGATGAAGGAGTATATCTCATCGATGCCGGTGCGTGGGTCGACAGGGTTAACGAAGACCTTGACATCAGCCTGCCTATCGATGAATCATACGAAACAATCGGCGGTCTTCTTATCGACAGGCTGGGCCATATTCCAAAACGCGGTGAAGTAATAAGTATCGAAGATCCCGGTGTAGAGATGAGGGTAATGAAAATGCGTGGCAGGAGGATTATTGACGTGAAACTTATAATCCTGAATCCCAAACCCACCACAGAATAATTATTCTTTTTTGACATCCTATGATATTGGATATGAAAAATATCGCGGTTCTTGCTTCAGGGAGAGGAACCAATTTTCAGGCAGTCATCGACGGTATCGAATCAGGGTTTATCAGGGGCAGGATATGCTGCCTGATAACGGACAATCCATCGGCATATGCAACAGAAAGAGCCGCCGGCGCAGGAATACCGGTAAAGATTGTGGATTATTCCAAATTCGGCAGCAGGAGTGATTACAATTCGGCACTCAGGGATGCGATGGACGAGTCGGGTGCCGACCTGTTTGTACTTGCAGGATACATGAGGCTCCTGGATCCGGACACGGTCAGGTGTTTCCCCGGGAGAATGATAAACATACACCCGGCCCTGCTTCCCTCATTTAAAGGCCTTAATGCCCAGAGGCAGGCAATTGAATACGGGGTCAAAGTATCGGGATGCACTGTACATTTTGTTGATGAAGAGATGGATCACGGTGCAATAATAATGCAGTGCCCTGTCCCGGTAAGCGGTGACGATACAGAGGAAACGCTCTCTGAAAGAATACTGGCAGAGGAGCATAAGGCGCTCAGGGAATCGGTTGCATTATTCTGCGGGGATCGTCTTGAGATCATAGACAGAAAGGTCAGAATTCTCAACAAAAAAGATAATTAAATAATTATTATAAGATATGGCACCACGCAGGAACAAAACGGCTGAAAGAAAGATTGCAGAAGAAAGGATAGAGAGACTCTTTGAATCTGCATACTCGGCTTACAGAAAGGATCCCGCATTGAGCAAAAGGTATGTCATACTTGCAAGAAAGATCGCGATGAAATACAGGGTAAAGATCCCCGGGAGATACCGTTCATCCTACTGCAGAAAATGCCTTGAATTCTTTTCACCCGGAAAGAATACAAGAACCAGGATAAATAACGGAAGAGTAACTATGACCTGCCTTAACTGCGGTTATACCCGGAGATACCCGATAAAGGACAAAAAATGAAAAAAAATGAATCAACCGCAGATATGCAAAGCCTGAAGGCAACAGTCTGGATAGGAAAGAAAGGCATAACAGACAGTACGATAAGTGAGATCAAAGCCCAGATCAAAGATAAAAGAGTAATCAAGATCAAATGGCTCAGGAATACAGACCTCGTGCCTGAAGATATCGCAGAGATGGCAGGTGCAAAGATTATTCAAAAAAGAGGCCGCACCATGGTACTTGCAAAAAAATAAAGGTGCAATATTAAAGAATAATTCCAGGTCTTTTTTTCGGAAATATATAATAGCTCTTCAGTCAAATATATAGAGACTGCTAATTTGCGTGTTGAAAACACTTCATGAGCCGGCATGGGAACGGGAATTTTGGTCTCATGTATTACGGACAGAAACAATTGTTTCAGGTGTTTCACATGGAAAATCCATGCTTTTGAAAGAGAAGGTATGGTCTCTTTAGCATCATTAGAGAGTGGTTGAAAAATGACAACTGTATATGATATCCCACCGGATCTTCTGATCGATAAAGTGGCTGGCGAGCTTAAGAAGCTTGACGCGGTTGAAGCTCCTGAATGGGCAGGATTCGCAAAGACAGGCGTCCACAAAGAGATGCCCCCGAAAGACGAGAACTGGTGGTACATTCGTGCGGCATCGGTAATTCGCAGAGTATACATCGACGGCCCTGTAGGAGTCCAGAGACTAAGGACTTTCTACGGCGGTAAGAGGGACAGGGGCTCGATGCCTTACAGCTTTAAGAAAGGCTCTGGGTCGGTCACACGTAAGATCCTCCAGCAGCTGGAAAAAGCAGGATACATCGAGAACACTCCTGAAGGGCGAGTAGTTTCGCCTGCAGGCAGATCGTTCCTTGACGGTGTGGCAAACAGCCTGAAAGAAACTGTTGCCGAATCGGTTCCGGCAATAGCAAAGTACTGAAAGGAGAGAGTTAAAGATGGTAGACGACGAACTTGCGGAAATTCGCAGAAGAAAGATGCAGGAGCTTCAAAGAAATCAGATGGATCATCAGGCGATGGAGGAAGAGATGGCCCGCCAGAAACAGGCAGAAGCCCAGATTCACATGATACTGATGCAGATCCTGGAACCCGAAGCCCGGGAACGTTTGAACACCATCAAACTTACAAAACCGGAATTTGCACAGGCCGTAGAACAGCAGCTAGTTATGCTGGCTCAAAGCGGCCGAATCAGGGATCGGATAAGCGATGAACAGCTTAAAACGATCCTGAGACAGCTTATCCCGGATAAAAAAGAAATTAACATCACTCGTAAGCATAAATCATGAAAGCCGGAATGCTCTTCAGCGGAGGAAAGGACAGTTCTCTTGCCGCCCTCATGATATCGAGGGACTACGAAACCGAACTGAATACATTCGTATTCAGCAGCGATCGCAGGATCCCGGGTGTTGAGAAGGCAGCAGAAGCACTGGGGCTACCGCTTAAAATGAGAGTGTTTGAGGAAGGACTGCTTGAGAAAGTAATGGAGATGATGGTAAAGGACGGATTCCCAAATTCGGCCATCAACCTTGTTCACAGGAACGCCATCTGTTCCCTTTCGGGGGAATATGATGTAATAGGGGATGGAACACGACTGAATGACCGTGTTCCAATGCTTGATTACGCTGAAGTGCAGAGCATAGAAGCAAGATATCAATGCGCCCTCGTGCGGCCTCTGCTTGGATATGGAAGACGTGAGGTAAACCGCCTGGCAGGTATGCATTTCACCGTGGAATATGGTGAAACCGGCACTATCGAAAACGGCGATTACGAAAACGAGATCCGAACAGCATTCAGTGTACAGGGTGTGGATCCTTACGAAATATTTCCCAGCCACCACGAGCAGTCACTCGTAACCGGAAGGATAATGCGAAGCTAAAGGGTGGAAAAATGAGTAAAGTAACAAAAGCAAGAAAAGTAAGACTGGCAAAGGCATGCGAACAGAACAGGCGCGTGCCTGCATGGGTAATGATCAAGACGAAGAGGAGCGTTGTATCCCATCCGCGGAGACGCAACTGGAGAAGAAGCAAACTGAAGGTGTGATGGAAAATGGCAGATATTTTAAAGGAACAGATCTATGTCATCCCTCTTCGTGATGTCAAAACGGCGCCGCGCTGGAAGAGGAGCCCCAGGGCGATCAAGGAGATCAGGGAATACCTCGCAAAGCATATGAAAAGCGAAGACATCAAAATTGACAGAAGCATCAACGAGAAGATATGGGAACGCGGATGTGAAAAACCACCGAGAAAGATCCGTGTTCGCGCAATGAAATTTGAGGACGGCCAGGTTCAGGCTGAACTTGCCGAAGAGTGAAATGGTTGAGACGATCAGCTTCGCAGGCGACGAGCATATTGGTGTATATACCCGCGTATTCGAGGATGTCGCATTTGTCCCGCTGGACGCGACAGAGGAATACACAGGTGCTGTAGAGAAGAGACTGGGTGTTGAAGTTGTTCAGACCACTATACAGGGTTGTTCTATAATCGGATCCCTGCTTGCCGGAAACAGCAACGGGATGATTGTCAGCGGCCTTGCATCAACAGAAGAGATAGACCTTCTTAAACAGCACGGCAGGGTTATGCTTCTTGAAAGAACCATGAATGCTGCAGGAAACATAATCCTCGCAAACGATACCTTCGCCGTAGTTCACCCGGGAATTTCAGAAAATACTGCTGAAAAAATTTCAGAGTTCCTTGATGTTCCCGTGCTTATGATGTATATCGGCAAAATACCGACAGTAGGTATGGCAGCAGTTGCGACAAATAAAGGAGTGATCCTGAATCCCGGGGCGTCAGAGAATGAGATCTCTGAGATCGAGGAGATGTCAGGACTTCCAGTAGGAACAGGTACGGTTAACATGGGAAGTACGCTCATAGGTACCGGACTCCTTGCAAACAGCAAAAGTTTCCTTGCCGGCATCTCTACAAGCGGTTATGAACTTGGTAGGATCGAGGATGTATTTGGATTTTAAACGGAGGAGTTTGAAATGGATAAAAAGAGTTTTGAAGTAACAGGAAGTTTTAAAAACGGATTGGGCTGGCAGCCTTTCACCAAGGTCATCATGGCACCCAACGAGTCCCAGGCAACCGAAAACACCTATAATGTTTTCGGAAGCAAACACTGTTTAAAGAGAAATTATATCAAAATTGACAGTGTCAAACTAGTTAATGGTGAGTAATTTGGAAAATGTCGACCCCCGTGAAATTGAGATGCTCCAGCAGTATCTCAATGAATTCGGGCAGCAGGCCGAGGCATACACCGCACAGCTTCAGGTGCTTGAACAGCGGAGAATCGAATCCCTTACCGCAATCGGTACAATAAAAGAGATCGGTTCTTCGCCGGAGAATACAATGCTACTGGAGATAGGCGGGGGTGCATCCATAAGAGTCAAAGCCCTCGAACCTGACAATGTCTTCGTGAACATCGGCTCAAATGTCATTGTCCAAAAGAACGGTGATGAAACAGTCGCATACCTCGAGGACAGGATTCTTGAACTCGAGGCACTTGAGAAGAAGATATCAGAGACAATTGCCGAAATCCGGAATCAGGCATCGGATGTGGCAAAAAAAATCGAAACCCTATACAAGCAGTACCAGGCACAGTCAGGAAGCAGATAATCCATGTTTAAATCTCTCAGGGACAGGCTGAAAGGCGTTTCAAAGAAGCTGGGATCCAACATCGACGAAGCGATGGAAAAGGAGAAACCTGATGCCGGAGCCAAAGAACTGCCTGAAGAAACCCGGGAGGATAACGTCCGCGAAACCGCGGCCGGGATCGAAGATACGGGTAAAAAAGGTGACAAAGACACCATAAAAAAGGCAGGATTTGCTCAAAAGGTAAAGGTCCTGGTTACTGAGAGAGAAGTCCTGTTAACAGAGAAGGATATCTCCGAACCGCTTGATGAGCTTGAACTTGTTCTTCTTGAAAACGACGTCGCCTTCGATACGACAGAGGCGATAATCAGCCATATGAAGGATGAACTTGTCGGAAAGAGAAGAAAGATCGGTACTAATTCTGAAAAGTTTGTTATTGAAGCGCTAAAAGATGCGCTTCTCGAAGTCCTTGGAGAAAGATTTCTGCTCACCGACTACATTGACTCTCATGAAAGGCCTGTAAAGGTTCTTTTTACCGGAGTCAATGGTGCAGGCAAGACAACAACAATTGCAAAGGTCGCATTTTTCCTTAAAAGCAGGGGTTATTCGGTAGTAATTGGTTCAGGCGACACCTTCCGCGCAGGGGCAAACCAGCAGATGAAGACACATGCCGAACGCGTCGGGGTAAAAGTTATCAGCCACCAGGAAGGAGCCGATCCCTCTGCTGTTCTCTTTGATACCGTGAATTATGCAAAAGCCCACAGTATAGACGTGGTTCTTGCCGATACTGCAGGAAGATTCCATAACAAGGGAAATCTGATGAAGCAGCTTGAAAAGATCCGTCGTGTGATGAATCCTGATATCGTTGCATACGTCGACGAAGCTGTTGCAGGCAACGATGCGGTTATCCGGGCTGAAGAGTTCAACTCTTCTGTAGGGACCGACGTAGTGGTTCTTACAAAAGCGGATATGGACACCAAAGGCGGAGCGGCAATCTCTATTGCGCACACCATCGGAAAACCGCTGATGTTTCTCGGTATGGGACAGGGCTATGAGGACATTATTCCTTTCGAACCTGAAAAAATGGTCGGGGAACTCCTGGAGGGAGAGTGAAATATGCTTGATCGACTTGGTTCCGGATTGAAGGACGCCGTAAAGAAACTTGCAGGAAAAACAGTCATCGACAAGGCTGCTGTTGAAGAGCTTGTAAAAGATCTTCAGAGAGTCCTGCTCCAGTCGGACGTCAATGTCAAGCTCGTAATGAAGCTTTCAAAGGCTATCAAGGAACGCTCACTTGAGGAAGAGCCTCCAAAGGGTATGAGCGTCCGTGAACATGTCTTAAGGATCGTCTACCAGGAGCTCGTCAACCTGATGGGAGATGAGATCGAGGTTACACTCGGCCCGCAGACTATCCTCATGGCCGGTCTTCAGGGAAGCGGAAAAACCACCACAACAGGAAAACTCAGCAGGTACTTCCAGAAGAAGGGGCTTAGAACAGGGGTCATCTGTGCCGATGTCTTCAGGCCGGGAGCATACGACCAGTTAAAGACACTTTGCGACAAGGTGAATGTTCCCTGTTATGGCGAACCCGGCGAGACCGATGCTGTCAGAATAGTCGAGAACGGTATTAAGCAGCTTAAAAATATCGAAGTTCTGATCATCGATACGCAGGGGCGTCACGCACTTGAAGATGAACTAATCGATGAGATAATCAAAATAAACGACCTCTCAAAGGCAACCCACCGCTGGCTTGTCCTCGATGCCGCACTCGGCCAGCAGGCGCGGGACCAGGCGGCAAGGTTTCATGATGCCATCAATATCGACGGTGTGATAATCACCAAGATGGATGGTACCGCAAAAGGTGGCGGTGCCCTCTCTGCAGTGGCGGAAACAGGTTCCGGGATCGTATTTGTCGGAAGCGGGGAGACAATTGAAGATCTCGAGCGCTTTGACCCCGACAGTTTCATTTCAAGACTGCTTGGAATGGGAGATCTCAAATCCCTTATCGAGCGCGCAGAAGAAGCCATGGGAAGCGAGGAGTTTGATGTAAATGCCATGATGAAGGGTAAATTTACCCTCCGTGACATGTACAAACAGCTCGAGTCCCTGAAAAAGATGGGGCCGTTAAAACAGGTCATGTCAATGCTCCCGCTCGGTAATATCGAGATCCCGGAAGATGCCTTCGACACCACCGGTAAAAAGATGGAAATCTACAAGGTGATCATGGATTCCATGACAACAGAGGAGCTTGACGATCCTTCCGTCATCCACACATCAAGAATCCAGAGGATTGCAACCGGTGCAGGAGTTTCGATAGAGGACGTCAGGGAGCTTTTGAAATACCACAAAACCATGCAGAGGACTCTCAAAGGATTCCGGGGAATGGGCGGCGGAAAATTCAACATGCAGCGGATGATGAAGAAGTTCGGCGGCGGGATGTAAAACCGGCATGAAGAAGTTTCTCATAATCGGCCACAAGGCCGTTACAGACCCGGGTTTTTCTTTAAACGACATGCCCGGGGGGGCCGGAAGGATGGATGTTTTATGCAGGTGTGTAAACTCCTGCTTCTTCCTCTCCCATGATCTTAGAAGAGATGTGGAATGCTATCTTCTCCTTCTTGGTGAGCCAAATCCCCCAAAGACAATCCTGATCAAAGGGAGTGAAGTCCGTTATCTCAATCCCGATGAAAGAAGTGCGGGCGCACTGATCAAAAAAGCATTGCAGGTTACCTGTGGCAGGGAGTTTGTAGAATCAACAAAGGGGATATATGTGCGAACAGGAGGCCTGCAGAGGCTTATTGAAGATAACGATTTCTCTGTACTCGATGAAAACGGCACAGATATCCGTGAATCCGATAATGTCTCGGGCAATTATATATTATCGGATCACATGAACTTCTCAGAAGAAGAGGAACTCCTGATCAGCAGACTTCCCAAAATATCTGCAGGACCAAAGGTCCTCCATGCGGATCATACAATCACCGTCATCCTCAATGAACATGACAGGAGAGAGAAATGAGTGATATAATTGAAAAGGTCGGCGAAATTCTCGAATACGGCCCGATATGCGACCATTGTCTTGGCAGGTTCTTCGGAAAACTCTCACATGGTCTTGGGAACGAAGAGAGAGGCAGATCGCTGAGGATCGCATATTTGCTCGAGAAGAATATGCCTTATCAGCCCGAATCAGAGAGATGCTGGATCTGCAACAACCTCTTCGATTCATCGAATGAATGGGCGAAGAAGATAATAAACTCACTTTCCGGCATAGAATTTGACACCATGCTTGTCGGATGCCGCACACCCTCTCTTATGGCAGAGAGTGAGGAGATGGTCTGGACAGACCTTGGACTTCTCTCTCCCGAACCGTTAAAGGCCGAGTTCAACAGGGAGACAGGCAAGATTGTAAGTTCTATCAGCGGCAAGGAGGTCGACTTCAAACGTCCCGACATCGTTGCAATCTGCAACCTTGCAGATGATAAAGTGGAAGTCGAGATCAACCCCCTGTATATATACGGAAGATACTGTAAATACGAGAGGGGCATCCCCCAGACGCGCTGGCATTGCAGGGAATGCCATGGGAAAGGATGTGAAAGATGCAACTTTACAGGTAAGATGTATGCAGACTCTGTCGAGGAGCTTATCGGCAGGCCCGCAATAGAGCTCTTCAGGTCGAAGGACGCAGTTCTTCACGGCTCGGGAAGGGAGGATATCGATGCAAGGATGATTGGCACAGGCAGGCCTTTCGTTATCGAAATGGTTGAACCTAAGATCAGGAGCTTCGACCCCGAAGAACTCGAAAAGACAATCAACGAGAGCGCCGGAGGCAGGGTTTCGGTAATTATCGATCATGTCAGTGATCGCAAAGAGGTGGAAACCCTTAAATCAGGAAAAGCTCATAAAAAGTACAGCATTCTGGTGGAAATAGAAGGCGAATTTTCGGCAGATGAAGTCAAATCTGCCTTAAAAGGCCTTCGTGGGGCTACAATCAATCAGCGCACCCCGGAAAGGGTTTCTCACCGGAGGGCAGACAAGGTCCGAAAACGTCGCTGTATAGATATCGACTGCACTGGTAGTGAAGACGGCTGCTTCAGGATAGAAGTCCTTGGAGATGCCGGACTCTACATCAAGGAACTGATATCCGGCGATGAAGGAAGAACAAGTCCGAGCCTTTCAGAGATAATTAAATGCCCTGCGCGGGTAAAAAGCCTTGACGTTGTAATGGTTGAGAGTGTTGTTACCGAAACCAGAACCGGCGAAATCAATTAAAGATAATGGAGAATTAAAATGGCACATCACTTTGGTCAGAGAAAAAAGACCCGTTATAAATTCAAGAAAGATCTCAGAAAGAGAGGTATGGCACCTGTAACTTCCATCATTCAGGAATTTGAGGAAGGACAGAAGGTTCATATCGTTGTCGATTCAAGCGTTCAGAAAGGAATGCCTCACCGCAGGTTCCACGGAAGAACAGGTCAGATTATCGGCAAACAGGGCAGAGCATGGGTTCTTGAGATAAACGACGGCAGGTCGATCAAGACTGTTGTCGCAAGACCGCAACATCTAAAACCACAAAAGCAGTAATCATTCATAGTGGTTGGCATGAAAGTTAAAGGAATAGAAAGCGAAGAGAGAATAACCCTTCAGGAAATGAGGGAGATGTTGTTGAAGGTCGAGGCCGACCGCCTTGAAGCCGGCAAAGAGATGTCTTACGAGCTTCGCAGAAGCATTGAGCATGCCAATCATCTCTCGAAGACAAGTGCGGAAAAATCCAGGGAACTTGTCGAAAAACTCCTTTCGCTGGAAAAGATTAAGCCTGACATTGCATTCAGGGTTGCAAGCATTATGCCGCGTACAAGAGATGAACTGAGGGCCATATATGCTAAAGAGCGTTTCACGCTGTCAGGTGAAGAGCTTGACGAGATCCTGGATCTTGTTGAGCAGCACTTTTAATTTTTAGGGGGTGTTCCTCTATGCGTTCAGATAAAAAAGAGCTTTATGCAGTGGTTTTAGATTTTCTCCCTATGGGACACGGCGATGCGAGAAGGCCCCAGTTTAAGAAGGAGCCTCTTGTACAGGCGGTGGGTACGGATCAGTTCAAGCTTTTGGAACTTGTACCGAAGGGTACCGATATACTGACAGGTGAAACCGTTTATATCGGAGATAAGGAAAGAGATAAAATCGAACGTGTGAAGCGGAGGATCGGATACGAGGATCTTACCCAGACAGCCAAGCTCGAGCTACCATACGCAATCGAAAAGATTGTTATGGACAATGAAGCAAGATATGTTGAATTCTTCAACAAGGCTGTACCAATTACGTCAAAGCAGCATATGCTTCACCTCCTCCCGGGAATAGGAAAGAAACTGATGTGGGAAATTCTGGACGAGAGAAACAGGAAACTGTTTGAGAATTTTTCTGATATCAGTGCAAGGATAAAAACGATACCTCACCCGGAACAGATGATTATAAAGCGAATAATCGAGGAGATCGAAGATCCAAACATAAAATATCATCTGTTTACTTCAAAATGAGTGCGCCCCATGATCAGCACTTCCTGGCGGATTTGGATGCTGTCAGGAAGATTGCCAATTTTTCGGATATAAAAGATAAAACTGTTCTTGAGATCGGCCCGGGAAAGGGAATACTTACCGGTGAGCTTCTTAAAGCAGGAGCAAAAGTCATAGCAATCGAAATCGATCGCGTGATGATGGAATTGCTCTCATCCAAATTTCAAAATGAGACCGATTCGGGACAGCTGATTTTAATCAACGCCGATGCCGTCAGGTGCGTGTATCCTGATTTTGATGTAGTTGTTGCCAATCTGCCATATTCCGCATCATCAAAGATTACATTCAGGCTTTTGGAACACGGATTTGAAGAGGCCGTACTGATGTACCAAAAAGAGTTCGCCCTCAGGATGATGGCTCTTCCAGGAACATCCAACTGCGGGAGACTTTCAATTATGGTCCAGACATATGCAAAAGTAATGCCACTTCTTAATCTCCCTCCCGAATCCTTCTCCCCTCCCCCGGCTGTCGATTCGATGGTCGTAAAAATTACAATGAAGGATGAACTTACATATCCTGTTAATGACCGTGAATTCTACTCGATCCTGGTAAGAGAGCTTTTTTCACACAGGAGAAAAACACTGGGAAAATCGCTGAAGGCATCCCGGACGATAATAGGTGAAGACAGGTTTAAGAAAATAATAGAAACCGTTCCCGGGGAGATGCTGAAAAAGAGGGCCGAAGAACTCAGCCTGAAGGATTTTTCAGACATCTCCAACATCGCGGTATCATAGATTTTAATTCCAGCGAACCTCTTTCCCTCTCAGCGCATCGATATATATTGTTTTATCTTCACGATCTGCCGCGATTTTTATCTTGTATAACGGATAATAAAAGACCTTGAACTCAACAATCTCGGATGTAGGCTCAATTGCCTTCAGTATCGTCCTGATATCGTCTTTCTGCACGGTCTCTTCGATTACCTCCCCTTCCACCGGGATGCCGAAATGGAAATCGGTCTTAACCATTCTTGTCCCGAGACGGGGGAGCCTCTGTTTGGCAAGAGGTACATACTTTGTCTCACCCGATTCACCGACTGCCTCCCCGTCGGTAATCAGTTTGCGTTCAAGGAGGAATGAGACCGCTTTATCTACTGCTTTCCTGGGGAACCTTGTTCTCGCTTCAATCTCAACCGAAGTCTCTCCGGATACAGGCATCCCGTCGATTACGATAATCGTATCTTCATCAAGCCCGAGATATTCGCTAAAACAATGCCTGAATTCAATACCGCCTGAAATATCAACACAATCGCCTGTCAGCCCGTCAAGGAAGAAAGAGGTCTCCTGAGTCGAGCCGGATCTTAACATCCTGTTCCTTATATACCTAACCAAAACGTAGAATACAGGCCTGTAAAATATCCCGGCAGAGATCAGCCTTTCATCGACACCGACACCGAAACGGCGTTTCTTCAACCTTGAATTTGCATTTTCAAGTATCTCGTCTCTCGTCAACGCAGGAATTATGCAATCCTTTCCCCCTTTTACATCGATCGTAGTCTTTGAAACAGGTTTTTTCTTCCTGACCTTTGGTGCGGCAGGGACGCTTTCGGCGGCAGCCTGTTTCTCAGGCCCGGCATCTTTCCCGGCATCTTCGTCAATAACAGCATCGGAGTCAAGCCTGAATGAGATATCGTCCTCAGGTTCAGGTTCATCCTCCGGGACGGTTTCAGCCGTAATTATTTTTTCTTCAAGCATTGGGGTAAGCCCCCTGTGCTTTGTAAGCCTCCGCCCGAATCTCATCTTGGTCTTTTCATGGGTAATCGTGCCCATTACGAAAAAATCCCCTGGAGATAGTGTGGTAAGCTCTTCCACTTCCTGCTTCGAGCTGAAGAATAATCCAACAGCCCTTAGATCATTATCTATGGATAATTTTCCGATAATCTGGCTGTTGCACTGTGAAAGAACGTTCTTTGTCACGATGGCAGGCCTCTGCGTTGCTACGAGAAGCCCGAGACCTCTCTTTCTCCCCCTGCGGGAGATCTCTTCGATCTTTTTTATCGAGTCTTTTGACTGCGGAATGAACTTGTCCGCCTCTTCTACAATTAAAAGATAGGGTTTCCTCTGTTCGGTTGATACATCGTATAGTATATTTACAAGGCGCGTTACCCTAGGCACCATATCGACCTCGGATACATCAAAAATTACCGGCCTGCTTTCGGCAACCGCCCTCTCCATTAGATGCTTCAGGTTGACCCTTTCAATATCATAATCCATCTCGATATCTTCACATTCGGAATCGGCACCTTCGGCCCCAACCCACCATATTTTATCAAATTTTTCTTTTAACGAGTAATATTCTCCTTCTGTATCGATCAGGCAAAAGCCTATATCCGCCGAACACATCTTTTCGCAAAGAACAGCTATGCTCCAGCTCTTTCCGGCTCCGGACTGCGCAATGATGCAGGTTCTGCCGGTTACAAGCTCCTGGGCATTGATGCTGTAATCCCTCCCCCCTGCCTTTCCTATATTAAGATCCATTTTCCTAACAGTATTTTAGTAATCAAAAGGTTTTAAGAATATTTATGAAAATACTATTCTGCAATTCCCAAATGACCCCGGGATCACACCAGAGATATGTCTACATATTATCATGAACAGGTATACCAGCCGGCAGAGGACACTATTCTGCTATATGAAACGGCCCTGCGTGAAATAAAGCCCGGAGACCGTGTCATAGAAATTGGAACAGGTAGCGGGTATATCTCGTCCGGACTAAAGGAGATGGGGGGGTTCCTGATATCTACAGACATTAACCCTTTTGCATGTATCTCCGCAAGAAAATGCGGTTGTGAAGTCATAAGAGCGGATCTGCTCTCAGGGATATGCGGGATCTTTGACCTTGTTCTTTTCAATCCGCCGTATCTGCCGACAGGAGAAGATGAAAAGCTCGATGACTGGCTTGAATACGCTCTTGACGGGGGTAAAGACGGGAGAGAGACGATAAGGAGATTTGCCGCGGGACTGGATGCTGTTCTGTCAAAAAATGGAAGATGCCTGCTTCTTGTCTCATCACTGACTGGAGCCGGGGAGACGGGGAAGATTTTCTCAGACCTCGGATTTATTACATTTATCGCTGCTGAAAGAAAGGTGGAGGACGAAAGCCTGTTCATATTGAGAATCACCAGGGACCTCTGCAAATGTTGAAAAGAACATTCCTCCCTTAAATTTCCCGAATATGGGTAAATATTAATACAATTGTGATAATACTTTTTCCGGAGGGTTTAATGACAGATGTAGTTATTATTGAGGAGGGTTTTTCCCCGGTAAACTGGTGGATCTTCCTTCTTCAGGGACTTATTGCAGCAATCTTCGGGTCTATACTGATAATCTGGCCCCAGGGAGTTTTGAACCTTATGTCATATTTCCTGGGTGCGCTGATAGTCATATACAGCATATCGGTGATCATTAAAGGCGCTGTGGGTCAGGAGATCGGCAGATCGAGGATCATCCTGATTGTACTGGGAATAATAGGCGCACTGATCGGCATACTTGTTCTGATGAACATCGAGATAATGTGGTTTACAATAGCCGTATTCATTGCGATGTGGGCTTTTATTTCAGGCATGGGAGATCTATGGCTTGGTTTTACCGCGGAAAAGGAGAGTGGATTGTATAGATTGCTTTTATTCATTTCAGGGATAATTGCACTTGCAATCGGGTTCTTTATTATCCTTATGCCGGTATTTATGGAGGTTATTCTTGTACAGATCCTTGGAGTATTCATACTCGTAATGGGAATCGTCTGCCTGGCAACAGGGTTTATCGTCCAGGCGAAACTAAAGGAATAATCCCCTAACTTCTTTTAAACATAGAATCAAGTTTAGTCTTTGTAAATGAGATCATAGTGGGCCTCCCGTGGGGGCAGGAGTAAGGATTTTTTGTCTTCGATAACTGGTCGACCAGTCTTTCCATCTGCTCCATCGACAACTGTGTCCCGGCTTTAATGGCTGCATGGCATGAGACTGTGGCCGAGATCTTCTCTTTCAAAAACCCGAGCGGGGGCGACCCGTTATCCTCAAGAAGATCTGTGATAATATCCCCGAGAGTCTCGATGCCGGCCTTCTTTCCAAGAATTACCGGTACTGCCCTAAGCGCATATGTATCCTTTCCAAATTCTTCAAGAAAAAATCCTTCATCCTCAAGAAGCTGAATGTTTTCTGATAGAACTGCATATTCTGTGGGTTTTAAGGATACAACAGAAGGAACAAGAAGTTCCTGCGATATCCTCCCGGATTCCCTCTTTTCAGTGAACAGTTCATACATTATCCTCTCGTGGGCGGCATGCTGATCGATTATCACCATCTCATCCTCATTGCTTCCCCGCATCTGTGTGACAATATAAGAATCATCAACCTGCCCGATCACTTTCATGTGAGGAAGTCTCCGGGAGTTTCCATCACACTTTGCTGTCTCTTCAGAAGATCTAAGGCGGGAGTCAGTGGACGAAAATGCATTGAAAGATGATTTTATCGCGCTTTCCGGATCTTGCCGGTTGCTTTCAGGGAAGGCATTGTATCCGGTTTCTTCAGAGGATATGCAGAATAGCGGCTTTGCAGGACTCTCATCGTCCGTAATTGTCTTCTGGATTATATTTGCCCTTCCTGTATCATATGAAAAAAGCAGGTTCTTTGAATCAAGTGATTCACGTATAGAAGAGACTATCTCATCCGAGATCTCTTTCTCCCTTGAAAACCTGACTTCTCTTTTTGCCGGATGAACGTTCACATCCACGACCTTCCTGTCAATCCTTATGTTAAGAAAACAGACAGGATACCTGTCTCTCGGGAGGAGGGTCCCGTAGGCTCTTTTTACCGCCCTTATCAGTGGAAGTGAATATACGGGCCTGTTATTGACGGATATTATGACCTTCCTCGAATTCGGAGCATCTAGAGAAGGGGGGGAACAAAGACCTTCAAGCTTCATAAAGGTCGAAAGACTCCGGACAGGAATCATATCCTTTGCATAGTCGGTACCGTAGATGTATGTAACAGTATCCAACAGAGATCCTGATTTTCCCACAGAAAGGCGTATTTTTTCATTGTGAGAGAGCTGAAAGGCAATCCTGCTGTTGGCAAGGGCAGTCTCCTCCATAATCCTGTATATCTGACTGATTTCAGTCTTTACTGATTTCAGGAACTTTTTTCTTACAGGCGTATTGAAAAAGAGTTTCTCAACAAGAACACTTGTGCCGTCAGGAGCGCTGAAAGGGTTGTTTTCAACAATATCTCCCCCTTCGATTATAATTCTGGTTCCCGGAGACGGTTCAATAGTCCTTTGTTTTGTTATCATTGTAACCTTTGAGACGGCCGCGATGCTTGCAAGTGCCTCTCCCCTAAAACCCATTGTTGAAATCTCGTACAGATCGGATATACGTGATATTTTACTCGTGGCATGCCTGGAGAATGACAATAATGCAGATTCACCATCCATCCCGCACCCGTCATCCGACACCCTGATCTTTGTGATCCCCCTGTTATCTGATGTGATATCTACCTTAATGAGAGATGAATCGGCATCAAGTGAGTTTTCAACAAGTTCCTTTACAACAGATGCAGGCCTTTCAATGACTTCTCCGGCAGCAATTTTATTTATCGTTGAATTATTCAGGATATGTATCGTCTTTGATTCAGGACCAGTCATTTGTCAATTCCCCCTGCATCTTCCCTGAGCTGGTATATAATTGAAAGGGCTTCCCTGGGAGTCAGAGAATCAGGATCGATATCCTTTATCCTTTTTACAAGTTTCTTCGTGTTTTCATCCATTGAAGATTCCATAACTCCCGGAGAGTCAACAAGGAGCATCTGGGTATAAAGGGGCTGCTTTCTCCCGACAACAGAGTACTCCTTCTCCTGTTCTTCCCTTAGTATCTCCTCAGATCTCTTTAGTACCTTCCGGGGTATCCCGGCAAGTTTTGCGACATGGATACCATAGCTTTTGTCGCTTGCACCCGGGATTAATTTTCTCAGGAATACTATATCAGAACCGGTATCTTTTACAGCAAAATGATAGTTTTTTACCCTTTTAAGCCGCCCCTCTATTCCAACCATCTCATGAAAATGAGTCGCAAAGAGCGTCCTGGGACCTGAATTTCCGGTTCCGTGGAGATATTCGATCACTGCATGAGCGATTGAGTAGCCGTCGAGAGTGCTTGTCCCTCTCCCTATCTCGTCCAGGATTACAAGACTTTTATCGGTTACGTTATTAAGAATATTTGCGAGTTCGAGCATCTCGACCATAAAGGTGCTCTGCCCGCTTGAAAGGTCGTCAAATGCCCCGACTCTTGTAAATATCCTGTCGATAATCCCAATAACGGCCCCTGATGCAGGAACGAAGCAACCTGCCTGGGCCATGATGCACAGGATGGCAACCTCACGCATATAAGTGGATTTGCCTGCCATATTTGCCCCGGTAATTATTAGGATCTGATTCTCGGAGGAATCAACCCCGGCATCGTTTGGAACAAACCCAAAAGACTGATTTCTCTCAACGACAGGGTGCCTCCCGTCAGTGATTATCAGTCGTGCGGAATCTTCGATAACGGGTCTTACATAGTTATATTCTGATGATATATGGGCAAAACCTGAGATTACATCCAGACGTCCGATGACCTTTGCAGTGTCAAGGATATCTTCCACCTTTTCCTTAAGCTTTGATAGTATCTCCGCATAGAGCGCCTGTTCAAGTGCGTTATACTTCTCTTCTGCATTGACGATGAGTGATTCCTTTTCCTGCAGAAGAGGAAGAGTAAATCTTTCACCATTCACTGTAGTCTGTTTTCGGATATATTCCGGAGGAACTAACTTCAGGTTGGATTTGGTTACTTCTATAAAATACCCGAAGACTTTGTTATAACTTACTTTCAGGGATTTTATTCCCGTCCTCTCCCTTTCATCCTGCTGGAAGCGGGCAATCCACTCCTTTGCCGAACCTGCGGAATCCCTAAGTTCATCAAGATCGCTGTTAAAACCCCTCCTGATCACTCCTCCCGTTCTGGCAAGTACAGGCGGTTCTTCTTCAATGGATCTCTCTATCAGATCTACACAGCCGTCAAGAGGCTCCATTGTCCCGAGTGACAGGCGAACCAGTTCAGGTACAGAGATCCTCTCACCGGATAGCAGCAGGATTATTTCCGGTATTTTTGCAAGAGAGTTTTTGAGGGTTACAAGCTCCCTTGGGCCGGCATTACCATACGAAATTCTGGCTGCAATTCTCTCTATGTCGGCATACCTGTGGAGCATCGAACGCAGAGATTCACGAATGTAGATATTGTTATAGAAAAATTCTACCGAATCAAGCCTTGAATTGATCTCGTTCCTGTCTATTAACGGGGATATTACCCAGGACCTGAGAGTCCTGCTGCCCATCGGGGTCTTTACCTCATTCAACAGGTCATATAATGAGTTCTTACCCTGGCGGGTTCTTATATTTTCAAGGATCTCGAGGTTCCTTAGAGTGATGGCATCGAGGACCATATTTCCTGAAGGAATTTTCGTAGAAAAGCCCCTGATATGTGTTAGATCCGACTTCTGGGTATCGCATGCATATGAAAGACAGGCGCCTGCAGCGGATACCGAAAGATCCATCCCGATGCACCCGAACCCCTCAAGCGAATTGACTCCGAATTTTTTAAGTAAAAAACCCTGTGCGTTATCATGATCAAAATTCAGAGAATCGTATTCGGTAACAAGCACATCCTTTGAGCGGATATATTCAGATATTTTATTCAGGCAGTTTTCCGGAACGATGCATTCTGATGGCCTGTAACGGGTGATCTCCGAATTAAGCCATGAATAAAGATCACCTGCGGGCAATGCAGATATAAAAAAATCTCCAGTTGAGATGTCAAGGAAGGAGACACCAAGATCTTCTCCGTCCCTGTCAGGCATTACAGACATGAGATAACTCGGACCGGAGTTTTCAATCATGCCTGAATCGATTACCGTCCCGGGAGTGACTATCCTGACAACATCCCTTTTTACAATTCCCTTTGCCTTCTTCGGATCCTCCACCTGATCGCATACGGCAACCCTGTATCCCTTCTTTACAAGGCGTGAGATATATGACTCTCCTGCATGAATCGGAACCCCGGCAAGAGGCATCTTCTCCCCGTTTATATCCTTTCCACGAGATGTAAGCGTAATATCCAGTTCACGTGACACTGCTTCGGCATCCTCGCCGAACGTCTCGTAAAAGTCCCCCATCTGGAAAAAAAGGACTGTATTAGGATATTTTGATTTCATCTCATAGAACTGCTTCATAGCAGGTGTTGGTCCTTTGGTCATCTTCGTCTAGTAGTTTCGATCTTGGGGAATATGACTGTTTTGAGAACAATCTGAAAATGATCCCGATAAACCGGATATTGATATCACATTATTTTCCAGACCGGATGATTGCCGGAAATTTATCGAAATTTAAGATGAAATTTTATTATCCTAAGTCAAAGACATAAATATAGCATCATATGGTTTATGAAAGTTTGACGATTTTTTTGAAACCTCTGATTATTAGTTAATTCCAGCAAATATGCCCATAGAATCCCCTTTTTTAGTTATAGTTTTAATAATCCCGGATAAGCCCTTCTAATCCACAATATTCTGCTTTTGCCTGAAAGACAATCAGGAGATCCAGTCAGGAGATCCAGTCAGGAGATCCAATCAGGTCAAAATGGATCTTCCCCCAGGCCACTGTATAAGATACCATAGATAAATCCAATCATAAAGACCAATACCAAAGTTCCAATCCAAACCTGTACAGGTTTTCAAAAAATTTTCCCTTATCAGGAGTTCGCACCGCCGTTTCACCTGACGGGATCATCAAAAAAATGAATAATAGAAGTGTCAGACGTTTTGGCGCAGAATGTATATTCTGCGTAAAGCTTTTAAATTTTGAGATTTTAAAGATTAAAGCATGGAAGGGGATTATTTCTCGGAATGGCTCAACAGGTTCAGCCATCACCTCAGGATGCGGAATTTTTCCCCAAGAACAATATCCAGTTATGAAGGCGCAATTAAAAAATTCGGGTACTACTTATGGATCCGACGTAATCTGGACCAGGATAAACTGGTTATATACTGGAACGACCTAAAAAATGCCAGACTTGACACCGAAATAGACACCACGCCAATAATGATTAACGATTTCCTTGCTTTTTTAACCACATTAAGAAGCTATAAAGCTTCAACACTCCAGAGAATAATCTCTTCCCTGAGTTCTTTCTACAGGTACTGCTATACCCAGGGAATAATAAAATCAAACCCAATGGCTGCAATAGACAGGCCGAAGATCAAGGAAAAGGAACTTAAATACCTGAAACATAACCAGGTCATCTCTCTGTTAAACTCCATAAAAAATGAAAGAGACCGGCTGATTATAAGAACGATATATGCAACAGGAGTCCGCGTTTCTGAATTATGCTCTATATTAATAGAGGATATCGATTTTGAGGACCATATAATAAGAGTAAAAGGGAAAGGTGGGAAGATCCGCTCAGTCTTTGTTGATGAGGAAACACTCATGGATATTAATCATTTCACATCCGGAAAGACTGAAGGACCCCTGTTTGAAGGACAATCAGGTAAAAATATCTCTCCGCGGACTGTCCAGCATATCTTTGAAAAATATGCGCCAAAAGGAATAACGCCTCATAAAATACGCCATAGTTATGCCAGTGAATTATACCGCAGGTCGAAAAATCTCAGGGTTGTACAGGAAAACCTGGGCCATAGCTCAATTCAGACCACCGAAGTTTATCTCCATACGGATTTAGACGAAAGAAAAGAAGTATACAGGAAGTATTTCCCTCTTTCAAATCAAAAACCGGACAATTCATCTTAAAACTTTTAATGGTTTATAACTGACAATCAGACCTCCTTATTGACAAAGAGTATCCTGCGAGAATTACAGAAAATAAAAATCAATAAAATCTACTGCAAATACGCTTAAATCACATATCATAACTAAAAATTGAGATAATTGACAATAATCTTACGAAAAAACAAATATTTTTAACTTTTTTAGTTCAGTTAATCCCCGTAAAGAACAACCAGGATAATATCGGTAAAAAAACCTTATATTTTGCATAATTTTTTAAAAAAATCTATTAGAGTTAAGTTTATGATAATTATTTTTACTCTCCCGCATTTCATATAAACCATATGATGCTATATCTTAATGCGAAGGCCTAAACAAGATTCCCGGCATATTGAATTGCAGATAAAGAAAAACAAAAAATGGTTTACAGGAAGTAAAAAACTGCATCACTGCCAGAAAAATTCAATAAAACAAAAAACCACATAATGATCAATGAAAGAAGAACCTGTACAAGGGGAATTTGATCACCAGAATATAAATGAAGAATCCCGATTAGATATAGATATGGAGATTAATACGAATGAAAATATCATAGAACCCGGCGATATACCCAATAACGATATAATAAATGAGAACCCGGAGGAAGATCCTGATGATGAAACAGGCAGTTTACCGGAAAATTCTGAAGACGAACTGAACCTGCCAGATATAAGTGAAATTAACGATGATGAAACCCCGGTGAAAAAATGTCTCTCCGAAGAAGATCTGGAACGGATTAACAAGTATAAAAAATTCAAGAAAGTAGATGGTTCGGCATACAGGCGGGTGAACCAGTTCCTCAGGAAGCATACATATATTACAGCAAGAGAATGGGCAATCGCAAGATTATGCGCAGACTTCTCTACCCGCGGAGGAGCTGAAATGACATTCATCGGAGAGAATCTGCCCGGCCTGGTTCCTTTCATGATCGACACATATACGCCCCAGGCGGTAAACCAGGCAAGAAGTTCGTTTAAACGAAAAGTTCGCAAATCGGGTGCAACATTTTTCTACGGGGCGCTCTGCGGATTTTTCACTGCTGACGAACTGGATGATATCCTTTTTGAATCAAGCGAAATTGCACGATTCCTGCTTGAAATCGAGGGGACAGCGATCGATATAGACGACGAGATTGATATTGAAGACAGAATTACCGAAGTAATGAGAAGTGTTGCCGAAGCGGCCTCGATGCTTCGATCGGCAGGCCTCAACAATCCCATAAAAAAAGATAAAGATAATTCTGCCGATATTCAAAACGATCCGGTTGATGAAGAATCCGGTTCACCGGAACAATAATTTTCATTTCGATTCTGTCTTACCTCTTTTTTATCCGGCAGGGATCCATCATTCCTGTAAGATGACCGCTACCATCAAACATCAATTAAGACTTTTTTTGTCATATAAAACGCAATTTAGGAGCTAAGGTCGGGCAGCACCGGTGAGATAAGAAAATGGCCTTAAAGCAATTGCTGCTATATATTCAAAATCTGTAATTGACAGATTAATAAAAACGGCAACTGGCACATGGTTGCAAATGAAAAAATTAGTGAAACGCCCGTCACAATACAAACTTTATGCAAAAACAAATCTACTTCTCAAAACGAATCATATATCGATAAGATGGCTTCAGTCAAACCTGAAAAGAAATTGTTCGGAACAAATGGTGCAAGAGGTATTGCAGGAGAGGTAATGACTCCCGATCTCGTTATGAAGATCGGCCTTTCACTTGGGAAACTGAGAAAAGGTAAGGTTGCTGTAGGAATGGATACCAGGACATCAGGCCCGTCACTAAAATGTGCTATCAAAGCGGGACTACTTGCTGCAGGATGCGACGTTGTCGATCTCGGCATCCTTCCAACTCCCGCACTTCAGTATATAGTTAAACTGCATTTCGATGCAGGTGCGGTTATAACAGCTTCACACAATCCCCCGGAATACAACGGTGTAAAGGTGATTGATTCGGACGGCACAGAATTCAGCGACGATGATACAATAAAGCTTGAAACTGTACTCTTCTCTGGAGACTTCGATATCAGGGACTGGACGGAAACCGGCAGAGAATCATACGCACCGGAGATGCTTGATGAATACATTGCTGCTATATGCAGCCGGGTAAAGCAGATAAAAGAACCGCTGACGGTAGTGGTTGATCCCGGATCAGGGCCGGCATGCCTGACGACAGAAAGAATTCTCACCGGTATCGGATGCAGGGTTCATACAATAAACGGGCAGATGGACGGGTTTTTCCCGGGCAGACTCCCCGAACCCTCCCCGGAAGGCCTGAAACCGCTCGCTGAACTTGTCCTTTCCACGGGCGCCGCTTTTGGTGTTGCACATGACGGCGATGCAGACAGGGCGGTTTTCATCGACGACAAAGGCAACTACCTCGAGGAGAACGAAGAATTTGCACTAATGCAGAAATACGCCTGTAGCAGCAATCCCGGCGGAGTTGTGGTAACACCGGTAAGTACATCCAGGGCGGCCGAGATAATTGCATCCGAATACAACTGCCGTGTCGAATATACAAAAGTAGGCAGCATATCTGTTGCAAGAAAGATGATTGAACTTGCTGAAAAGGGGGAAAACGTTGTCTTCGGAGGGGAAGGGAATGGCGGATTGATCTTTCCCGGACACCAGCACTGCCGCGACGGCGGGATGACTGCAGCGGCGATGGCGTCTTTGATATCCGCTGAAGGAAAGCCTCTATCAGAACTGCGGAAAGAGCTTCCCATACTGGTCATGTTGAAAGACAAGATATTTAGCAGCAACCACACTGAGATTATGCAGAAAGTGACCGCTTCTTTTCAGGATGAAGAAATTGACACAACAGATGGTGTCAGGATCAACAGAAAAGACGGAAGCTGGGCGCTTATCCGGCCATCCGGAACCGAGCCGTTCATGAGACTTTATGTTGAAGCTAATACAAAAGAGGTAGCAGAGCGGTTCAGGGATGAGATAATGTCTTATGTTAAATGAATGATCCAGAATATTGTTTAAAAAAGAATAATCTAAAACAGACCCTCAACCAGAATCTTTATTCCCAGAAAAATCAGAATACATCCCCCGACAATTTCAGCTTTTTTCCCTATTAAATCTCCGAATCCGCCTCCAAGATAGACTCCGGCAAATGACATCCCAAAGGTGACCCCCCCGATAATAACCGCAGGGAAAAGAATGCCCATATCAAACAGAGCAAATGAAAGGCCGGCTGCAAGCGCATCAATACTTGTCGCAACTCCCAGGAAAAGAAGAACCGGAAGCGATGTCATGTCAAATGTTTTCTCTTCACTGCCTGAAATCCCTTCATAAATCATTTTTAAACCTATTATTGAGAGCAGAATAAAAGCAACCCAGTGATCGTAACCGGATATAAGAGCACTGAACTCTCTCCCGAAAAACCAGCCGACAGCGCACATGCCTCCCTGAAATACGCCGAATACAATAGCGAGCTTTAATGAAGTGAGGAGCTTTTCAGACCTTTCGTAGACTCCGGCCGAAACAGAGACCGCAAAGGCATCCATTGCTAGTCCGATAGCTATTGCAAAAATAAAAATAAAATCCATTTTTTCTATGTCTTTCTTATCTTCGCCGCTTCTTCGGGATTGTTAATCTTCAGGAGGAATGTCCCGTGACAGGGTTTTGTATATGGAAATATTACATCGTCTCCATCAAGAGCGATATATACCGGCGGTATCCCGATGATATAAACATCGAATATCTTATGACCGGGTTTTACTTCGTAAAGCTCTTTATAATGTTTCTTCTGGTAATCCCGGCATTCACCAAAGCTTACATTCCTAAGCAGTACTTCATACGGCATCTTCTCTATACAGCCCATTTCATCACCCTGTCTATATCGCTGATTAGAGGTTTAGGATTATGAACAGCCTCTGCCGAGATTAATCTTGATGAGAAACCAGCCATAATGCTCAATTCTTCAGCTTCCTTTCCGAATATTACAGGAATAATCTCACATTCAAGTATCTCATTCATAGTTGCCGCATATGCGATGCCTGAATCGTTATGAATAAATACAAAACAAAGATCGTAACTCTCTTCCTCTTCTGTTATTTTTGCAATCTCTGAATCGAGGTTTTTCAGCTCTCCTGCATAGTATCCTTTTGGATCTGAGAATTTTATAATCATATTGGCTGCAGGTGTCCCTGCAATTACCGGTTTATATCCCTCTCCTTTGAGTTTGTAGGAGATATGGATCACAGCAGGAGTCTGGACAGGGACCTGGGGGCATCCCATCACAAGCAGGGCCCTTTTTTGAGTCTCGGTATTCATTATTCATCAACCTTACCGGATTTGATTCATCCTTATTTATTCTTATATTATAAACAGAATATCATTATTATCACGATGCCTATGAATGCAGAAAAAGGCGGAGAAATAGAGATCTCAATAATAAATGAGTGGGATACCGATGAAATAGTTGAGCTGTACCGCCAGGGAGGCTGGTGGAAGGATACCTGGAGTACTTCTGAGATAGGGCCTCTTATTAAAGGAAGTTTCCTGTTCGCCCTTGCCAAAGACGGGGAGAACAGGGCTGTCGGAATGGGGAGGGTTATTTCGGACGGAACATCTGACGGCTACATCCAGGATCTTGTGGTCCATGCCGATTACAGGGGTTTAGGTATTGGAAGGCGAATATTAAAGGCTCTTGTTGAAGAGTCACGAAGAAAAGGTCTTGGCTGGATAGGGCTGATTGCCGAACCGGGGACTTCGGATTTTTATGAGAAAGAAGGGTTTTCAACAATGACGGATCATATTCCAATGGTTCTAAGGTTCGACAATGATTGATATTGACGATTTCAGGGACGTTACCCTAGATGATAAGGATTTTTTCAAAAATTTTTTCTCAAAATATCCTCAGGAACATAGCGACAACACCTTCGCGACGATGGTATGCTGGTCCGAATATGCTCATTATAAATACTTCAGTACCGGTGATGCGGTTATCGTTTCAGCAGAGATCGATGGGGATTATTCTTTCAGGGGGCCTTTTGGGGAATTTGATGATTTGCTCCTTATCGATACATTAAGCCTTGCAAAAAAATACGGGACTGATATCGCTTACGAGATATTTGACAGGAAGACGATGTTAAGAGTCCTGAAATATATCCCCAAAGATGTAATCATTCCGGAAAGGGATTTCTTCGATTATGTCTACTCTGCAGATACCCTCGCAGATCTGCCAGGAAAAGACTTCGTCAATATCAGGAAGCATATCAATAAATTCAGGAAGAAGTGTAGCTATGAAGTTGAGGATATATCCGGGGAAAGCCTGGAAAAAATCCATGAATTCCTTGTAAAATGGTGTGAATGGAAACAGTGCGAAAAGAAGAAGGTCCTGAACTATGAGATGGATGCAACAGTATTTGCAGTCGACCACTTCAGGGAGCTTGAACTATCAGGGATTCTTGTAAAGAACGAGGATGATATCATTGCAATGGCGATCTATGAAGAGTTAAATCCTGAGAATGTTGTTGTTCATTTCGAGAAAGGACTGCCGAAATGCAGCGGCAGTTATAAGATAATAAATAACGAGACTGCAAAAGCGGTCAAAGAGAGATATAAATACATCAACAGGGAGTCGGATCTCGGACTCCCCGGCCTTAGAGAGGCAAAGATGAGATACCATCCCGATCATTTTGCTAAAGTGTATAAGATTAGATCAGAGGATATTCCCCTGTTATAATTATTTTACAGCCTCTTCAACGCATTCCTCAAGGCTTCCGAGCCTCGCCCGGGCCCCGCACATATTGGGAACATATGCAAATGCCTTTCCTGAATCAACCATTATAGTATCAAATTTGTCCATCGCCGGGGAGACCACTATACAGGTATCGCCGATAACCTTTGCTCCGGTCTTTTCAATCTTTGATACAACCTCCATACTGGCATCCCTGACTCCTTTAGCTGTAAATATATAGAACGGCTTTTTAACTTCCCTGCCGCCGAGCAGTTCGGAGATTTTACTCAGTTCCTCAACCGAGCAGTGGGGGCAGCCGACTGCAACAGCATCAACGTCCGTCTCCTCAAAGAGGGATTCTATATCAGAGGCCTCGATTACGATCTTCTCAGAGGGTTCCGGTGCGAAAGTGGGGAGCCTTGCCTCAGGTGTAATCCCCTTTACATGATAGAGGGCAACGGCGCCCGTTGCAGCCATTGCCGCCCCAAGAGCCTTCAACTGATCCCTTGAAGCGCGTATATTCGTGAAATACGGGATCTTATTTCCGGTCTCCTTCCCCACAAGATAACCGATTGCACCGAAATGACCCTCATGAAGGGTCTCTGAATTCTCGACCTCTATTGTCACCTGCGGCATGCGGTTTTTGAAGAGGTGAAGGCCGTATTTGGGAGTCTTCCCTACAATGGCCGCCGCAAGTGCGGAGGGCCCCCCCTCCCTGTTCGTCTTCGCGCCGATAACGGAATTTACATAAGATACGGCGGACGACTCGGACCATGCAAGATGATCCTGCATTGTAAGGTTCGTATAAAGATAATACGGGGTGCAGGTGCACTCCATCTTTACACCGAGTTTCCTGTAGGCAGCCATTACCGCTTTCTGGTTGTGAGCGAATTCCTGAGATATTCCCAGTTCCTGCCAGTTGTCACGCGGCATACCGATAGGATTTAAGACGGAAAGAACGGCAACCCTTGCATCAAGATTATTCAGCCATTCCAGACCCCATTTCCCTATTGTCTTGTATGATGCACCGCTAATCTGTGCACTTGTTATCGGGACAAGCTCTTCTGCACCGAAGACCTTCCCCAGTGCAACGATGATCTCCATCATCTTCTGCCTTGTCTCGCCGTACTCACCCGCTAATATATTTTCATCTTCTCTGTCCAGTTGCATAATTTATCAGTCCCACACAGCTCTTACAAAGTTCTTCTCTTCACCCATCACCATCGTGGCATCCACTCCGACTTTAACATTGGTGCCGTCTCCAACCCTGCAGGGATCAAGAGACGACCCCCTGGCGCCTTCGATGACCATTAAATCCCTGTCTCCCCTGACACGGGTTGCGATTGCATACTCTACATCCTCCATATCATAGATATCAATATCCTCATCGACTATCACGACATGCTTGAGAGATGTATGAGCTGCGAATGCGGCCATAATTGCATTCTTGCCATCCCCCTGGGTATTTTTCCTTACCTGAACGACCCCGTGAAGATAACCGCAACCGCCTGTTGTGAGCGATACATTGCGAACGGTAGTCACCTCACCAACGGCACGGTAGATCTTTGGTTCATAAGGCATTCCCATAAGCAGCTTATGTTCGTTTCCTCCCGGAAGAATACCGTGATAGATTGGATCGTTCTTTACATGCATTCCGGTAATCTCGATTACCGGTGCCGGTCTTACCGGATCATAAGTTCCGGTTATATCGACAAACGGGGCTTCATCGGCCTTCTCTGCCGTGATGTAACCTTCGATTACTATCTCTGCATCAGGAACACGGACACCGTTTCCGCATTCAAATACATCCATCCGTCCTCCGGATAGTTCTGCGGCATATGCAAGCTCCTTTCCGGCCGGTACCCGCGTACATGATGCAAATGTCACTCTCGGGTGAGTCCCGATTGTTATTGCAACAGGAAGAGTGTCACCTTTCTCAAGAGCTTCACCTAGCAGATTATACGTATGCCGGCCCTCGACAAGACGTGCGGCCAGTCTCTTCTCATCCAAAACGAGCATCCTGTGAATAGAAGCATTCGATACACCTCCATATTCGGAAAATACTATTGCAGAGGTCAGGTATCTGCCTGCATCGAGGGGATAATGACGCATAATTGGGAGGCTGAATAGATCCGGGTGGTGCATATTGAGCCGGCCGGCACTATTGACACTGCCGTTATATTCCGCTGATGCAAGTTCTCTTACAACATCCTTCTCATCATATCCAAGTGCAAGTGACAAGGCCCTCCTGGAAGCAGTGACATTCATCACACCGCGGTGTGTCCCGTCGAGTTTATGGAAGAAGAGAAGTTTATCGGTTCCCGCCGCCAACTTAGGAGCTTCATATTGTGATGATACCTCCTCCTCGACATCTGTCACCAGATCGTTCTCTCTCATCAGTTCGATAAAATCACGCATCATATCCACTCCATCTGAATCCAAGGTCATGCTCGACACCCAGGTGATCCAGGGCTCTCGCAACCACCATATCTACAAGGTCTTCGATCTTTTCGGGTTTCATGTAAAAACCGGGAGCCATTACCATAATCGTTGCACCTGCCTCATCAGCATTAAGCATATTTTTGAGATGAATCCTTGATAAGGGCATCTCCCTCGGCATCAGGATGCATTTCCTCTTCTCCTTCAGGCAGACATCCGCCACGCGGGATATAAGATTCTCCGAATAACCCGAACTTATGGCAGCAAGGGTCTTCATGCTGCAGGGGCATATAATCATTCCTTCGTACTGAAATGAACCGCTTGCAACATCCGCAAACATATCCTGATCCCCCACATAAACGCCGTTGAACCCGGAGAGATCCACCTCTTCATATTCAGCAATTCTTTTGGCAATATCGGAGATGATGATATGTACCTCCCCGATTCCCGTAAGTACCTCAAGGAGCCTTTTTGCATATATCATTCCGCTTGCACCGGTCACTGCAACTACATATTTTTTCATCAGGCAATGTCTCCAGATTTGATTGAAATAACCTATTATATATTTAACTTGTTCTGTTTTGTAGGTTTGCCGATATTGAGAACCTCGCGACCTGCATCCTCTACTATCCTGCGGTATTCGGGGAGTGTATAGACCCCCATCCTCCACTGTGTCTTTCTTGTATCATTGAGGGTATTGACCAGGGGCGACATCTTCTCCAGCGAAACAAGGTCGTTTCTGTTTTCCACCATAACTTCTATCGACATGGGAGACGGAAAAGGAGGAATGTCGACCAGAACATGATGCTCGTCGATACCAGCCGATTCGGCAATCTGTGCGGCTATCCTTTTCTCGTCTATCTGTTCGGGTCTTCGGAGTATTGAAGAGTACCTGACCTGGTCGATACCGGCATAGATCGATCTCTTGTATAATTTTCTTTTCAGGAGATCTTTCATCAGAGATGACGCACTCTCACATTCCGAAGACATGATTTCGACACAGAATGAACCGTCGTCAAGCGCAAGCAAACATTCTGCCCGGGTGGTGCCTGCAGATTCCAGGTATCTCTCTGCAGCCGTCTTGACCATCGTTTCTGCAATTCTTGATACATGATGAAAATACACCGTCGGCCTCATCAATGTACGCGCAATAAGAAGCGACTCAGCAGCAATTATGCCGCTATCTCTCAATACCAGACCGCTCCCGGACATCGTGGTGCTGTGAATAAGTCTCTGGGCATCGACAGTCCCATAGGGAACCCCCGTATAATGAGCATCCCTCATCAGGTAATCCATCCTGTCGACATCAAGTTCCCCATGTATTATTCCTGAAAGTTCATGCCTGCCTTCGATCATTTCACATACGTCGTTGGGTTCGAGCCCAAGCCTTTCTATGGCTCCTCCCAATTCTTCACCGCAGATCATATAACCGACCTCGTGGTGGCTTCTTCCAAGATACTTTTCAATCAAAGATTCGGTTGCATGCGAAAAGGGGCCGTGCCCGATATCATGCAAAAGCCCTGAAACCATCGACAGGAGAACATCCGGGTCAGTAAGTTTCAGGCTTCTGGCGAGAATTCCCGCAAGATGCATGGTGCCAAGAGAGTGTTCGAACCTTGTATGATTCGCTCCCGGATATACCATGTGCGAAAAACCGAGCTGTCTGATATAACGAAGTCTCTGCACCTGCGGAGAATCAAGTAAAGGCAATACCCTCTGATCTACACTGATATACCCGTGGACGGGATCCTTTATCGTCTTCATCCGCTTCCTACATTCTATTTGATTTATATAATCTGATATAATTATTGGAATTAAGAGACCGGCTCATAAGTAAACAGGTTGTCACTTATAATCCACTTTATATATCTCCCGTTTTAAACTATTCTGGATGAAAGTCACATTTCTTTCAGGAGGCACGGGTACCCCTAAACTGATCAGGGGCTTTAGGAACCACATAAAAGACTGTGACATCTCTGTAATAGTCAATACCGCAGAGGATATGTGGATCTACGGCAGCCACTTATCTCCGGATATAGACACAGTAATGTATCTGTTTGCAGGACTCCTGGATACAGATACATGGTGGGGAATTAAGGGCGACACCACAATAACAAATGATTTTCTGAAGGATCTTGGCGAGGATGTATATCTTACTCTTGGAGACCGGGACAGAGCTGTAAATATTGCCAGGGCTGGCATGCTTGAATCGGGAATGACTCTGACGCAATCGACAAAGGAACTATGCAGGAGGATGGATATAACCGCAAACATACTTCCCATGACGGATTCCGAATATACGACCTTTATCAGGACCGGGGGAAAACTCATACATTTTCAGGAATACTGGGTAAAACACCGCGGAAACCTGGATATTGATGAAATTATAAGAAACAGCGACGAAATGATCTCCGGAACAAAAGAGTCGGTTAGTGCAATAGACAACTCCGATCTCGTCGTAATTGGGCCTTCAAATCCTGTAACAAGTATATCGCCTATTCTCGAATGCTCAGGTATAAAAGAGGCATTAAAGAGCGCATTTGTAATTTCGGTCAGCCCCTTCATCGGCAGCGAACCGGTAAGCGGACCCGCAAAGGCACTCATGGAGGCATGGGGAATGACAGCAGATTCAGCCGGCACTTTATCGTTGTACAGTGAGTTCACGGATCTCTTCATACAGGATATCAGGGATCCATTAATGCTTGAGAGTGGAATCCGGGCTGATACCCTGATGACAGATGAAGCTGTCAGCTCCGGACTTGCCGGAGAAATCCTATCTCTTGTGGATTTTTGATATAACTCAAAAGTTCAATCAATTTATAATAAAAAATCCCTTATATTGTTGTATGTCTGTTTATCATGCATTCTCAGCTATTGATGATGCAATTGAAAGAACAAAAAGTCTCTTGTGGCCGTTTAAGTGGAGTGTCTGGTGGAGAATAGCTGTAATCTGTCTCTTCACAGGGGGATTTGGCGGATTTAATTTTCCCTCCTCATTCCCGGGGAATCCTCCTTCGGATCTCTCAGGTCTTGAAGCAGGTTTTTGGGACATTCCCGAACTGATAATATTCTTACTGGTAGCCGTTGGTCTGATTGCTCTGGTTTATCTTTATTTTTCAAATGTCTTCCAGTTTGTATTCGTTAAATGCCTGGCTGAAAATCAATTCCGGTTAAGAAAATTTTTCAGGGAGAATGCCGGCAGGGGATTTCGGCTTTTCATATTCATGATAATAATGATCTTTCTCGTTATTGCAGCAGTCGCCGTATTCCTGTTGTCAATATTTTCTTCCGGGGGCTCATTCGATCCAATATTATTCATGGCTGCCCTGGGATTTTTTCTCCTTGTGATACTTGCAGTATCCATAATATCAATATTTACAATAGATTTTGTTGTACCTATCATGCTTAAGGACAATTGCGGAGTTATTGAAGGATGGAAAAAATGCTTTTCAATAGTAAAAGAAAGCCCGGCTCAATCGATAATTTACCTGATTATGAAGGTGGTCATATCGATTGTCGTGGCAATCTTCCTTCTACTTGCATCCATGATTGTAATAATTGCAGTCGGAATACCTTTCCTGATATTGTACCTTCTCATGGGAATCGGACTCGGGTTAAACCTGCTTAATGTAGTAGTTTTGGTATTGTTCCTTGCCATAATTATCCCGGTGCTTCTTATCATAAGCGTTCCCTTCAGCACTTTCCTCAGGGTGTATTCACTTGCCGTACTGGAAAAGCTGAATTCCGGTTACCGGCTTATGGAATAAACACAGACAATCTATTTTATTTTTCACAGCCCAATATAACCCGATGATTACCGTCATTTCAGGCGGAAGCGAATCGCTGAAACTGATTCGTGCATTCAGGCACTTTCTCGACGATGATGAGATTGCCGTAATTGCAAACACATCGGATTCAATATGGATAGACGGGACTATGGCATCTCCGGATATCGACAACCTGATCTATTTATTCTCGGGTATACTGGATACCTCAAAATGGCGTGGAATTAAAGGGGATACATTTTCAACATACTCCTTTTTTAAAAGATATTTCAAAGATGACATTGTACCTGTCGGGGATAAGGAGCGTGCAGTTCATACGGCGAGAGGGAGATACTTTTCAGAAGGACTCACGGCAACCGAGGTTACTAAACAGATGTGCCGGAGGTTTGGAATATGTGCCAAAATTCTTCCTGCTACAGACAATCGAATGGAACTTTACTGTAAAGCTGGTGATGAATTTGTGCCTTCAATCAATCTAAGGGATAACATCACCGGAAATGAACTGGATATTATCAGGGAGATTAAAATTGAATTCTCCAACAACCCGGTTATCACCCGGGAAGCGGCCTCGGTAATATCATCATCAGATGCAGTCATCATCGGCCCGGGTTCGCATCTGACATCGCTTATGCCTGTAATTGCATGCGATGGCATGAAGGATCTTCTTTTTAAACAGTTTACTATCGCTTTCGCACCGGATCTTCCCAAAAACCCTTCAGGATGTGCTCTGACTAATTACAATAAAATTCTCTCAGCCTATACGGGTTTTACAGACCTTATGATCCAGGATCAAAACCAGGAAAAAAGAATAGAAGGAGCGATGCAGATGAATACGAAGATGAACTCCGGGCATTCTGCAGAATCACTCGCCTGGGATCTCATGTCAGTTATCAGAAGCCATCGAAATCAGGCCTCCAAGAAACTCGAAAGCCCCCATTAATCCTTCACCAATCATAGAAAGAATTTTTATCGCACTATCCAGATCGACTTCAGACTGGAGGAAATCCCCAACACCCGCATCATCAATGCTTTCTCCGGAAGATCCCGGGGAGGTTGAGGTTGGAGACGATGTGGTCTTTTTCGGAGTGGAAGAGGTCTGCATCGCCGGGGATTTTAGATCAAGTTCTTTATTCAGGCTGCATGCATAATCATATGCCTGTTCCGCCTTGGATTGCGCCTGTTCCGCATAACTCCCTGCAGAATCATAATCTGAACTGCCAAATTTCTCTGAGGCGAGGACAAGGAGAGTGTCAGCATTGTCTACATACGATCGGACAACCCATACTCTCGAATCACCGGACAACCCCTTATCCTCATATACCGAGATCATCCCTCTTACAACAGAGATCTTAGACCCTGCCTGTCCAATCGAATAATCTGCCCATGCCTTATCCGCCAGCAGGTAGCTTTCGTCGATAAAGATCTTTGCATCTGAGAGAAGAGAGCTTGATGTAGCCGGATCGGCTTTTTTGGCATTCTCTATGGCTGAAGCGGCATCGCTGTACTTCTTTTCGGCAGAAGTGAGATCCACACCGGGAAGATACTTATCATCCAGGTAATTCCTCAGCAGCTGAAGTTCATTCTCGCGGGTCTGCTGAATACTCTCGATCTCAGACGGATTCACGATAATTGCTTCAACAACTTTTTCGTCCGTTACCGAACCTTCATAGTCATACCAGGTTGCAAGGAAGATCGTATAATTCCCGGAGTAATAAACCTCGGGAACTGTTCCCTTAAGCGAAAATTCAACCTTTGAAGAGTGGGTCCGGGGGTAATAGAGCTCAAATCCGCTAAGACTCATGTACCTGCCGTTACCTGAAGGGAGAACATGGCTTACCCCGTCGATAATTATTGACGCCTCCCATTTCGGATTGATCAGTTCTGTATATAACTGGAGGCTTTCGTCATCGGATTCAAATTTGTACCCGATTGTATAGATGGCGGTAGCATCCTGGCCGGGACAAAGCACATTCCCGGGTTCGGTATATCCCCATATCTCCAGTTCACCTGCTGCCGAACATGCTACCGGCATACAGGAGAGAATGATTGATAAAAACAGACAAAATAATAATTTATTCGGGAAGCGCCGCATATATATTAATATTCTGACCGGATTTAATAAATTCTTTTCCGTATTATTAATTCCTCGCGATAATAGTTGTAATTCTGGATTTTTCGATTACTCCTGAACTTACACTCCCAAGAAAGAACCTGTCAAATCCGTTCTTCCCGCTGGAACCCAGTACTATTAAATCAGCCCCGATCTCTTCTGACAGCTCAATGATTGCACCGGGGGGATCTCCATAAATGCAATGTGTAATTATCCCAACAACTCTCCCGGCTGCAGCCGCCTCCGCATGTCCAAGGAGCAGTCCGCCAGTATTGTTTAAAGTTTCACCCGGATTGGATGTACCGGCACCCGGGTTATGTGCGCCCCCGTCATGTATAGTCGTATCCGGTGGCGGGCCCGGGACTACAAATATTGCATGAAGTTCTGCATCTCTCGCTTTCGCCTCATCGATTGCGATATCCAGTGCCTTCTCTGAGGCGGGCGAACCGTCGATTGCAACCAGTATCTTTCCGATCATGCTATCCCGGGTCTATCTACGAATTCAGATTATTAAAATTATTGCAATAAAAAAAAGAGTACCTGAGAAAAGCAAAATAAAACTGTAGTTACATAACATAATGCAGAATTTGTATGCGTAAATATTTGAATGAAGTAACACCGGAAACGGAGACTGCAAAAGTCATTGGCTGGGTTCATGAAATACGCGATCTTGGCGGTTTGAGTTTTTACATTCTCAGGGACAGGACCGGCTTTCTCCAGGCCACCATTGTAAAAAAGAAGGCACCTGAATCTGTGCTCAATGCAGTGAAAGATGTCTCGAGAGAGTCAGTGGTTATGGTTTCAGGGCTGGTCAAGCCGACCGAAAAAGCACCGGGCGGAAGAGAGATCATTCCTGAAGAATTCGAGATCCTTAGCCGTGCCGAAACTCCTCTCCCACTGGATGTGTCTGAAAAAGTGCTTGCCGAAGTCGATACAAGGATCGACAACAGGTACCTCGATGCAAGAAGACCGAGGATTAATTCGGTTTTTTCAATCAGAAGCAATGTTACGGAGGCAATATACAACTACCTCTTCAAAGAAGGATTCATCAATATCACAACCTCAAAGGTAGTAGCCGCTGCAACAGAGGGCGGTACAGAGCTCTTTCCGATTGCATATTTTGAAAAGGAAGCATTTCTAAACCAGAGTCCCCAGCTCTACAAACAGATGATGATGGCGGCAGGATTCGAGAAGGTCTTTGAGATAGGCCCCATATTCAGGGCAGAGGAACATAATACGACGAGGCACCTGAACGAGGCGACATCGATAGACATAGAAGTTTCATTTGCAGATCACAACGATGTAATGGATATTCTTGAAAAAGTAATCGTCTCTGCCTACAGTGCTGTTGAGAAAAACTGTCAAAATGAGATTGACATTCTTGGAATTGAATTTGAAGTCCCAAAGACTCCTTTCCCAAAGATTACATACACAGAAGCAATCGATATCGCATCTGTCTCAATTGAAGAAGAGATTAGCTATGGCGACGACCTTTCAACAGCTGCCGAAAGGGCGATCGGTGACGAGATGGGGGAGCATTACTTTATAACCGACTGGCCGACCGCCATCAAACCATATTATGCAATGCCATATGAAAACGAACCGGAGATCTGTAAGGCATTCGATCTTATGCATCCTAAGATGGAGTTATCCAGCGGTGCACAGCGTATCCACCAGCACGACCTTTTAATCGAACAGATCAGGCAGAAAGGACTGTCCCCGGAGAGCTTTGAATTCTATCTAAAACCCTTCAGGTATGGAATGCCCCCGCATGCGGGATGGGGACTCGGAATGGAGAGACTGATAATGACCATGCTTGAACTGCCCAATATCCGCGAGGCAGTATTATTCCCAAGAGACAGGCACAGGCTGACACCATGAAGATAATGGCCAAACCACTTCCCACAACCGTTGTCGGAAGCTACCCGGCAGTGAAGTCTAAAGGATTCAAATCGTTGATGAACCCGTATAAGGGTGCACTCGAGACGGCAGTCTCCGACCAGATGGCTGCAGGTGTTGACATTATATCAACCGGCCAGGTACGGGGGGATATGATATCGACTATCCTCTCAAGGCTCCCGGGTATAAACGGTCAGGAGGTAAGAGGCCTTATCAAACCCGCACAGGGTTCAATAACAGCGTCAGACACAAAATATGCAATATCAAAAAACGGGAAGGTAAAGGCCATGTTTGCAGGACCCTCGACTCTGGCTCATGCCTTAAAGATTAAAACCCCGATGTACAGGAACAGGGACGAGATAATCCCGGATATTGCCCAGGCGCTTATTCATGAAGCAGGTTTTCTCGAGGATACCGGAATTACAATACTACAGATAGACGAACCGATATTATCAACGGGAATCGCAAGTATGAGTGCAGCCTATGAGTCGATAAGCGCCATAGCCGGTTCAGTAAGTGTTCCCGTTTGTCTGCATGTATGTGGAAACGTAGGAGAGATTATAGATGATATTCTAAAGATGCCTGTAGATATCATCGATCTTGAATTCGCCAATAACCCGGATAATATCGAAATAATCTCAAATAGTGATATCCGGAATAAAATAATCGGGTACGGAGTTGTGGATTCAGCGGACCGGAATGTGGAATCCGTAGACACAATAATCTCAAGAATCGGGAAGGGAATAGAGATATTGGGAGCCGATAAACTTATTATCGATCCCGACTGCGGTTTGAGGATGCACGAGAGATCCGTAGCTTTTGGAAAACTTAAAAACATGGTTGAAGCAACAGAAACCGTTCGCCTGGAGTTGTAACGGTCTGGATTATGAATATCAGGTATACAAACAATTTTGACATTTTGAGGTTTCTTGCAGCCTCTTCAATAATAATATCCCATTGTTATGCGCTTTCACTTGGATATCCCAATCTACACTTCTTCGACTGGCACCTCCTCCTGGGACAGGCAGGTCTTGCCACACTTCTTGTCATCAGCGGTTACCTGATCACACGTAGCTGGGAGCAGAGGCCGGTTGTAAGGAACTTTCTCTGGAAGAGGGTATTGAGGATCGTACCCGGGCTCATATTATCCGTTTCATTTATCATACTCATCATAGGACCGTTAAATACATCATTCACAATCTCAGAATACTTCGCCGGTCTTACATCTTTTTCAACATGGTCGGCAGTCCCGTTCTATAACAACGGAGGTGCAATCGGGATATTTGCAGGCAACCCGGTAACTTACGTCAATGCACCTTTATGGACGATCCCCCTGGAGTTCGTTCTTTATATTTCCGTTGTAGTCCTGGGGGTCATCGGGCTGATGAACAAGAGATTTATTATGCTTCCATTTATCCTCATAACAGTGCTTACCTGGATTTCAGTATATGACAATCCCGCATTGAACAAGATTCGTTTTATAATATACTTCTTTGCCGGGTCGTTTTTGTACCTTAACAGGGACTATATAGGTTACAGGTGGTGGATTGCGGTTCTTCTTTTTGTACCCGTACTGCTTGCATCAGGAACCCAGTATATGTTTTTATTCGCATTTATTGCTATACCATACTTTGTATTGACAGTCGCATATGCAGGCATCCCATATCTATCAAATTTCGGGAAGTACGGGGAACCGTCATATGGAATGTACATCTATGCATACCCGATCCAGCAGACTATACTGCACTTCCTGCCGGGAATCCTGATTGAAGAATTTATTATTCTCTCACTGGGATGCGCCATTCCCTTAGCCTACCTTTCATGGCACCTGATAGAGAAAAAAGCTCTTCTGCTTAAAAATATTAATCTTAGCCCCGGTTCAAAAACAAAAACTGAGATTGTATAATATTAAACAACCCTTCCGGTTGTTGAAAGTTCAATTCCTTTTTCAAGGATATTATATGGAAATACTCTATTTGGAACGTCCATCCCACCTATTTTACTAACCTGGAGATTTCTTTCAAGCTCACTCCCGTGTGCATTCTGGTTGAGTATAAATACTGTGTCGCAGTTCCTTTTAACCAGTATCTCATCATAAGAAGTGTGAATGCCCGGGTACATCAATAAAAGCATATTCCCCCTTTCTTCTTTGATCTTGGCTGAAGATTCCCTTAAAAATTTTAAAATATCAGCTATACCGTTTTTTATTAGTAGCGTTGAAAGAGAATCTACAACAACCCTCTTCCCGGACATATCCCATGTAATCTCTTCAGGATTAAGATTAGACGCATCCGACATCCCTTCTGAAACCAGGGAGTCGGTCACGAAGTATGAACTTTCTGACCCTTCATCGGCTTTCCAGAACTGTACAGAAAATTTTTCCATACCTGAAAGAGGATCTCCATAGAGTAGGATCAGTGATCCCTCGGGAATTCCTCCTCCAAGCTGGAAATCAAGACCATCCAAACCACTTGTGAGTTTTTTTCCCTTGCTAATGGTTGTTATCTCTTCGATTTCGTTAGACATCTGTTAAATGTATCACTTTAAAATTAATAAAATTTTTATAAAAAAAGAAGACTTCAATTGTTTTTACAGTACTTCTCCACAAGCTCGCGCCTGAGAAGTTTCCACCCGCTTACTCTTGGAAGGGATTCGACAACAAAATACTCCTTGGGAATCTTATATCTCGCAAGGCGTGAACGTGCGAATTCATCCATTGATGACCTGTCGAAATCGTACCCGTCCTTCATCACAACCGCGGCTACAGGATACTCCCCCCTGTGGATATCGCTGCATCCGAAAACAGCAATATCATCCACAACAGGGTTTTCAATTAGTACCTTCTCCACCTCTGTAGGATATATCTTCCAACCGGACATAACAATCATGTCTTTCTTACGGTCTGTAATCGAAAGCATCCCTTCTTCGTCAATATGTCCTATATCGCCCGTTAAGAACCATCCGTCAGGGAGGAAAACCGATTCGGTTTCTTCTTCCATATTCCAGTAACCACAGGCAACACCCGGACCTCTTAATGCTATCTCACCTGTTTCCATGGACTTTAACTCTTTATTCGGATCGTTTACATCGACAATCTTTAGTTCACTGAAACCCACGGGTTTTCCTACACTTTTAAATTCATCGGCAGTACGATAGTCTTCAGGTCTGATCGCCGTTCCCGTGCCGACAACGATCGTCTCTGAGAGCCCGTATGCATTTACAACCGGTATTCTAAAGCGCCTGTAAAAGTCTTTCCATATGCCATGATGCAGCGGCCCTCCACCGCTTATCATCTCCCTTGCACTTTTCAGGCGCTCCTCGGTTCCCGGCGGAGTCTTCAGCAGTGAATGAATAACGGGAGGCATCCCGGCTGCAACAGTAACAGAATATCTTTCAATCAGATCTATGTATCTTTCAAGTTCAAAAGCCTCCATAACTATCCAGGTAGCTCCTGCCCTTAATGCAGAAATTCCCCACGACACACCAACATGAGCCATAGGATAGATCCCGAGGTAGATATCATCCTCATTATAGCCCAGTACATCACATTCGGCGTCCATTGCAGATATCCAGTTGCCGTGGGATAGCATCGCACCCTTCTGCTTTCCTGTTGTGCCGGATGTGTACTGGAGCTGGCACAGATCGTTAAAATCGCAATTGACTGGACATATATCACATCTGGCAGAGGATATCTTTTCATTCCATTCGGCGCTTCCCAGTATATATTTGCAGACATCCATTCCGGGGGTTATTGCCTCTTCAACGGATTCTCTCCCGCTTAGATCGGAGATTATTGCTTTTGCACCTGAATTTTTGATCATATAACTGACTTCTGCCGGTTTTAAGACTATATTCAGAGGTACTGCAATCGCCCCGATTCTCCAAATCGCAAGATAAAAAATCAGGTATTCTATCGATGAAGGAAGATAAATACAGACCCTGTCACCCTTTTCAATGCCTCCTGACAACAGGATGTCTGAAAAACGATTCATGGTTTCATATGTCTCTCCAAATGTCAGTGACTTATTCAGTGAAGGAGCGACAAGTGCAGGTTTATCCTTCAGTCTGAGATTATTGTCAATAAATACGGTGCAATTAGGCAAATTTTATCCTCCGGGAACGGTCGGTTTTATAGTGTATAGATTTGTTCATTGGTGTAAAAAAATTATTGAAAAGCTCTATCACTGGTATTCAACAGGCTGGACCTGCCGGGGAAGACCGCCTTTAAAATACATCCGGATGTTTTCATACTGCTCCCTAAGCCTCTCGTTCATCATGGGGTGAACCTTTTTCAGGGCTGATTTAAAATGAGACTCAGACACAGAGGAATTTCCCTCCCTCATCGCAAACATGGCTGCCTCCCGGCATAGAAGTTCAAGATCCGAGCCCACATATCCGGAAGAGAGCGATGCAATCTTGTCAAATAATTCATCTCTCTTTGGATCCCTGAGATACAATGCATTCTTCATAAGAAGTTCGACAATAAGTCTTCTTCTCTTATAGACAGGAATAGAAACGTTGTTAGACTGATCTTCGATCCCTCTTTCGATCATCAGGGATTCGATAAGTTCCGGGGCTGAAACTTCCCTGTTCGGCATCATATCCTTCTTCTTGCTTAACTTTATAAAAGACTCTTCAAAATGGCGTTCGTCACCATATTTTGCAGAATCAATTATCTCATCGAGGGCTGATCCCTCAATTGGCATAAAGCGTGTATGTATCTGCAGGATTCTCTTCCTGGACTTCTCATCCGGCTCCCCGATGTATACAAGTCTGTCAAATCTTCCGGTGCGCAGCAGGGCAGGGTCTATCATATCAGGGCGGTTCGTTGCACCCATTACCACTACACCCCGCATATCTTCAAGCCCGTCGAATTCGGTCAGGATCTGGTTTACTACACTCTCCATTACATGAGAATCAGATCCCCTCCCCCTGACCGGGGAAAGTGAATCGAGTTCGTCGAAGAATATAATGGAAGGTGAGACCTGCCTTGCCTTACGGAAGATCTCGCGGACAGCTCTTTCACTCTCTCCTACCCATTTCGAAAGAAGCTGGGGCCCTCTAACCGGGATGAAATTTGCACCGCTCTCATTTGCAACGGCCTTTGCAATCAGCGTCTTGCCCGTTCCGGGAGGACCATAGAGAAGAACTCCTCTAGGTGGTTCAATTCCAAGATTTTCAAACCTGTCGGGTTTTGTCAGTGGGTATTCCACAGCTTCACGAACCTCCTCCTTCTCAGACTGGAGGCCCCCGACATCATTCCAGTGGACATGCGAGACTTCGAGGAATACCTCACGCATTGCACTCGGATTTATATCTTTTAGAGCATTGTAGAAGTCTTCTATCTTTATCTCCATCGATTCGAGGATCTCCTGTGATATCTCCTCTGTTTCAAGGTCGAGAACAGGCAGATAGCGTCTTAATGCGCGCAGGGCGGCCTCTCTTGCAAGTGCAGCAAGATCGGCTCCTACAAACCCGTTTGTAAGTGAAGAAAATTCTTTAAGCAGATTATTCCTGTTGCGGGAGAGTTCACTTTCCAGGAGCTTCAGCTCTTCTTCAAGCTCGTCCTTCTCTATTCCTGAAGTTTCCGCACACTTTTTCCTGACCTCAATAATCTTCTTCTCACCCTCAATAGGCATACCCCGGACATGAATTCTAAGAACCTCCAGACGGTCGGATTCATCAGGAGGACCAATCTCTATCTCCCGGTCAAATCTCCCGGGTCTCCTCAGGGCAGGATCGATGGCGTCAAGACGGTTTGTTGCACCGATTACAACGACCTGGCCCCTCTCTTCAAGACCATCCATCATTGTGAGCAGCTGGGCAACCACCCTTCTCTCGACCTCTCCGGTCACATCCTCACGCCGGGGTGCAATCGAATCAAGCTCGTCAATAAATATTATCGAAGGGGCGTTTTCTTCGGCTTCATCGAATATCTCCCTTAATCTCTGTTCGCTCTCCCCGTAATACTTCGAGATGACCTCCGGTCCTGCAATCGAGATGAAGTGAGCGCCGCTCTCATTTGCAACAGCCCTTGCGATAAGTGTCTTACCCGTTCCCGGAGGACCGTACAGTAAAACCCCTTTGGGGGGATCTATTCCAAGCTTCCTGAAAAGTTCGGGGTGCCTCATAGGGAGTTCGATAGTCTCCCTTACATCCTGGAGTTCGCCCTTAAGACCGCCGATATCCTCATATGATATCAGTTTAATTCCTTCAAAGCCCTCGGCGGGTTTATCAGAAAATTCGATATTCGTATCTTTTGATATTATTGTCGCATCTTCAGGCTCTATATTGACAACCTTAAATGCTACAGTCTGGGGCTGCATAAATGGAAGGCCCGCGAGTACCGGGACACGATCTCCTTTGCATACGGGGAAATCGATTAGTTTGGTTACCGCACTGCTGTAGTTTATCGGAAGCTGTTTCGGGAGATCCTCCGGAGGCGCAAGAACTACCTTCTTTGCAGAGACCAGTGTCTCAACAGCCTCTATCTCAACCTTTTCTCCGATACTGATCCCCGCATTTGCCCGGATGAAACTGTCTATCCTGATTTTATTCTTGTTCCAGTCATTAACCATCTGGCGCCAGACCTTTGCAACAGTTTTCCTTTTCCCCAGGATATAGATCAAATCCCCGGGAGAAAGATGAAGCTGAAGCATCGTCTCGGGATCGAGCCTGGCCCTTCCGGTTCCCTGATCCTCGGGATAAGCGCTGTCAACCTTCAGATTTATCATAAACACACCTTTACAGAAGATATTATGCAATTACGTATAAGTACATGTTACATATGCGTATCCTTGTATTTGATCCCTTTCACGGTGCCGCAGGCGACATGATCACCGGTTCACTTATTGATCTGGGTGCAGACAGGGAGCTGGTTGTAAAAGCGATGTCATCGGTAGTTGCATCGCCGGATATCAACAGGGTTGACAGGTGCGGCATATCCGCAATAAAAGTGATAACAAATTCCCAAGATTCGCACAGGACCCCTGAAGAAGTAAACGGAATTATCGAACGTGCAGACGCTCCCAAAGAAGTAATAGATATGGCAAAACGAATTTTTGAGAGGATTGCCAGGGGTGAAACCGGAATTCATGGTGAACATGTCCATTTCCATGAGGTAGGTGCTGACGACGCCATTGCAGACATTATCGGAGCCTGTACAGCCTTTATATCTCTAAATGTTGATGCTGTAACCGTTTTACCTGTTGCCACAGGAACCGGCCACATAAATTCAGCACACGGCAGGTATCCAAATCCCGCGCCTGCAACTCTGGCAATCCTAAGTGAAGGAAATATACCTGTCAGGATTACAGACGAGGAAGCGGAATTATGCACTCCCACCGGGGCAGCCATTCTTTCTGAATTTAATACTGGCAGTTATTTGAATATCAACGGTCTTGTTCAGAACATCGGCTATGGTGCAGGAAGCAGGGACCCAAAAGGCATTCCAAACGTAACAAGAGCATATATCATAAATACCACCGATCCCTGCAACGATATCATAGATGTGCTGGAGACCAATGTCGATGATGTTACCGGGGAAATTATCGCATATGTAATCCAAAGGCTTCTTGACGCCGGAGCAGCGGATGCATGTGCAATACCTGCTGTTATGAAGAAAGGAAGACCGGGCTATGTGATAAAGGTCATATGCAGGAACCGGGATGATGTGCCGGAGTTTATTAAAATTCTCACAGAAGAGCTGGGTACACTGGGGATCAGGCATATGCAGAATGTTCACAGGTCTATACTTGACAGGAAGATCATCGAAGTTCCTTATCCCCATGGCAACAGGACATATTCAATAAGAGTCAAGGCAGGCTATATTGACAAAATACCGGTTACTGTCAAAGCCGAATTTGAAGATGTCCGCAGGGTCGCTTCGGAATGCAGAATCCCGATCAGAACAGTTGCGAAATATGCGGAAGAAGAATGCCTGAAAGTCCTGAAGAATATGGAGAGATGACAAATTTATGGAAGAAAACAGGTTCAGCACAGGATACAGGGAACTTGACGACCTCCTGGGAGGCGGCCTGGAGAAGAAGATAATCTCGCAGGTATACGGGGAGCCGGCGAGCGGAAAGAGCACCATCTGCATAATAATGGCTGTAGGGATGCTTAAGGCGGGAAAAAAGGTCATCTATATCGACACTGAAGGGTTCTCTATCGAAAGGTACAGACAGATTGCCGGCGATAAGAGTAAAGAGCTTGCTGAAGGCCTTATCATCTTTGAACCTGTAGACTTCGACCTCCAGGGCCTGATGATTGCTGAATGCGACAGGCTTCTCAGGGAAGATAAAGATATAGGAATAATAATACTCGATTCTGCAACTGCATTATACAGGGTCGAAGGAGGCAGATCGGGAGAGTGCCAGAGAAAACTTGGCAGCCAGATGGTTAGACTTCTGGGTTATGCACGAAGGTATAACATCCCTGTTCTTGTCTCAAATCAGGTCTATATGGATATTGAACATAACTGCACTTCCGGTCTTGGCGGAACGTCTCTTAGACATATTTCAAAGGTAATAATAAGGCTTGAGAAGAAGAACGGGACCAGGAGGGCCATACTGGAGAAACACAGGTCAAAAAAAGAGGGGGAAGTTCTTGATTTTGTTATTGAGGAGCAGGGCATCAGGCCCATATCCGTCCTGTAAAGACGGTTGCCGCCGGACCTTCCATATAGGCTTCATCCCCTTTAAGATATATGACAAGAGGACCGCCGGTTGTATTGACCTTCACAATGTCTCCTGTTTTTCCAAGTTTGAAGGCAACTGCCGCACTTGCTGTTGATCCTGTACCACAGCTCAGGGTTTCTGATTCGACACCTCTCTCATAAGTTCTGATTGAAATTTCATCAGCACCTAAAACTTCAACGAAGTTTACATTCGCTCCTTTAATGAATGAATCGTTATAACGAATGGGGGGAGCAATCTCATCGACATTCAACTCTTCTATGGAGTCCACAAATATCACGGCATGGGGGACCCCCGTGTTAACGGCATATACATCATAGCCGTTTATGTTACGGAAATATTCACCTTCGCCTTCTGCCGGGATTTCACTGCAATCATACAGCACCCGGCCCATATTGATCTTTGCAATGAATTCGTTTTCCTTGTTATATCCAAGATCTACAGAGAGATTTCCTGCCAAAGTCTCAACGATGCATCTTTCTGTGACATATTTGCTATCATATGCATATTTAACAAGACAGCGGATCCCGTTTCCGCACATCTCAGCTTCACTGCGATCAGGCTGAATCAGCTTCATCTTAATATTTGCCTGTTTGGATCTTGAAAGAAACAAAACGCCGTCGGCACCAATTCCAAAGCGCCTGTCACAGTAAAGAGCAGCAAATTCCCCCTTCATCGAATCCGGGATTACCTCATCTTCAAACTCGTCGATGAGAATGAAATCATTCCCGTTTCCATGGATCTTCACAAATGGGATTACAAATGCCTCTGGTCTGTCATCGATATTATCCTGCATAAAACTACACCCGGAAAATTCTTCCATATAATAGATATGGCAGAGCGATAATTAAGTTGAAGATTCGTGTTAAAAAAAGTATTGGGAATTACTCCCTTAATACTACATGGCTTTGGGCAGAATCTGCGCCAAAAAATTTCTTCGCATATTCTACGACAGCTTTTGGATCATATTCCTTGCAGCTGAAAACATCGATATATGCAGCATTTGTTGAATTCGCGAAATGACCCGATATCAATGACGTCTCAATGAGCTGTGTCATCGAAAAGCCGGCGACTTTATCATTCGGACCGAAGTGTACAACTTCTGTCTCACCAAATCTCTTCATATCGATGATATCGCATAGTTCTACAACAAACTGCTTAATTTTTCCTGCGTCCCTTATAGTATCCGGGTTGCATCCATACAGGTCAACGTTTGTAGCGAGACCCCATGCATTCTCCTTGGAGAAGGCATCCATTGCTTTTTCAGCTTCAACATTCTTAACCATCCGGTTAACAGTCCCTCCGAACAGTAATATTTTACAAATATTTAAACAGCGTATGAAGGGATAAATCTTTTGTAAGCTACACAAAACCCTCCTTTTTAAAATTAGGAGAGTTTAACCCCCCAGAATTGATATTTAGATGATTAAAGCCCAATATATTGAAATCGGCGCGATTAAAATCAAAATAAATTTAGTTTGAACCCCATTTTTCCAACGCTCTTCTAAGCTCTTTGTGATCCTCTGCGTAGTCTTTTAGAGAGGTACCATCCATGTATGCATCGACAGCCTGGCGCATGGCTGCAGCACCGGATCTTGTGCCGTCCGGATGGCCGTGTATACCCCCCCCGGCCTGAAGAACTATATCGGTTCCAAGAGCCTCCAGTTCGGCGTGTACCTTGCCGGGATGAAGCCCGCCGCTTGATACAGGGAATACAGGTCTAAACGAATACATCTCATCTGTCAGAACTTTGTTGTCTGCAACAATTTCTGAAGGGTCATGGCCCATTTTTCCGCTTACGGTTCCGGTGTGGAGCTGATCTCCTCCGGCCATCCTTACCAGTTTTGCAAGCGGGCGCATTGCGATTCCATGCTCGGGGTTTCTTGTCATCGCGGCATGCATAGTCCTGTGTATATGGAGCGGGACATTTATGGAATCGAGTTCGGATAGTGCCTGTACTGCTGAATAACCGCATGTGATGACATCGATCATCAGGGTGTTTGCACCGCATTCGAGTGCCTGTTCGGCCCTTTCCACAATTTTATCGGCTCTTGCTGATATATTAACAGCATAAAGTATCTTTCTCCCGGTCTCGCTCATGGCATCGTCAAGCTTTGCCATTACTTCTTCCACGCGATCCGTCATAGGGCAGAATATTTGATCTGTGAGTGTTTCATCGTCTTTTATGAAATCGACACCCCCAACTGCAGCCTCATATGCAACACGTGCAGTATCTTCAGGAGTCAGACCTACCTTGGGTTTTATAATTGTCCCTACATGCGGCCTTCCCGATCTCTCAGTACCTATTATCCTGCGTACCCCCTCCATTCCAAAACCCGGACCGGAAAAAGCAGAGAGGGATTCAGGAAATTCAACATCCAGAAGACGAACAGACCTGAGCCTGCCGAGACCGAAAAGATTTCCTGCAACTACAGACAGGTACTGCGGGATATTCCCTTTTTCAAATATCTCAGCAGGATATTTTATTTTTGTTAAATAACCATCCCGGTATTTTTCCAGGTATTCCACCTGGCCGTCAAGTCTCCGGACATAATCTTCTCTTGTACTGAGATCCGTCCATGTTCCTGTAGTCTCTTCATCGGCGATTGCCTGTGCTGCAAATTCAGGGGTAGTACCTTCAACAGGCCGGAAATAATAATGCGCGATAACATCCTGCATAATACCTACAATCTATGACATTATACTAAAAAACTTTGTCAGAGAACGGGATCAATCCAAACATTTAGAAGCAGAACAAAGAGATATAGCAGATATGAATCTGGCCGTGGTTTTCGACAGTGCCGGCACTCTTCTTTATACTTATAGGGTGGCAAAAGATATTCAAAATAACAGGGTTATTGAAGGAGTTGAGACCACAACCCTTACCTGCTCTGAAAAGGGAAGAGCCCTGATTCTCCTTTATGTTAATTCAAGGGAGATAATGAAAGCAAATCCGGAGATGCTGCTTTCGGAGTATCTTAAAGAAAAAAAGATCAATTTTGGAGTTGCATGTTCAAGCACCGTCACAACATCAGAAGAGATTGCAGAATTATTAAATGGCGACAGGAAGGCCACATGCGGGGATTTTCAAATCTGTATCATGAAGGTATGGAACTGCTGCAAAAAACTGCCGATAGTGGCACTGAACAACGGAGTAATTGTAAATAAAAACCTGGGTTCTATCGAATTCACGATCACCTCGGGTGGCAGACCTTTTTCAAATGCAAAAAAAACTATCAAAACACTTCACGAAAACAATATTGCCACATATGTTGCTTCAGGAGACAGGACTGATAAACTGATAAAAATGGCCGACTACCTTGGCATTCCTCATGACAATGTATACGGGGTCGCTACCCCGAAGATTAAGGCGCAGATCGTCTCCGATCTAAAGGAGCATTATGACAGGGTAATTATGGTGGGGGATGGAATTAATGACCTGACGGCCATGAAAGAGGCTGATATTGCCATCCTGACAGAGCAGCAGTACAGCAAAAAACCTAAAATACTCGAAGATGAAGCAGACTATATTATCAAAGACGTATCAGAAGTGATTGATATTGTTAAAAAAATACCCCAAAATTTTTGATTTTTACTTTTAATTGCGAAGACTTATCTATTGAACCTTAAAAAGATATTTATTATTACAAATCCATTCCAAAACCGAATAATAATAAGATAAAAAAGCTACAGTAGTATCTAACATAATCTAATAGAGGTCTTGTCCTATGGCTCCCTTAATAACTGTAAAGAATTTATGCAAGGAATTCGATGGAACCCCCGTCCTTAAGGATATCAGTTTTCAGATGGAAGAGGGGGAGATTCTTGGAATTATCGGGAGGAGCGGAGCTGGAAAAACGGTTCTGATGCACCTGATGAGGGGTGTCGACACCCCCCCCACGTCCGGCTCTGTTATCTTTCACATAGCTGCATGCGAAAACTGCCAGAATGTCGAGCTACCAAGCAGTGCCGGAAAAAAATGCTCAAAATGCGGAGGCACCCTTAAAATTGAGGATGTGGATTTTTGGGCTCCTGAAAACGAAAGGATGAAGCGCCGGATAATGAGAAGAACTGCAATAATGTTCCAGCGTACATTTGCACTTTACGGTGATGATCGCGTGATTGAAAACGTGATGCACGCACTCTCCGATATAGGTTACCCTGGTGAGCTGCAGGTTTCCAGGGCCGCAGATCTTCTTGATGAAGTCAGGTTGTCCCACAGGATGATGCATATCGCAAGAGATCTCTCCGGCGGAGAGAAACAGAGGGTTGTCCTCGCCCGGCAGCTTGCAAAGGAGCCGTTTATGCTGTGTGCGGATGAACCTACAGGCACCCTTGATCCGAGAACCGCGGACATAGTCCACGAGATGCTCGCAGAAGCGGCAAAAAATAATAACATGGCTATGGTTGTATCCTCACACTTTTCCCAGATCATCGAAGATGTTTGTGACAGGGCAATTCTACTTGAAGACGGAGTAATAAAGGATATTGGCAACCCGAAGAAGATTATCGGTTCATTCCTCGAAGATGCGAAAGATACTGAAACATTTGAGACAGGCGAGCTTGGAGACAGCATCCTCCAGGCAAGGGATGTCGAGAAGAGATATATTACAGTCGACAGAGGAATGATCAAGGCAGTGGACGGAGTCTCTTTTGACGTTGCAGAACGTGAAATATTCGGAATCATAGGAACAAGCGGTGCAGGAAAAACCACACTTTCCAGAATTATTTCAGGCATTATTGAACCGACAAGCGGTGAGATGAATATCAGAATCGGAGAAGAATGGATAGATATGACCAAACCCGGAATCCAGAACCGTGGCCGGGCCAAATCATATGTAGGCCTCCTCCACCAGGAATATGACCTCTATCCCCACAGGACTATCCTTGACAACCTCACAGATTCCATAGGGCTTGAATTTCCAAAAGAACTTGCCATGCGAAAGGCCATAATCACATTAAAGATGGCCGGTTTCAATGAAGATAAAAGCCATAAGATTCTTGACAGAATGCCCAGCCAGCTGAGTGAAGGTGAGAAGCACCGCGTAGCTCTTGCCCAGGTGCTTATAAGGGAGCCAAGGATTGTCCTCCTTGATGAACCGACAGGAACTATGGACCCGATAACAAAGATCGATGTAAAACACTCAATAATGCATGCCAGAGAGGAGATAGATGAGACATTTATTGTCGTATCCCACGATATGGATTTTGTCCGGGACATCTGTGACAGAGCCGCCCTTATGAGGCATGGAAAGATTGTAAAGATCGGGCCGACCAGTGAAGTTCTTGAGTTCCTGACACAGGAAGAAAGAGAGATTATGGCAAATCCAAACGGCTGAGGTGAGTTTGTTGATAGATATCATCCTCGATGGAGAGAGGATGGAACTTCAGAGCGGAATGGTTCTTGGGGACATTGTCCCCCATCTTGCTCCCGAATTCTCAGTTGCAATTATCAGGCCTGTAGAATCATCTGAGGTGACTACAAGAAATTTCAGGATTTCTACGGATGAAGGAGAGATGATAATTGAACTTGATGAAGAAAATAACCTTCAGCATGTCAAAGAGCTCCTGAAAGTCTTGTTTGAGAAAAAAGAGCTGATTCCATTAAACCTTAAATGGGAAGACCGCTATTCTGCTGCATTCGGACCATTCAAAAGCCAGGTCAGGCCTGATAAAAAGCCACACAGGTACTCAAAAGGAGACCTCATTCTCGGTTGTGGAGGTTACGACCCCGAAAATTCATACCTGATATTCTCAAGAGCAGCCCATATTGCCGATCACGGAACAGACGAATCAGGTGGAATCATCGGGCATGTGGTAAGCGGTACGGGTGTTCCTGCCAGATGGAAAACAGGGAGTATGATAAAGGATTCGGAGAGGCTGATAAGCAAAATCGAAACCGGCAGCTCGTTTACCACAACAAACAGGAAAACCCCTCTAGAGGATGGTATGGAGATTGTCACAAATGTGACTGTTTCTGCCACAGGGTATAACAAAGGAGAGATCGACCCCTCGGGTTCCGAGAGCATAGAGCATATGCTGCTTTCTTTGTCAAAAGAAAGATTTGAGGTTAGCCTGAAATCAAGCACTTTTCTTGCCGATGAAAGATTAAAGGACAGTATTGTACCCTATGAGATCAGGAAACCACGGTTCGAGGGAAATGTAACAGTCAGAACGAAGGGCAGGCAGACAGGAAGCGTGTATATTTACCTGAAAGATATTCCCGCCAGTCCTTACCATACTGCAACAGGAAAAATTGAACACGGACTGGAACTTGTAAAACTTGCATCCAAAGGAGAGATCTTAAAGATCAGGGCTGTTCCTCCCCAGATTGATTTAAGAGGTCTTGACATCGGCAGGGCAATTGAGATCGCTGAAGAAAGAGGAATTGAGATCGAGTACGATGACAAAACAGGTGAAAGGATTGTTGTAGAGCAGACACCCCCTGCAACGATGAGCATTCTTGCTGAAGGGAAAGTCAAGGTAAAAACAGCTTCATCGGAGAAAGTAATCAATGTAAAACTTGATGATGCAAAAGCTCCAAGGACCTGCAAAATATTCAGGGAGATTACTGACCTCAGGTGGTATAGAATAGGCAAACTACCATTAATATTCAAATATGACGACGTTGCACTCTTCAAGCCAAAAATTCCAAAAAAGATCACTATCAACCTGGAGAACCTGCCTAAAGGTGAAGTGCCTGCAAACTCTCTTGCAATTACCAACGATTCCAGGAAGGGAACCGGCCTTATTGGAATAAGAAGGAACCCAAACAAAGAGTTCGGGCCAACCTCTGAACCTTTTGAAGGGACAAATATACTTGGAACAGTAACCGATCCTGAAAAACTGGACTCGATCAAGGAAGGAGAGACAGTATATATCATGGAGGTGTCCTGATGCCGGAAAAAAAGCAGAATATTCCTCTGTACCCTGGTTCTCTTACAAGGTATATCTTTATTGAATCACCCGACGTTACCCCCCAGCAGCTTGCAGTCCGGGCATACGAGATCTCGAAAGGGGTTCTTATCAAGGAGACCTGTTTCGGCCTTCAGGTAACCGGAAGCCCTGAGGAGGTCAGGGAGATTACAAAAGAACTCCGCAAAATGGATCCTACCCATATTTTCTCCAAAGACAGAGGTTTTCCTCCAGGTGACCCCCGAAGATGCAGGGCGAATCTGGGCGGTGCAAGACCCGGCTATTATGGTCATGAATTCGAGATGGGGCTTGTTAAATATGTATCAAAAGGTCTGGATAAACTCTACAGGGGAATTTTACCTGAAAGCAAAACTGTAGAGCGTATCAGGCGAAAGGATGAAAGCCTTCCTGCTGAAGAACTGATAAAAATTATTGAATCTAAAGGAGTTTGATAAAATGGCAAAAATTTTCATATATCCCTCAACCAGCCTTATCCTGTCGGATATGGTCGAAAGATTCGGCCATGAAGCCCTCGGCGCTGCAATTCCTATCAGGGAGAGAATACAAACACCCGGCCTGGATTCCCCCCCTCTTCAGATGACACCGGAAGACCCGAAGAAGGGGCTCAAATACGCTGCGGTAGAGGTTCCTTCAGGCGTAAGAGGACGAATGGCGCTTCTCGGCCCACTCATTGAAGAGGCAGAGGGTGCAATTATTATCAGCGATGCCGATATGGCCTTTGGGTGTATGGGATGTGCAAGAACGAACGAACTTGTAAAATTCCTTGTGAGACAGAGAAACGACATTCCTCTTCTAGATATAAGATATCCCTCAAACGAAGATGACGGTCTTGCCTTTGTCAGTGAGATAAAGAATTTCCTGGAGAATATTCCCGGAGAAAAAAGCGAGGATAAGAAATGACTGAACAGCCTGTCAGGGTGGCACAGCTTTCATGCGGGCCGGAGCACAGCGGAGTCCAGAAAGAGATCTACGAGGCCGCATCGATGGTAAATGCCGAAATGTTCTTCCCTGATGTGACACTGAAGGATATAAAAAAGGCATACGATGAATTCGGACTAGAAGCAAGATCAGGCGACCTTAAACTTGCAATAGCAAGGGCAAAGGCCCTCGTGGACGGTGCAGTCGATGCTGATGCCGTCTTCATTGCAACCTGCTTCAGGTGCTCGGAAGCGGCGATTGTAAGGAATGAACTCAGGAGATACATACATAACAACTCCTCCCTTCCCGTAGTCAGCTATTCATTCACTGAAAGAACGACTGCAGGAACACTTCTAACCAGAATGGAGGCACTGACCACCATTGCACGAAGGAGGGCACTTCTTGCAAGGGAGAAACAGGTCGGGATCACTCTCGGGATAGACTCAGGTTCTTCAACTACAAAAGCCGTCGTCATGAAGGACAATGAGATAGTCGGTACCGGGTGGACCGCGACAACTGAAGTGATAAAAAGTGCTGAGACTGTTGTAAATTCAGCTCTTGAAGAGGCCGGGCTGAAGATGAGTGATATCGAAGCAATAGGCACTACGGGATATGGAAGATATCTCATTGGAAATAAGATGAAGGCTGACCTGATCCAGGAGGAGCTTACGGTCAATTCAAAGGGTGCGGTCTATCTTGCAGACCGCCAAAAAGGAGAAGCCACGGTAATCGACATCGGGGGGATGGACAATAAGGCAATATCCGTCCAGGACGGAATTCCCGGCACTTTTACAATGGGAGGAATATGTGCCGGAGCATCCGGCAGGTTCCTTGAGATGACTGCCAAACGCCTGGGGGTTGATATCACTGAACTCGGCCCCCTGGCTGTTGCAGGGCTGTCGCGGAATGTCCCGATGAACAGTTACTGTATAGTATTCGGAACGCAAAGCCTTGTCAATGCCCTTGCAGAAGGTCATTCGAAAGAGGATGTCGCCGCAGCGGCATGCCACAGCGTGGCAGAGCAGGTATTCGAACAGCAGCTCCAGGAAGTCGATATCAAAGAACCTGTAATAATGGTAGGGGGGACATCACTGATCGAAGGGCTGGTTAAGGAGATGGGAAAGCTCCTTCAGACCGAGATAATAGTGCCTCCTTATTCACAATACATTGGGTCGGTAGGATCGGCGCTTCTTTCATCGGGTTATCTAAAAGAAAGGTAAGTTATGGCTCTTGATTACTTTGAAGTGGAATGTGCGGAGAAGAAAGGCGGAACGACCTATCTTGAAATAGCATCGGACATCCTCAAGGATCTCAACCTGCTGTCGATAATCTCAAGATTACATATCTACATCGACCCTGAATTTCCACTATTCCTTGCCGCAGGCATGATCAGGAAGATGCCCGGATCGGTAAAGGCAGGCGATTTTACAAACATTATGGAGAAAGAAGGCAGGATTGTTATCGATATCGGCGATGAAGTACATCTCTCAAACCTTCTTTCAAAATTATGGGACAAATACGGAAGAGAAAATGTTGATCAACCTGACAGGTTCACTATTACACTTGATCCCGAAGGGAAGTCGATAAGAGAGATCGAAGAGATGATTGTCCTCGACCAGGCGGAGAATGTATATAAGGATATAATCTATGCACTGCAATGGATTGCACCTGAAGGGTTCAGGATCAGAAAGGAAGGCTTTGAAGGGCCTTTTTTTTATTACATCGCCAGCGAGAATACCATCCCCCCAGAGCTCGCAGACGAACTGATCCATGAAAAAACCAGGATAATGAAGGAGGGAAGATAGATGGTCCTCGTACCGATAACATACAAAGGAGGTGTCTTCAAGCATGATATTATCGTTGACCTGATCGACGATCTTGGAGGCTATATCGTCCAGAAGCACATGATTGCGCAGGAAGTGATTTTGCAATCCCTTGTGCCAAAAGAAGATATCGATCTTATCAGGAAAACAGGACGCCCCCTCGGAGGAGAGGTCATTGAGGCTCCTCTTGTCGGAACCGAGATCGCTGTAGTGACCCCGAGCCTCGAGATCCATCATCTTCCCCATACGTCATGCGACGCTGCAGAATACCTTAGACGGGCCGGTGCCAAGACGAATATGATTGGCCTTGCCCGCGGATTCGGCAAAAGGATTGCGAATCTGAATATTGAAGAGAGAGATGTCATCAACGAACATGACTGTGCAGTATTTCTTCTTGGGAATTTTGAATCATGTATCAGGCATAAACTCCCGGCACTGCGGAGAGGTATTAAGGTGCCGATCATCCTTACAGGCGGCCCTGTAACTGAAGACTTAAAAAAACTCGCAGATCCTCCTGTTGATGGTTATGTTGGAGGAATCGGCAGAATCGGCCACAGGATGAAGAAGCAGGAAGGTGAAATCGAGTACCTCGACAAACTTGTTGAAGAGGTGTCAGAGGTTCTTGATAAAAAAAGGGAAGAGATAGCAAAGGACCAGTTGTCCATATCCCCTGCAAGGCTGATGGCGGTGATCGATGAGGAGCTGGGCATAAGTGAAATTTCAACCCACCCGACACCGATAACGGTCCAGATCGCCGGATTAAGAGTGAAAATACCTTATGATGAATTTGCAGGAATGATCAAGGATATTGAAATAGAGAACGATGTGAAAATTGGGGATATCGCAGAACTCCTGCCCTCAAGAATGCGCAATTACATATGGATCAGGATCAAACCCTTCTCAGAGACAAAGATCATCGTATAAACAATACTAATCCATCAATCGGGAACACGGTGAAAAAAGTGGACTTTGAAACCTTTTTAATGAAGATTGCAGATTGCGGCAAGGAGAAATCTGCCAAAGACCTTTTGGAAAAAGTAGGGAAAGAAACAGGGGAAGTACCCCTCATCTATAAAAAGATGGCAAAGAAGCCGGAAGTTCTGATATCCCATCTTCTGTACAAGAGTGCTGTTACAGAGACAAGCACCCTTGAGCCAAAGATCGTGGAACTGATAAGCCTGGCTGTAGGAGCAGCCTTAAACTGCCCCCACTGTACTGAATATCACATGAGAACCGCAAAAGCCAAAGGTGCAACCAAAGACGAGATCCTCGAAGCTATTCTCCTTGCCGGATCCCTGGCACAGGCATCTGTCCTTGCGGATGCCTACAGGGTAATAGAAGCCGAAGAGGAAAGTTGTAAGGGCTCGTGTGAATTGAACGGATTTTCTTTTAAAGAAGAAGAAAAGATTTAATCTGAAGGTTGTTTCAACCAAATAAACCGATTCATTTTTATATTTAAGAGTTTTTTATTTTATCATCTCAAATGGAGGTGTAAAATTTGGGTATAGGAGACATGTTAGGAGACTCTTTTGAATATACAAAGGAGGCTTTCATTGAAAAGTGGGTCAGGTGGATAATCCTGATCGTATGCAGTATTATATTCCCATTGATTATGGGATATTCACTGGATGTAATGCGTGGTAAAAAACCGGCCCCTGAACCAGGGAACTGGGCTAAGACGTTTATTGACGGTATCTTGTACTTTATTATAAGTATAATCTATATGATCCCGGTGATAATACTTGCTGGTATCTTTATCCTTCCGTCGATAATGATGCTGGCAACAAACCCGATCGGAGCAATATCAACCCTTGGAATTGGAATGATCATCGTATTTATCGTTGCAATTATAATGGGTCTTATTGCAACAATCGCAATCGTCCGTTTCGCAAGGGAAGAGAAATTCGGAGAGGCATTCAATTTCTCTGAAATTCTTGGAAAGATAAAGAGCATCGGGTGGATCAACCTCTTTGTAATGCTTCTTGTCCTGGAGATTATCGTGGGTGTTATCTATTTCATCCTTGGTATGATTCCTGTCATCGGCTGGTTGCTTACATTCATCCTTATGCCGGCATTTGTAGTATTCTCGGCAAGGTACTTCTGCCTGATCTACGACAGTGCATAAACAAAACTAATTTTTTTTATTTTCCCGTTCGGTTTTTACAGAATACCGGAGTATTCATTTCAGGCACCTGGAATCTTTTATTGCCAAACGGCTTTCGACCTAAAAATTGATTCTCCACTGCAGACTTCTACTAATAGGAATCAACATACTTTATGAAAGTCATCCTCATCCCGTAAACCCCGGGATTCTGATGAGAAAGAGACAACAGGTTCATTGCACTTGAAAAATTAAGTTAGATTTTATATTTTCCCGGCTCTTTTCTTCCGGACCGGGATTATAATTGACGATACAACAAGAGAGAGAATCAATAATGCAGGTGAGATGCCCGTTGCAGGAGTGCCCGTAACCCCGGGGGTCGTCTCACTGGTGCCTTCAGCCGTTAAAAGGGTTGGAGAAACCGGAGTGGTTGTTTTGGCCGCAGAAGGTTCATCTTCGAACACAGGTTTTTCCGGGTAAACGGATTTATCAGTACCTTCAGGGAAGGATGATACTCCTGAAACACTGACAGAAGGATCAAGGAGTCTCACCGTTTTAGTGGAATATTCCACTCCGCTGAGATCGTGCCTTCCGACAGGCTTTTCAACGGCAAAAAAAGTGTATGTCCCTGTGTCGGGATTTCCCCCCGAAGTCTTTGTATCCCACGTATATGACCAGCGGTTATTGAACGCATCGACCTTTACAAATGAAGACGGGCTCCCGGTGACCACCTCTTCATAAATATCTTCAGGATTCGCGCCGTTTGACGGAAGATTTGGACCGGTTATAAAGAGGTATACATAATCCGAGGTGCAGGAGCCGCGAAGATCGACAGATTCTCCGGGATAAATTTCTAATGCGGAAACGGGGCATGAGATCATAGAGAATATGATTATTGAAACGGCCGACAGGAAGAGCAGTTTATGGCAATGATTATATCCTGGATCAGAAATAATCCGCCGATTATTAATAACGGGCATACAAGATATTTTATTACCATAACTTATCAGATTATTGTGACAGGTTTCGATTATTGAATATAATCCCATATTAAACAGGTTAATTTACAAAGGTGATGAGACAGATGACCGGGAACAAAAATATACTTGTCTGCTATGCAACAAGATACGGCTCTACAGAGGAGATCGCAGGTATTATCCGTGACAGGCTCGAAGATCTGGGCTGTAAAGTCAGGTTATGCAATTTCAACGAGGGGATAGATCTATCAGGAACTGATATCATATTCGCCGGAAGCCCCCTCCATCTCGGCAAATGGCTTCCTGAAGCAAAAGAATTTTTTCAGTTCCACAGCCACGAATTAAAAAAAATGCCGGTATTTGTATTTACCTCAGGAATAACTCTTGCAGATCCTACTGAGCATAATCTTCTAAAAGCAAAATTTGCAGTCGATGATATTTCGATATATGCCATGCCTGCGGCCACCGGATTTTTTGCGGGCAGATTATCTAGAAATATTCTTTCAGAAACCGACATGCAGCTTGTAAAGATTGCAGGAATAACAGACGGCGACTATATCAAAGCTGAAGAGATAAAAAAGTGGGTAACTGAATGCTGTAAAAAATTAGAGGATAATGCGGAAAAATCCAGCCGGGGTGACCAGGTTGGACGATAGAAAATGGCTCTTATCTCTTGCGGCAGGACTTATTGCAGTCTCTGCTGCATTATACTGCATTCATTATCTCATATTTCATGACCTTCACCATATAGGCGTTTTTGCATTGCATGAACTGGCTTTTGTGCCATTTGAAGTGCTGCTGGTAACTCTCGTAATACACAGGATGCTTGAGACAAGAGAGAAACGAAAAAAGCTTGAGAAACTCAATATGGTAATTGGGACATTTTTCAGTGTGGCGGGAAACAGGCTGCTCAAATGCTTTGCAGGATGCGCAGGAGATGAATGCTCCGGCATAAAAAATCTCATTATTAACACAGGGTGGTCAGAAAAAGATTTTGACAACAGGATTAAAGAATTGAGCACTCAGTCCTTCGGGATTGAATTATGTAATATTGACCTGAATGCATTGAAGGAATTTCTTGTAGAAAAAGAGGATTTCTTCATAAGACTGCTCGAAAACCCGATGATCCTTGAGAATGAAACGTTTACCGAACTTTTAAGGGCAGTCTTTCACCTGACAGAAGAGCTCCATCATAGAAAGGAGCTTGACGCCTGTTCACAAAATGACCTTATTCACCTGAAGGGCGATATCGACAGGGTGTTCGGGCAGCTGATTATCCAGTGGCTTGAATACATGAAATACCTTAAAGTAAATTACCCGTATCTATTCTCACTGGCAGCAAGAATGAATCCCTTTGATGAGAATGCGGTTGTGATGATCGAATAATTGGTTCAGGAGAGGTTTATAAAAATTAAGATGATAAACTGTACTGTTGAAACCCAAACCTCTGCGGAGATAAATGATGAACGGAACTGAAAAAATACTGGAATATCTAAGAGAGAATAAAGGCCGGACGGTCTCCTCGCCAAGATCCCTTTTCGGGGACTCTGATGCGGGAGATTTTGAAATTGTCAGCGTAAACGATGAAAGAGAGTATGTTACAATAAAAGCAGGGGGATCCATCGAACTGCCTTTTGAGTTCAGCCTCATAAAAAGGGCTGCAGATGTTGTCATCTCCGAAGGCGTGGTTTCGATAGATAATGAAGAAATTGCTGACGGGCCGGTCGTACTCGATAAAATTCTTAAAAACTGGCAGTTCGAAGAAAACCACCAGATGCTCAATACTAAATATGTTCCATATATTGCAGATTTCATAGTTCTTTCCGGGGTGGCGGCATACGGATGGGTAAAAACAAAAGGCGGGGATAAGATCAGGGCGCTGGCAGTAAAAGAGAGCCAGAAAAATATTAAGAAAAAACCAGCTGAAAATCCCGGAAATGACTGGGACAGGCTCGCAAAAAACGGAGCTAAGCGCCCTAAGGTTAAGAACGGCGGAGCATATACAAAGGAAAAGGCAGAGGTTCTCGTCACATATGCAACAAAGCACGGTTCAACAGCGGATATCGCATGGTCAATTGGAAATTCCTTTTCAGATGCAGGGTTCAAAGCAGAGGTAAAAAAGATACAGAATGTTGAGGATGTAAGGCCCTACAAACTGGTCATTATCGGGACTCCCATCTATGACAACCAGATTCTGCCTGAAGTTTTAAGTTTTGCAGACCTTCACAGGGACTGGCTTGATAAGAGAAAGATAGCCTTGTTTGTTGTCGGAAGGACACTCAAAAACAAAGATGATAAAACGATCATTGAAACTGAAAAAATATTGTATAAACTAAAAAATTTTATCAACATCATTGACACCGGCATGTTTGCAGGAAAAATCTCCCCTGAAAATCTTCCAATAAAAAATAGGGTGGGGAGAATTTTCGGCGAAGACCCTACAGGAGATTTCAGGGACTGGAGAGAGATTGGAGAATGGGCAAAAGAGCTCAGAAAAAAAATATTTTTATCAGATTGAGAAAGGTTTCAGCTTCTCAATAACATTTTCAACCTGCCATACGGCAGTTCCGGTATAATTTTCAGGATTGAGCAGTTCCCTGATCTTTTCTTCATTCAGGAGAACGGTTACTTTTTCACTGTTTGCAAGGATATCGCCAAGCGGCTTCTGCAGTTCTATTGCCGACATGCTTGAGACCCTGATAAGTTCATGAGCCTCCTGCCGGTCCATTCCCGCCTTTGTCAGTTCTATCATTACCGACTCCGCCATATTAACACCCTGTAAGAGATTGAGATTGCGCCTGATATTCGCTTCATTTAACCTGACGCCTTCAAGGACTTTTATCATTACATCGAGGATATGATCGGCAAGTATCGACGCTTCCGGGAAAGTAATCCTCTCGCATGAAGAATTCGTGAGATCACGTTCATCCCAGAGAGTGTTGTTCATTAAAGACGGTTCGACAAAGGAGCGGACTATTCTTGCAAGACCGCAGACCTGCTCGGACTTTATCGGGTTCCTCTTATGGGGCATTGTCGAAGATCCGACCTGTTTCTTTCCGAATGATTCCTCCATCTCGCCGATCTCTGACCTCTGCATCATTCGTATCTCAATGCCGATTTTATCCAGGGTGGTTGCAATATTTGCAAGAAGCATGAAGTACTCGGCGTACCGGTCCCTCTGGATAATCTGGTTCGATACGTCAACCGGAAACAGCTCCAGAAACTCCATCATTGAGACCATTACGTCATGCCCTTTATCTCCCATGGCAGCCATCGTCCCCACGGCACCTGTCATCTGGCCGACGGCCACACGCGGCCTGAGCTGCCCGAGCCGCTCTATGTGCCTGCCGACCTCACTTGCCCATATTGCGAACCTTAGGCCGTAGGTGGTCGGCACCCCGATCTGCCCGTGTGTCCTGCCCGCACATACAAGATTCTTCGTCTCATCCGCTCTTTTTAGAAGGATGCCAAGAAGTTTCTTTAACCTGCCTTCAATAATGAAGAGGCTCTCTTTTACCTGGATGCCTGTGGCAGTATCGAGTATGTCATTTGAGGTCGCACCATAATGGATCCACCTGCCGGATTCTCCGCAGACCTCAGTTACAGCCCTGACTACCGCCATCATATCGTGGCTGATCTCCTCCTCTATCTCTTTGGCTCTTTTTAGTGATGCCGTCTGTGCATTTGCGACGATCTCATCTGCAGCCTCCTGCGGGATCATCCCGTGTTTCGCCTGCGCCCTTGCGAGAGCGACTTCAGACATTACAATTGCAGCAAACCGGTTCTCTTCGCTCCATACGGCCTTCATATCAGGAGTGCCATAGCGAAAATCGATAGGGTGTATTGCCATAATGCTCAATATATTGGTATTTATCGATAAAATCAGTTGGGTAGGTGAGGAAGATATGACAGATAAGATCTATTCCTTTACCGTATACTCTGCATCTATCGTGTTCTTTTCAGATTCATCGGGAAGTATCAGCCAGGCTACGATATATGCAAGAATGCCGATTCCGTAGAAAAGACTGAACAATACCCATATAATCCTTATAATATTCGGGTCGATATCGAGATACGGACCAAGGCCTCCGCACACGCCCCCGAGAATCCGGTTGTTTTCAGACCTGTACAACTTATCCATAATTCACACCACTTAAAAATATCATTACCAACGCAATAATACAAATTGACCCACATGAAATATGTATATAATGGAAGGTCTGAAAGACTGGTTTCCTTACGAATCTTTTCGTCCGTACCAGGAAGAGATGCTGAACACGGCAGGACTCTGCGTTGATGAGGGCGGGATATGCCTTATTGATGCCCCTACAGGGAGCGGAAAGTCGAGTGTGGTCTCCGCACTTCTCGCAAGAGCCAATGGAAAAAAGATTATAATCGCCGTAAGGACAATAAGCCAGCTCAATATTTTTCTGCGTGAACTCGAGCTTATAAAAAAGAAACAGGGCCGCCTTAAGGTCGCATACCTCGTTGGAAAGAGAAACATGTGCCCCATGGGTGTAGACGGGGATATCTACAGGGCGTGCGAGGGCCTGAAAGCATTTTCCTCCTCCCTGATGCGCGACAGGGCACATAAGGGATCGCTGGCCCCGGCAAATGATCCTGTCATTAAGAGCCAGCTTAAAAGACAGGACAGAGATCATCCGCTCCTCTGCCCCTATTTTATTAAGTCCAGGGTGTTCACGGAGAATGACGGGCTGAAGATGACACCCTCCAATCTCCTGAAGACAAAGGCCGAACAGATTTCAAAGAAGCTTGTGCCGCCGGAGAAGATCCAGGAGATGTGCGGGGACCTGTGCCCCTATGAAGTAATGCTGCAGGGGGCAAGAGATGCCGACGTCATCCTCATGAACTTCCATCACCTCTTCAGCGAGGCTATAAGGGACCAGATGTACCAGTCCTTAAATATCGAGCCTTCACAGGCCATCCTCCTGATCGACGAGGCGCATAACTGCGGGGATACCATCCAGAGCATCCAGAGCGTGAGCATCAGCGAGAGGACTGTAGAACTCTCTCAAAACGAACTTTCCCATATGCGCGGAAGGATTGGAGGCGTTGAGTCCATTGCCGCGATACTCCCACAAGTCACTACCTTTATGGAGAGCCTTAAAAGATCTGTTAAATCCGAGGACTGGTTCGATCCTGTCATGTTCTCCAAATTCATGCTCAGGGGATCGATATACAACAGGCTTGACGACATTATAGATGATCTTTTGAGAATATACGAGGCCATCCGGGAGAAGAAATTCCAGGATGGGGATTTCAGGGAGATACCTACAGAAAGAATAATGGAGTTCTTCCTGAGGGTACTCCAGGCGGGAACAGACCCCTCCTACCTCTCAATCTACAGGAAGGATGAAGATGCAATATCCCTGAGGGTGCAGAATATCGATCCCTCATCTACACTGAGGGATGTTGCAGGGATTCATGCAGCAACAATAATGATTAGCGGAACACTCTCTCCGGTTGAGAGTTTCAGGAGACTCTACTTCGGAGACGCGGATGCGATTACACTCTCGCTCCCCAACGCATTCCCTAAGGAAAACAGGCTTGTCTTCTGTGCGGGAGATATTACATCTGCATTCAGCATGAGAAAGGACAGGGAAAATCATGAACGAATCCTTGGATATATCAGATCATTTGCCGGCCTAAAAGGAAATCTCGCGGTTTATTTTCCGTCATATGAACTATTGAACGTTTATTCCGAAGACCTGCCATCCAGATTCAATAAAAAAGAGGTCTTCATCGAGTCACAGGATACGGCAACTGCAGCTGCCGACCTGAAGAAATTCCTCTCCCTGCCTGAATGCTGCAAATCGGGGATTATTTTTGGAGTATGCGGAGGTAAATGGAGTGAAGGGCTGGATTACCGGGGGGAGCTTTTAAACGGCGCACTTGTAATAGGTCTTCCTCTTGCCCCCTATAATGAAGTCAGGAGGATGATCATCCAGTATTTTAAAAACAGGTTCGGCGAGGAGGGGGAGTTCATCTCGTATACGCTTCCTGCGATTAACAAGGCACTACAGGCACTGGGCCGTGTTATAAGGACTCCTGAAGACAGGGGCATCCTCGTAATCGGGGAGTCGAGATTTCTCGACAGGCAGGTAAGAAAAGGCCTTCCCGGGTGGATGCAAAAGGAACTTATCGAATGCAACCTCTCATCATTTACTAAGGATATTGAGAGATGGTGATGAGAACAGGTGCCTGCCGGTTCGGATACTGGTGGGTTCATGTAGAGTGGAGCGGGGATCTAATTCATAAAATCCGGTTCTCCCGCAAGGGTGAGGATGGCTTCATTCCAATACCTCTCAGGAGGTATATCGGGGGAAAGGCAACCGAAATCTCCGGGTTCAAATCGATCGCAACAACCGAAGGCCATCCGTATATGGAAATTTACAGGGCAGTATCAGAGATCCCGTATGGTGAGACAGAGACCTATTCGGAGATTGGCGATAAGACAGGATTTCATGCGAGAACGGTGGGGGTTGCAATGAGAAGAAATCCCACACCCCTGATTGTCCCGTGCCACAGGGTCGTTTCAAAAAACGGGATCGGGGGATTCAATCCCGATATCGATATAAAAAAAGCGCTCCTCAAGATGGAAAGGAAAAGAGCAATACTCCTTTTACCCAAAAAAACAAAATAATCCTGAATGAGTATGAAGATTGCATTCCTGGGTGCCGGCGCAGTAGGACTCTCTGTTGCAGGCATGATGTCACGCGAATGCGAAGTGTACGCAGTCTGCCGCAAAAGGCATTCGGATGCAATTAAGTCAGAAGGGCTTGTACTGACAGGGATCTGGGGCGATCACAATTTCAGTTTCCCCTGCGGACAGAGACTTCCTCCTGATGAAAAGTTTGATTATATATTCATCACATCCAAATCACAGGATACGCGCGAGATCTGCAGGGTGAATTCAGAAGCGTTAAAAAAATCCAATGTTATCAGCCTCCAGAACGGGATCGGAAACGAAGAGATCATCTCTGAGTATACTGGGAGGGTGATCGGCGGGATGATCATCACAGGTTTCGAATGGAAAGGCGATGGCAGAGTTCATGTCTCCGTGCAGGCAGCTCCTATGAGGCTGGGGCGTTTTCCATCCGGCATTGATGATGATGTCTCGCATCTCTCAGATATAATAAAAAAATCCGGGATAGATGTCATCTCCGATGAAAACATCATGGGAGCCATCTGGGCAAAAACACTATATAACTGCGCCCTGAACCCACTTGGAGCGATTATGCAGGTACCTTATGGGGAACTCCTTGATGAGAATTCCTGGATGATAATAAAGGGAATTGTTCATGAGGCTTTTGAGGTCTGTAAAAATGAAGGTGTTGTATTAGAGTGGGAAAAACCTGAAGAATATCTTGAATTTCTTCATGACACCCAGATCCCTTCAACCTCCCGCCACCACTCCTCAATGTACCAGGATCTTTCATCCTCCAGAAAGACCGAGATCGATTTTATCAACGGGGCCGTTGTAGAAAAAGGGAAGATCAACGGAGTAAAAACCCCTGTTAACCTGACCCTTGTGAATATGATAAAATTCAGGGAATCTTTAAACGAGAGAGAGAGGTGCTGAGTCCTGAAGAGTGCAGTCATCCTGGCCGGCGGCGAAGCGAAAAGAGCGGGAGGGAGGGAGAAATACCGCTTTGAATATGAAGGTTTATCTTTTATCCAGCGGCTTATCAGATCGCTTGAAAAGGTAGCGGACGAGATTATTGTTGTCGTTCGTGATGAAGACCAGTGCAAACAATTTCATGATTTAAAAGGCGTCATTGTAGTATGCGACATACGAAGGAAGTCAGGTCCGCTGGGGGGAATCCACGCAGGAATACAATCTTGCAGCGGTGACATCCTCTTCATAACCGCATGCGATATGCCATGTATCCATCCTGAAGTTGTTTCAAGGCTCTTTGATTCAATAAACGGATATGACGCGGTGATTCCCAGGTGGAACGAGGATATGATTGAGCCCCTGCATGCCGTTTACCGCAGGTCGGCACTGGAAGATTACCTGAAAGATCACTCCTCGCTTTCCATAAGATCGCTTATTCAGAATATCAATGCGATATTCATTGATACTGACTCTTTCAGGGATGTCGACCCCGAACTTGAGACATTCATGAATATAAATTCCATAGAAGACCTTGAACGAATCAATGGTAGAACAGGAAAATAGATAATGTCTCTCAATGTTTTAGTTGTCGGTACGGGAAAAGTGAAAGAGCCATTCATCCGTGACGGTATACTTGAATATAAAAAAAGGCTCTCAGGCTATATCGGCCTCTCGCTTGAAGAAGTACCCGATGAAAGCATCCCGAAGAACCTTTCCGAACAGGCCGGAAAAAAGATCAGGGATACTGAAGGAGACAGTATCCTGAAAAGGATAAAAGACGATGACATCGTCGTTCTTCTCGATCTAAAAGGTAATTTATGGGACTCGGAAAAAGTTGCCCGTATACTTAAAGAAGCGGAATTGTCAACATCGGGTCGTATTGTATTTGTAATCGGGGGGACTCTGGGTTTATCAGAAGGTCTGATTGAAAGAGCAAATTACCGCTGGTGCCTCTCACCCCTGACATTCCCTCACCAGATGGTAAGGCTGATAATCCTCGAGCAACTTTTCAGGGCATGCAAAATCAACAGGGGAGAGGTTTACCACCGGTAAACCTTGCATTTTATCCACATTTCCGGATTTCAGGAGAAAATATTTATTTTCAAAGGACAACCCTTGTGCGATTCGCTTCGCGAACTGCCCTGAGGCCGGAATTTTTGAAATTCAATCATAATTTTTATCCTGACCTGAGGGGATACCTGCCAGTTCCTCCTGCGAATTGTCGCCATGAGAGGGAGGATAACAGGACGGGGGAAGATTCCTCTTCTCTTCCACCAATTGAATTAAAAAAACTTCCTCCGGCCCGAGGCGTCCCGGACATATTTCCCGAACTCAGGGCTCTTCAACAGTTCGTCACCCCTGAATACAGGACCATCCCTGCAGACCCTGAGACCGGTGGAATCCATACAGCACGAACCGCAGATCCCGACTCCGCACTTCATATATCTTGCCAGTGAGAACCGGGCCCTCTCCTCCGCACCGCTTTCACAGATAATTGAAAGAACACCTTTCATCATCATCTCGGGTCCGCACACGCATATCGTATCATAATCATCAAGTGTAAGTTCCCTGAGGAGGTCTGTAACAAAACCATGATGCCCGTATGAGCCGTCATCGGTTGATATCCTTATATCACCGCAGTCTCCAAGCCTGCCCCTGAATGGTATCTCTGACTCCTTCTGTGCCCCAAGCAGGAATGTCTCGACCTTTCCCATGAGCGAGATTGTCCTCAGCGGTGCGGCACCCACTCCCCCGGCAACTGCCAGGACTCTGCCGTCAACTGAGAATCCGTTTCCAAGCGGACCTTTAATCCCAAGCTTTTCACCTTTTTTACAGGAGTAAAGGGCTTCGGTGGCCTCACCAATCTTCTGGACAGAGATTGAGTTTTCCGAGGAAAAACCCATAGGCACCTCATCAACTCCCGGAATCCAGACCATACAGAACTGCCCGGGGATTATATCAAATTTTTTATCGAACTCCAGTGTCCTGATATTTGGCGTTTCTTCGATTATTCCTGTAACTGAAACCGGAACGGAACTCATTTCATTCATGTGCACACCCCACGATCTCACCGGCAGAAATTCCGTCATCCGAATAAAGCTCACTGCATATTTTCCCGAATACATCCACCCCGTTCAAAACAGCGCTGCCTATCTCTACCGCAGCAGCACCTGCCATCATCATCTCGATGACATTATCAGCCGACGATACTCCCCCACACCCCACAACAGGAATGCTGCATGCCTCATACAGGTCCCATACGCACTTTACCGCTATAGGAAATACGGCCCTGCCAGAGAGACCTCCGGAACCGTTGCCCAGCACCGGCCTCCTGAGTTCAGTTGATATTCTCATTGCGCGGACGGTGTTGATCGCAACAATTGCCGATGCCCCGCCTCTCTCTGCAGCAGCGCCGCACTCACCAATATCTGTAACATTAGGCGTCAGTTTTACCCAGACAGGTTTTCCAAGTCTCGCAACGCTTTCAGTACAATCTCTCACCAGATCCGGATCCGAACCGATCTGCGCCCCATAACCTTCTGCATGAGGACACGACACATTCAGCTCGAAACCGGCTGCAACAGGTTCAAACCAGGATGCAACCTCTGCAAATTCCCCGGGGTTTGCACCGAAGACGCTTACGATCACGGGTTTTCCTTTCAGCGGTTCAATCTCACCTGTAAAATCCCGCGAAGGGTTGGGAAGGCCCATGGCATTCAGTACAGCGCCATCGAAAACCTGAACGCAGGGGCCTTTATGCCCTTCCTTCGGGTAAGGTCCTATAGATTTTGTAACCACACCGCCGGCACCGCTCTCAAGCATCCTGTTTAAAGACGCACCCGTCGTTCCAAGAACACCAGCCGCCAGGATGAGATGATTTCTAAGATCGATTCCGCCCACAGAAACGGAATCCTTTAAATTCAACGTTATCATCAGGAATAAAAATAGAATTGTAGCTATTATTATTTTAGCATAATCCAAATCATCTATGAATGACAGTCCTCTCGATACTGGGCGCCGGCAGGATCGGTGCTGAAGCCGCTTTTCTATCCGCGGCCACGGGGATAGCCGACGAGATACATATTTTTGATATCGACAAAGCCTTACTTGAGGCACAGAGGCTCGACCTTCTTCATACCGGGCTGGATATAAAAGTTGATACGACCCCCGAAAATATCAAAAATTCCGACATCATCCTTTTTTCCGCAGGAATTGCAAGGAACCCCCATATAAGGACAAGGGCGGACCTCCTTGACGTTAATATCAGGGTTGCCTCTGAATGTACCAGGTACATAAAGGGCTTTGAAGGAGTCTTTATCACAGTTACAAATCCTATGGATGCCCTGAACTACTATTTTTGCACAAGAGGGGGTATCGAGCCTTCAAGATGCATAGGCTTTGGTGGTCAGCTTGATACGGTCAGGTACAGGCTTTTCCTGGAAGAAAAAGGCATAATCCCGGACAAAAGCGCACAGGTTCTCGGGGAACACGGTGAATTCCAGGTGCCTGTATTCTCAAGCCTTGACCAGGAGGTCACTGCCGATATGCGGGAAGAGATCCTTTTGGATATGCGGAGCGCAAGCATGCCTGTTATCAAAGGAAAAGGGGGGACGGTCTTTGGCCCTGTGAAGAACATCGTCAATCTCATAAAGATCGTAGCCGGGGATTTGAGGGAGACTGTCCCCTGCTCCTGCGCACCTGACGGTGAATACGGCATATCGTCATGTTCAATAGGAGTCCCCGCAGTAGTCGGGAGGGAAGGAATCATCGGGATTGAGGAGATCGATCTTGATGAATGGGAAAGGGCAAAGATGAACGAAGCGGCTGAACACATCAGTTCTCTATGCAGGAGATTTTGAATGGAGCCCGAACAGGCTGTCTCGATAGCCATAAACCAGGTCGAATATTCTGTAACTGCCCAGGGGCCCGTGATACATATCCTCGGGAGGGACGAATCCGGGCAGGCCAGGGAGATCCGTGTAAAAGGGTTCAGGCCATATTTTTATGCCCCGGCAGAGCAGGCAGACAAAATTCCCGCACCTGAGTCAGCGGAGGTTGATCAGGTTCAGGATTACTTCTCGATTAGAGGTGAAAGACTCAGGAGAATATATACCCGGACCCCCGGCGATGTCAGGGAAGCGAGGGAGAGATACAGGCATTTTGAAGCAGACATTCTCTTCACCACAAGATTCATGATTGACTGCGGGATTACCGGTGCCCTGACCGCCCCGGCAGAAGATGCAGACTATACCACCGTCTCTCCCTGCGATCTCAACGTATCTCCCCGCATCTGCATGATGGATATCGAATGTGAGGACATAAACGGATTTCCCGACGCTGACAGGGACAGGATAAACTGCATTACGTGCTGGGACTCCTACGACGAACATTATACGACATTTTTCTGGAGAAACGAAGATTCTCCGTTTAAAGACGAGATCAGACCTTCTATGGAGAATCATACAATAAATGTCTTCGATAGCGAAAAGGCCCTATTATCCTCACTTGCAGGATATATCCAGGAAAAAAACCCCGACATCATGTCGGGCTGGAACTTCACGGATTTCGACATACCATATGTCCTTAAACGGATGAAGAACCTGAACATTCCCGAAGACTCGCTCTCGAGGCTCCCCGGTGCATCATCAAGAGCCCCGGTAAGGGGCAGGGCAGTGTTCGACCTGCTAACGGCATACAAGAAGATGCAGGGGGCAAGAAAGGAATCATACAGGCTGGACGCCATTGCCGAGGACGAACTGGGCGAAGGCAAGGTCAGGTATACGGGAACCATCTCGGAGCTATGGATCGATGACCCGCAGACTCTTGTCGATTACAACTTGAAAGACGTCGAATTATGTGTCGAGATCAACAGGAAGAATGATATTATCGAGTTCTACCAGGAGATCGCGAGATATGTCGGATGCCCGCTCGACAACACTATCAACTCGTCGAATATTGTCGATATATTCGTACTAAGAAAGGCTTACGGCCGCTATGTACTCCCTTCAAAGGGTTTTGCGAATGCAGAGGAGTTCGAAGGTGCAACCGTATTCGACCCGTCTCTCGGAGTGAGAGAGAATGTGGTTGTCCTCGACCTGAAGTCGCTGTACCCCATGTGCATGATGACAATTAACGCATCACCTGAAACCAAGGACCCGGACGGCGAACTGCATGCACCCAACGGGATCAGGTTCAGAAGCGAGCCCGACGGGCTGACAAGAAGCATCATCAGCGATCTTCTGACGGAAAGAGACGAAAAGAAAGCACTAAGAAACGAATTCGACTACGGTTCCCCTGAATACAGGCTCTACGACATACAGCAGAATGTGCTGAAAGTAATAATGAACACCTACTACGGGGTCAGCGGATACGCGAGATTCAGGCTTTATGACAGGGAGATTGGATCTGCCGTGACATCTGTCGGAAGGGCGATAATTGAACATACGCGAAATGTAATCGAGGGTATGGGTTTTTCTGTGCTGTATGGGGATACTGACAGCTGCATGATCCATCTTCCGCCGCTTGATAAGGAGGATACGATTTCAACTGCACGACGGATCGAGGAAAAACTCAATGACAGTTACTCATCCTTCGCGCGGGAGGTTCTCGGCGCGGAAAAACATTATTTCTCGATAAAGTTCGAGAAGATCTACAAGCGTTTCTTCCAGGCGGGGCGAAAGAAGAGATACGCCGGACATCTCGTCTGGAAAGAGGGAAAGGACATCGACCAGATCGACATCGTAGGTTTCGAGATGAAGAGAAGCGATTCCCCGCATATGACAAAGGAGGTCCAGCTGCACGTAATGGAGCTGATTCTCAGGGGCTCTGATATAAAGGAGCTTAAGGCATACCTGAGGGAGATCATCTCAGGCTACAGGAAAGGGGAATACCCTCTTGACGATATCGGCATTCCCGGGGGGATAGGGAAGGCTCTCGACGCCTACGAGACGCAGGACGCACATATCAGGGGTGCCATTTACTCTAACAAATACCTCGGGACAGATTTCAAGAAGGGAAGCAAACCGAAGAGGGTCTATATTAAAAACGTGACTTCAAAGTACCCAAAGACCGACGTAATATGTTTTGAATATGCAGACCAGGTGCCCCCGGAGTTTGTCGTGGACTACGAGACAATGCTCGAGAAGAGTATAAAGCAGCCGATATCAAGAATTATCGAGGCGATTGGATTGAAATGGGATGATTTAGACCCATCGCGGACGACTCTTTTCGATTTCGGGATGTAGAATCTGCAGGAGATAAGTGAATGCAGATAAATATCACAGGCTGGATCGAATGCAGCGGAAGAATCCTTACAAGTGAGGATATTATAAGGGCATTAGATGAGGATGTTTCCGCCATCTCACGCTGCGGCGGGGAATTTTACCTGGAGTGGGACAACTGCCGCGCAAGGGATCATCTCGGGATAATACCCGGGAACTGTCCGCCCGGCAAAGTCATCTGCGATGGCCGGGAGACCTGCGGGATATCACCTGAAACAGGGGACTTAACCCTCGAAGAGGCGATAACGGAATCTATCAGGCTCAGGAGCGACGAAGGTGTTGTCGCATTCTCCGGTGGAGTGGATTCCGCTTTGATTGCAGTGGTTTCCGGCAGACCCTCGGTCACTGTAGGGATGAGCGGCTGCCATGACATTATTCATTCTATAGAGGTTGCAGAGACTGCCGGACTTGAATCGCACTCGGTCTGCGAGATTGATCAGGAAGAGATCGAGCCTGTATTAAAGGAAGTGCTCAAAGTTATCCCCGGAAAAACCCCGCTTGATGCATCGATTGCCACAACGCTCTTCTTCGTTGCACGGTGGGCATCCGAAAACGGCCACAGGAGAATTCTTGCAGGGCAGGGTGCCGACGAACTATTCGGGGGTTATGCCCGTTATCTTGAACCGGGGGATGCCTCTCTAAAACTAAAAAGAGATTTTGAAGGACTTCCCCTGCAGTCGCTTCGGGACCAGTCGGTCGCATCGATGCATGGAACATATATCTCATGCCCTTACATGGACATGAGAGTGGTGCGCGCTTCACATAACCTGCCTCCCGGGGGAATGGTAGAAAACGGCATCCGGAAATACCCCCTAAGAATGGTCGCGGCAGGCTATATGCCTGAGGAGGCAGCCTTTTACAGCAAGAAAGCGATGCAGTACGGGAGCGGGGTATGGAAAGAAATCCAGAGACTTGCACGTAAAAACGGTTATAAAAATTCGGTGCAAGGGTACATAGATCAATTGGTTAAATCAGATTAACACCCGAGGGTTTATTGATGGTCACAAAGGAAGAAGTGGAAAATATTGCCAGACTGGCTGATATTTCAATTGAAAAAGAAAAGCTGAGCGGATTTACCGGTCAGTTCAATAAAATACTTGAATACTTCGACATACTCGACAATGTGGTGATGAGCGAGATGGAAGAGCCGGACCTGTACAATGTACTGAGGGAAGATGAGGTCAAACCCTCCCTCACACAGGAAGAGGCTCTTAAAAACGCCGGAGAGACTGAAGAAGGTTTCATAATGGCACCAAAGGTGATGTGATGACCGGCATATACGAGATCACCTGCAAAGACAGGAACAACGCATTCATAACCCTCCTCGAATCAGCAGAATATCAAACAGGTGGAATTCTCTCCGGGACTCCTGTTGCCGTCAAGGACAATATCTCAACAAAGGGGATTGAGACTACAGCGGGTTCAAAAATTCTAAAAGGATATATTCCGCCATATGACGCGCATACGGTATCCATGCTTAAAAAAGAAGGCGCGGTCATTGTTGGAAAGACGAACATGGACGAATTCGGCATGGGAACGACCACCGAGAATTCAGCTTTCGGCCCGACGACAAACCCGTGCGATACGTCAAGGGTTCCGGGAGGATCGTCAGGAGGGAGTGCGGCGGCAGTTGCCTCGGGGATGGTCCCTATGGCGCTTGGCAGCGATACGGGAGGATCCATAAGATGCCCCGCATCCTTCTGCGGGATAGTCGGTCTTAAACCAACATACGGCAGGGTTTCCCGTTACGGGCTCATTGCCTACTCTAACTCGCTCGAGCAGATCGGTCCCATGGCAAAGGACGTCGGCGGAGTCTCGACTCTCATGAAAGTAATCACAACTCCGGGCGAATACGACTCAACCGCCTATAACAATCCTTATTCACATGACCCTTCACCAGATAATATCCGCGGGAAGAAGATCGGCATACCCACAGAATATTTCGGTGAAGGAGTCGATGACAGGGTTGCGGAAACAGTCAGGGATGCCATAGGGGTTCTCGAAGAGCTGGGGGCTTCAATCGTCGACTGCGGCATTCCCAGCATGGATTATGCACTCGCCGCATACTATGTAACATGCACAAGCGAGGCCTCGTCAAATCTTTCACGCTTCGACGGGATCAGGTTCGGACCGAACGTTGATACAAAACGCCGCTGGCACGAAGAGTTCAGGGACTTTAGAGGAGAATACTTCGGCGAGGAGGTAATACGGAGAATCCTGCTCGGCACATTCACCCTTTCAGCCGGATACTACGGCAAATACTATGCAAAGGCCCAGGTTGCAAAACAGAATGTAAGAAAGGACTTTCTCAGGGCATTCAAAGAGGTCGACCTTCTTGCAGGGCCGACTATGCCAAACATCGCATTTAAGCTGGGCGAAAAGAGCGATCCACTCGAGATGTACTTAAGCGATATCCTGACAGTTCCGGCAAACCTTGCAGGCGTTCCTGCAATCTCCGTTCCCTGCGGACTGGTTGAAAAGATGCCCGCGGGTCTTCAGATCATCGGAAGGCACTTTGAGGATGAGATGGTGATCGATGCTGCCGCGGCATACGAACAGGAGGCTGCATAAATGAGCGATGGAAATGAAAGGGTCGATGTAAATAAACTCAAAGTCATTATAGGACTTGAGATCCACTGCCAGCTCAATACAAAGACCAAGCTCTTTTGCGGGTGTTCAACCGATTACAGGGAGAGCGAACCAAACAGTCACGTATGCCCCATATGCCTGGGACTCCCCGGCGCACTGCCAAGACTCAACAGGCAGGCTGTGATATACGCCCTGAAGGTTGCAAAGGCACTTAATCTTGAAATTCCTGAATACTCGGAATTTTCGAGGAAAAACTACTTCTACCCCGACCTGCCGAAAGGTTACCAGATCAGCCAGTACGACAAGCCTGTCGCCATAAACGGCCACCTAACCGTTGATGACGACGAAGGTCATGAAAAAAGCATTCGCATCCGGAGAATACATCTTGAGGAAGACCCCGGAAGGCTTGTGCATAAAAGCGGCAGGGATCGTCCGGGATACTCTCTGGTCGACTATAACAGGTCATCTATTCCCCTAATCGAGATCGTCACCGAACCCGACCTCTCATCACCGAAAGAAGCACGCCGTTTTTTGAACAAACTCCGTACCACTCTCGAATACCTCGATGTATTCGACGGCGAAAAAGAGGGATCGATAAGGGTCGATGCAAACATCTCACTTGAAGGGCACAACAGGGTGGAGTGCAAGAATATCTCCTCCTACAAGGGTGTCGAGAAGGCTCTCACATTCGAGATTACAAGGCAGAGAAATATGATCCGCAGGGGGCAGGATATTCTCATGGAGACCCGCCACTTCATGGAGGCACGGGGTATAACACAGGGATCAAGGTCGAAAGAGGAGGAGAACGACTACCGTTATTTCCCCGAACCCGATCTCCGGCCCCTGAAGGTCAGGGAGTGGGCAGACGATATCGAACTTCCCGAGCTTCCCGATGCCCGCCGCGAGCGGTTTATGAAGACATACGGAATCTCCCTCAACCATTCAAAGACCCTCACAGGAGACCTGAGAGTAGCGGAATTTTATGAGAAGATAGCCTCGTGCGAACCGGTTCTGACAGCAACACTTGTCGCCGACACTCTTCTCGGCGAACTCTATTACAGAGATATGAAGATCACTGACGTCCCACCCGACTACTTTGAGGACCTCGTAGTCCTCCTTAAGGACAGTGAGATAACAGACAGGGTTGCTGTTGACATCCTGCGCATGATGCTCGACGTGATAAAGGAAGGGGCAGAGCCTGAGATGCCATCCGATATGGTTCAGCGCCTTGGTCTCTCAAAGGGCGACGACGATGAATTCGGGGAGATAATTGCAAAAATAATCGAATCCAACCCCCAGGCTGTTGCCGATTTCAAATCTGGAAATCCCAATGCTGTCAACTTCCTAGTAGGGCAGGTCATGAAAGAAACCAGGGGGCGGGCCGACCCCAAGGCCATAGCACCAAAAATAATAAAGCATATCGAAGAGATGGAGTAGAGTTCAAATGCACCTTATCATTGCGGAAAAGAACATCGCGGCACAGAGAATTGCAGGAATATTGGCCGGAAACAAAAATCCGTCCGTAAAGCGTGAGGAAGGTGTAAACACATACTCTTTTGACGACAGGGTTGCAATCGGTCTTCGCGGTCATGTTGTTGAAATAGATTTCGAGCCGGGCTACAGCAACTGGAGAAGCGAGATCAACACCCCGAAAACCCTCATCGATGCAGGAACGATAAAAAAACCGACAGAGAAAAAGATCGTAAAACTCATAAAAAGGCTCTCGAAAAAGGCCGATCTCGTCACTATTGCGACAGATTTCGACAGGGAGGGAGAGCTTATAGGAAAAGAGGCCTACGAGATCGTCCGCGAAGCGAATAAATCTGTGCCGATAAAAAGGGCAAGATTCAGCGCCATCACTAAACAGGAGATCACAAGTGCATTTGAAAACCCCGCCGAGCTCGACTTCAATCTTGCAGAGGCCGGAGAGGCCCGGCAGGTTGTCGATCTGATATGGGGTGCGTCACTAACCCGTTTCATCAGCCTTGCAGCAAAAAGGGGAGGAAACAATATTTTAAGCGTAGGCAGGGTCCAGAGTCCGACACTTGCAATGATCGTCGACCGCGAGAAGGAGATCGAAGCGTTCGTCCCCGAACCCTACTGGCTTCTCACTCTTGATTCGGAGAAGGAAGGTGAACCTTTCGAAGCCAAACACACCAATGGTAAATTCTGGGATAAAAATGCAGCCGGACAGTCCCTTGATAATACAAAAGAGCCGCTGACTGTTACGGATATCAGGGAAGGGACGAGAACGGATCATGCCCCAACTCCTTTTGACACCACGGCATACATCGTTGCCGCCTCAAGACTTGGATTGTCAGCCTCCAACGCGATGAGAATCGCCGAAGAGCTATATATGAACGGATATATCTCGTACCCGAGAACAGACAATACGATATATCCGCCTTCACTTGACATCAGGGACATACTTGCAGAGCTCAAAAAATCATCATTTAAGACAGATGTCGAGTGGGTATCTGCAAACATGAGACCCGCTCCCACCAGAGGTAAAAAATCCAGTACCGACCATCCACCTATTCACCCTACAGGCGCCGCTCACAGGAGCGATATGGATGATACCGCATGGAAGGTATATGAACTGGTTGTCAGGCGTTTTCTTGCGACACTATCACCCGATGCAAGATGGAAGACACTAAAGTATACCTTTGATGCAGGCAGTGAGCCATATACATCTACAGGCCAGAGGCTCGAGTATGAAGGCTACAGGAGAGTATATACATACAGCCAGGCCAAAGAACAGGCTCTTCCTGTCCTTTCAGTAAATGAAAAACTTCCCATTCTGGATAAAAAAATGGAAGAGAAAGAAACACTGCCACCGCCGAGGTACTCGCAGAGCAAGCTTATCCAGGTAATGGAAGAGCTTGGCCTGGGAACTAAATCTACAAGGCATGATGTAATAGGAAAGCTCTTTTCCAGGAGGTATGTTGAAGGAAACCCGCTTAAACCGACTCTCGTCGGACGGGCAGTGACCGAATCCCTTGAGGATCATGCAGAGCTCATAACCAAACCCGATATGACCCGGACGCTTGAAGAGCATATGGAGGATATCAAAAAGAGCAAACTCAGTAAGGATTCCGTAATCAGTGAATCCCGGGATATGCTCCACCAGATATTCGAGTCGCTCGAGGCAAATCAGGAAGACATCGGATCAGAGATTATGGATAAGACCGCAGAGGAGAGGATAATTGGCAAATGTCCCGTATGCGGCGAAAACCTTATGATCAGGACCACCCGCGGCATGGCGCAGTTTATAGGATGTTCAGGATACCCGGACTGCAATTTCAATATAGGTCTTCCCTCCGGCCAGTGGGGCAAGGCGATCAGGGAGAACAAAATCTGCGAAGAGCATGGCATGCATCATGTAAGGCTTGTAAGGAAAGGATCGCCCCCATGGGATATCGGATGCCCGCTTTGCAATCACATCAGTTCGAATCTCGAGACTCTGAATATGATTCCTTCAATATCCAAAGAGCTTATCTCCGGACTGCACTCGAGACATATATACACTGTTTACGAGATCGCCAACGAAAAACCTGAAAAATTGACCGAAGTCCTTGGATTAACTGATGATGAGTCCAGAAAGATAATTGCCGAAGCGAATGATGTCCTGGATCGTCTCAGGAGAAGATCAGAACTTAAGAAGTTCGTCAGGAAGATTATCCCGCCTAAAAGAGGACGAAGCCACGCAAAAGTCCTCAATTCCTTCTTTGAAGCCGGAATAGAAGATCTGGGATCACTGGCCCGCTCCGAAAAGAAAAAGCTTGAAAAGATGAAGCTCTCGGGTGAGGAGGCTGAATCTCTTATCCATGAAGCAAGACTTGTGTATAACAAGGAGCTCCTTAAAGGTTATGGCGTTCCTGCAGTAAGCCTGAAGAAATATTTCGATGCCGGATTTACGACACCCGAAGATTTCTGTTATATCCATCCGGCTTTTCTTAGTTCAAAGACAGGACTGAACATAGATACCGTCTACAAACATGCAGCCCTTGTCTGTGAAGCCGCCGGGACTAACCTTCCGGAAAAAATCTCCAAAAAAGAGCTTGAATCGGGAAGAAAAGAACTCCTGTTGATAGAGGGGCTAGGGGAGGCTATGCTCGAAAAGCTGTACATTGCAGGGATAATAAACAAAGAAAAGCTTTGCAGTGCAGATCCAAAAGAGCTCTCCGGACTTACCGGCATTTCTGCTGAAAAGATAACCTATTTTCAGGAAGAATGCAAATAATTTATTGATTTTATGAAGAACGACTGGCGTGACTGGCGACACATTACAAAACTCGACCCTGACAAAACAATCAGGCCCGGCGAGGTTGAGGATATCGCAACAAGCGGAACAGACGCCCTTATGCTCTCAGGTACCCTGAATGTTACAAGAGAGAATCTTATCGAACTAAGGGAGCAGGTTAAGGAGTACGGCCTTCCCCTGGTTGTCGAGCCTGCTGACCCTTCAGGAGTAATTTTCGAAGATATAGCCGGACTCTTCGTACCCAGCGTGCTGAATACTCCGGAACCTGTGTGGATCGTCGGGAAGCACGAGTACTGGGTAAAAACGACTAAGAATATCCCGTGGGATCTTGTAGTTCCCGAGGCGTATATCGTCCTTAACCCTGATTCATCTGTGGGCAGGGTTACAAGAGCGGTCTGCAACATTCCCGCGGAAGATGTCGCGGCCTATGCCACAGTAGCTGACAGGTATTTCAGGTTTCCAATAGTATATATCGAATATTCAGGGACATACGGGAACCCCGAAATCGTAAAGGCCGCCTCAGAAGCGGTAGAGGATGCACGGCTCTACTACGGCGGAGGAATAAATTCAAAAGAGAAAGCCGCAGAGATGGGCAAATATGCCGACACGATAATCGTAGGAAATGCGGTTTATGATGAGGGAGCGGCAGTCCTTAAGGAAACAGTCCGTGCAGTAAAATAATGCCCGAAATAGAGATTGTGCTCTGCGAACCTCTCTACGAGGGGAATATCGGGTTTACGGCAAGAGTAATGAAAAATTTCGGTTTTTTCAACCTTACTCTTATCAATCCCCCGGAGATCGGTGACGAGGCCTTCGCCCGTTCTTCGCATGCGGCAGATGTTTTATCAAATGCAAGGCATGTATCATCCCTGGATGAAGTCATAAAGGAATCGAATATTCTTGTCGCAACTACGGGCGGTCTCTCAAAGACCGTTACTCATGCGATGAGAATGCCTTACTACGAACCTTCCGAGCTAAACGATATGATAAGCGATGTAGAAGGCAGGGTCTCTATTATTTTCGGGAGAGAAAACTGGGGTCTCTCAAACGACGAAATAAAAAAATGCGATATAATCTGCACTATTCCGGCATCCCCCGAGTACCCGATCGTAAACATATCCCATGCCGTAGGAATTATTGTATACGAACTGGCAGGCATCCCCCGCGGCACGTACCCTATGGCGTCCCGGCAGGAGATGGATTCTTTCTATGAGCATCTCGATCTTTTCTTCGATTTAATCAGGCATCCTGATTACAAAAGGGAAAACACGCTCACCATGATGAGAAGGATCTTCGGCAGGACGAATATGACAATCAGGGAGGTCTCGACCCTTCATGGGATCCTGAGACGAACCGAACAGATGATCCTCGGGGACGAATTTGAGAAGGATGAGTGAATAGAACAGTACATTATAATAAAATCAACTGAAATTTCCCAATAAATATTTCATTTAAATCTCTATCCAAAATAATCATTTTTTTTGAAAGGGCGGTAACCCGGCCCTTACAGCAGGAAGAAAAAGTTCAGGAGCAGTAGGGGATGTTCACCCATCCCCTACTACGACTTATCGCGATAAGGGGGAGGACCATAGGGAGGGGGAAAATTCCCCCTCCCTCCTATTCAAAATACTTTTACCACCCCTTTCCCCGGATACTTCTATAATCATTTAGAAACAACATTATTCCAGATGATTCTCGTTGACTGGCAGCTGCATGACAGGATTAAAAGAGGGTTTATAAAAATAGAACCCTTCAATGAAGCGTTTATTCAGCCGAACTCGGTGGACATCAGGCTTGGCGACCACTTTGTCTGGTATGATGAGAGTGATGAGATTATCGATCCTTACGATAAAGCGAGTATCGAGTCCCATTATAATGAAAAACGTGCAGAATATATCGACATACCTCCAGGAATGTTTCTCCTGGCCGAAACACTTGAGACAATTACTCTTCCCGAAGATATCGTTGCCACAATCGAAGGGAAGAGCAGTATCGCGAGGCTCGGGATTACTCTCCACCAGACTGGTGGCTGGATCGATGCAGGATTCTCGGGAACTATCACCCTCGAGATCTGCAATGCAAACCAGCGCCCGGTCAGGCTTCACGCCGGAATGCCTATCGGCCAGCTCGTATTCTATACGACCGAGAAAGCCGAAAAACCATACGGTGCCAAAGGCGATGCAAAGTATCTCAACCAGAAAAATGCAACACTTTCAAGGTACCACGAGAACAGGCGCTGACCTGTATATTCGATAGCCTAAATACAAGAAAAAACCAATTTTATGAACCGGAGTGAAAAATGCGACTTCTCTTAATCCATTCAGATAATATTGAATATAAAGCCCAGAAAAAGACCCCCGTTGCCGAGGAGGACATCGTCGAAGAGGACGGAATGCAGGAAGCCCTTACCGCCTTCTGCGCCGTTGAAAAGATCGATGAAGACGATATTGAAGGTGTCTCATCGAAGACAGCCGCAGATATCCTTGAGACTGCAAAAAAGCTCGCTGTCAGCAATATAATGATCTACCCCTATGCGCATCTCTCCTCAGATCTCTCATCGCCCGCAAAGGCCGTGGAGTCCTTAAAGATCATCGAGGATGAATGCCGCAGGAGCGGAGAATATACTGTAAAAAGAGCTCCTTTCGGGTGGTACAAGGCATTTACATTGTCATGCAAGGGCCATCCGCTCTCCGAACTCTCCCGGACGATTCTTCCCGGAGAAGAGGAAAAAGCCGGGAAGAAAACGGTAGAGCACAATTTCTTTGTGCTTACCCCTGAAGGTGAGAAGAATGACTACAGGGAATATGCCGATGATTCCCCCCTCGGCAAACTGATTAAGAAAGAGACAGGGATGAGTGCCGAATCCGGCAGGGAGCCCCTCCATGTGGAACTTATGCGCGCCAAGGAACTTGTCGACTATGAGCCGCTCTCGGACGTCGGCCATCACCGCTGGATGCCTAAGGGAAAGATTGTAAGGGATCTGCTCTCCGACTATGTTATGGGACTTGTCCTGAATTATGGCGGAATGCCGGTCGAAACTCCCGTAATGTACGACCTTGGCGATAAGGCCATAAACGAGCATGCAGGAAAATTCGGCGAGAGGCAGTACAGGTTTAAATCCGGCAACCGCAACATGATGCTCAGGTTTGCCGCATGTTTCGGGATGTTTTCGATAATGCACGACATGCACATCTCCCCTAATACCCTTCCGATGAAGATGTACGAACTCTCAACATACTCGTTCAGGCACGAACAGAAAGGGGAGTGCATCGGCTTAAAGAGGCTGCGCGCCTTCACCATGCCTGATATGCATTCCCTCTGCCTTGACATGAACCAGACCCTGGAGTGTTTTGAAGAGCAGATGATGATGGGCTGGCAGACCGGAAAGGATCTCGAGTACCCGCTTGCGGCAGTATTCAGGTGCACGGAAGACTTTTACTCTGAAAACGAGGACTGGATAAAAAAGATCGTCAGGATGTCAGGAGTACCCGTTCTCATAGAGACGCTCTCCGACAGGGTTCATTACTGGATTGCAAAGGTGGATCTTGCAGCAATCGACGGCCAGGGAAGACCAATAGAAAACCCGACGGTCCAGATCGATGTTGAAAGTTCAGAGAGATTCGATATCAAATACTATTCGACAACCAACGAAGAAGTAAGACCTCCGATTATCCACTGCTCCCCGACGGGCAGTATCGAGCGTGTAATCTGTGCACTGCTTGAGAATACTGCATCACAGAATGTGCCAATGCTTCCGGTCTGGCTTTCGCCCACACAGGTAAGAATCCTTCCCGTCTCCTCTAAACACAATGAATATGCCGAAGAGATCTGCAGCAGGATAAACGGTGCGGGAGTAAGGTGCGATCTTGACGACCGCGAGGAGAGTGTCGGCAAGAAGATCAGGGAGGCAGGAATGGACTGGGTTCCATATGTGGCAGTAATCGGGGACTCCGAGATGGAATCCGGAAGACTTCCTGTTACAATCAGAAGCATGTCACAGCCCAAACAGCCCTACAAGGAAGAGATGACGACTGAAGAGCTCGTCTCAAGAGTGAAGAGCGATATCGGCGACAGGCCGTTCAGGCCCATATATACATCCAGGAAACTCTCCCGAAAACCAAGGTTCATCTGATTTCGATAAAATTTTTTCTTTTTTTCATCTGCGGATAAGACGAATAACTTAAATCCTTGCAGATTGATTTTAGACTGTATATTGGTGGTAAAAATGGAGAAGAATATTGTTGAAGGTGCCTTTTCCTATACGAAGGAAGGCCTTGCAGGTGATTTTACAAAATGGGTTCTTCTGGTTGTTCTTGCAATAGTTCAGGGAATCACTCTTTGTATTGTGCCCCTGCTTAACGGATATTTTGTAAGAATCTTTTCCGGTGCGGATTCTCTGCCCGAGATAGATGAATGGGGAAAACTCTTCATAGACGGCTGGAAGTACAACATTATCGTACTGCTGTATATGATCCCTGTAATTGTTGTTGCAGTAGTCTTTGGACTGTTTGCAATTATGCCTCTTATTCTTGCACTGACAACCGAAGGAAGCAATATAGGCATGGTTGGAATTACAGGCTTGTTTACAGGACTCCTGATAACCTTTGTAGTCCTCGTGATAATTTCATTATTCCTGATAATGGGCCTTGTGCGGTTTGGAAAGACAGAGAAAATCGGTGAGGCATTCAATTTCAGCGCACTGAACCGGCAGATCTCCAGCGGTGTCGGATGGCTGGGCTATATCGGTTATATCATTCTACTCTGGATCTTTGCATTGATCTTTATGGCAATAATTGTCCTGGTAAACTTCATGCCGATAATAGGATGGATAATCACCGCCCTGCTCATTCCGGCATGGTATGTCTTCGTTGCAAAATACATGACAAACATCTACGATTCAGGCGAATCCGCCTGAACCATTGTTCCCAAATCATGGCCGGAAGAGGAAAATCCGGATTAATTATCCTCACGGCCTTTATCCTTTTATTAATCGTTCAGCCGGTTTTCGGATCTTTAGAAACTGAGGGACAATATAATGATAGTATTCTCAGCCTGCCTGAAGAATCCGAAAGTTCTGTAACTGTCTTTTACAGCAGCAGCTGCAGTGCCTGTAATGCGGTATTGCCTGAGATTTACGATCTTTCGGCAAGGTATCCGGAGATATCTTTCAATATATTCGACGTATACGGTTCGGATGAAAACAGGACACTTATGCTTGCATTCGGGGAGAGATATGGAATAGATTATCCTGCTTACCCGATTGTTTTTACAGGAAACCGAACCATTCTCCGGGGAAAATCCGAGATCAGCAATTCACTGGAACCCGTACTAAAAGCACTAAGGGACGGCAATGTCCCTGACTTTAATTACGAACAATCATTCAATTCAAACAATAAAGCATCAAAGCCTGGTTTAATCGGCAGTAATACAGGAGATGGAGAAAACCTTTCTCTCTTTCTGGTAATCATTGCAGGAATTATCGACGGGATCAATCCATGTGCATTATCGGTCCTTGCCCTCCTGCTTGTCACACTTTCAAACATGAAGTCTCAAAGGAATGTAATTCTCGGGGGCCTTGTATATTCCTTTGCAGTATTTCTCTTCTACATCATCGCCGGACTGGGTATTTTAACGGTCATTGATTACTCAGGATACTCGGGCATCTTTTCAATTACCGCCGGGATTATTGCACTCGCAGCGGGAATCATCTCTATCGCAGGAGCATTCACAGAAAATAATATAATTTCACCCCGGATTCCTGAACCAGGAAGGGTTGCAATCAAAGATGCGATGGAAAAAATTTCAATTCCTGCGGCATTCTTCCTGGGAATACTTGTCGGACTCTTTGAACTGCCCTGCACAGGCGGGATCTATATCGCAATCCTCGGACTTATCTCATCCAAAATGACATTCTATGACGGACTGCCTTACCTGCTGGTGTACAATCTGATGTTCGTTTTACCGATGATAGCGATAGCATTCGCAGTCGGATTCGGGCTTTCACCCGATAAGGTAGACAAATGGCGGGATTTAAATAAAAAGAGACTGAGGATAGGTGCAGGCATGATTCTTATTGCAATGGCCCTGGTTATCCTTGCAGGAAATCCGTTATAAATTATAAAGGGATATCGGGTATCCCTTTTTAATCTTCTGCATGCCTTGACTCGTAAATACATTCCTGGACATCCTTTCCAAGGAGCCCTATCGCATCCGAACGACACCTCTGGCAGTGCCTCATCTGGCGGACGTAAGGAGCGCACCGGTCCTGCATCTCACGCTTTTCTTTTGGTGTTGGAGGAGTGACGTCACTAAACTTGTACTGGGGTATTACCGGGATAAGATTGAAAGTGAAAACACCCATCTCACCCACCTTCTTTGCAATGTCAACAATATGGTGATCGTTGATACCAGGGATCATGACTGCATTAATTTTTACAAGGACTTTGCGTGCAACGGCCATCTCGATACCTTTTAGCTGCTGGGATAGGAGTTTTTCAGCGGCCTCACGACCATGAAGCTTCTTCCCTTCCCATTCAACAAAGGAGTAGATCTTCTCCCCGATCGCGGGATCGATCGCATTCATAGTAACTGTAATGTTGCCAACATCATATTCGACAAGACGATCGATATTCTCCGGAAGAAGAAGTCCGTTTGTACTGAGGCACTTGATAGGTGTCGGGAACTCTTCTTTCAGGAGTTTCAGGGTCTCGAAAGTCTCCTCGTTTGCAAGCGGATCTCCAGGACCGGCGATCCCGATAACCTTGATGTAAGGATAGTTGTCGAGGACATATCTTACCAGATCCACGGCCTCTTTTGGTTGTAAAACCTTACTGCAAACCCCCGGTCTGCTCTCGTTGACACAGTCAAAATCCCTGACGCAATAATTGCACTGGATATTGCATTCCGGTGCAACTGCAAGATGCATCCTACCGGATTTATGGCACGCCTCCTTGCTGTAGCAGGGATGCTCGTTTATCTTTCTCAACTGTTCAGGGTCGTATGGAATCTCTTTCCCATCGATCAATACAGTCGGATATCCGTCATCACTCATAAAAACCAAAATAGAAGTCGACCTGATTATTAAAAAACGTAGTGAAACACCCATAAATCCCTTCTGAAAAAAAGCCTGTTAATCAAAGACATTTTAGAGTGCAATCCGGTTTGGATAATCTACTATCCCATATTCTCTAATAAATCTCATTTAAAAATCAAAACCAGGGTTTGAGTATGAATCTCTCTCCCGGGATATCCTGGTGGCTATCCGGAAAAAAGCCCCCATAATTTCAGCCGCAGATTACAAATCTTTTTTTTTGATGAATATGTATAACAGATATTATTTTTTTAAATGAAGTTACGCCATTTTTATAATATTTCAGGTTAATCTATTTTTATGTCGGATTTAAAAATTTTGGCGGCGGTGTGCATCTTTGCGCTGGCCTTTGCATTTACTGCAGGATGTGTGGGGAATGAACTTAATACTGATATGACCGGAGGAAGTCCGGAGGCCCAGTCATCAGGATCGAAATGGCCTGCAGGCGGTTCATCCGCAGAATATACTGTTGATAATGAACTGCCTTCCGATCTCAAAGTCGAGGTCAGTTCAAGCAAAGCGGATAAAGATTCAATCCTGATAAAATACACTCTCGATCTCACTTCAATGGGCACAGCCATGAAACATGAAGGCTGGGAAGCAAGAGTTACTGCATATGCATATAACCCTGAAAAAACGGGAGAGGGATTCTCGGTCAAATCTTATGATGATGTTATTTCCGGTGGTATCCCCTACCAGTCCAGGAATATACTGTTCTACCCCAGCAACAGATATCCCGATCAGATTGCAATCTCGATCAATCCCGATACAAAGATGACGCTCGATACCAGGGACTATTACATCTATGGAATTGTCCTGACAGCACTTTGAAACAAATTAAAACAAAAAACTTTATTTTCCATATGATGATTTCTGAATATGGAATATAAAATAAAACTTATTTTCATTGCAATACTTGCATCCATGGTCCTGTTTGCAGGATGCACATCATTCCAGAATAGCGATATTCAGACCACTCCAACATCAGTCCCGGCAGATAAAACACAGGTTACCGCCGAACCGACCCATATAGTGACCGAACCACTGGTGGTCAGGGGTGAAGACGTCTATTCTGTTAAGATCACAATTGACGCCAAAGAGACAGACAGCAATGAACTGGTTGTCTCCGTTCACTATGATTCGACAAGCAGCGTGGTATCCACCGGAGTGGGCGCAGAACTGATGGCTACAATATTTGCATATAACTACAAGGATGTACCATATGATTTCAATCCGGAATCTGAAGCCGACGTGATTAATGCAGGTATCCCGTATAAAAACATGATGAAAGTGGTCTATCCTAACAATAAAGTGGATGCAGTCGCCGAACTGCCTGTCGAATCGATCCAGGGCGGACTCAACCTTGAACTGCCATACAACTACGGGGTGGTTGTTGAGAAAAAGGGAACCCGTAACTGAGTTTAAGGAAATAAAAATACATTTTTTGTGATTAGAGGTATTATGACATCAAAAAAATTATCCGAACTCGTTTCAGGGGAAAAAGGGATAATCCGGGAGATTCTAAGGTATAAAAATGAGAATGAATGCATGGGCATTTATCCCGATATGAATATCGAAGTCCTGACTACTGATGCCGTAAAAGGCCCCTGTATTATTAAAAGTGACAATTCCGGGCGGGAGATCATCATGAAAAAAGAGATCGCCTCCCAGATCATTATTGATACGGAATAGTCAGTTGCCCCGTATTCTGAGGATCATGCTTTTCATCTCGGTCATCTCCTCTATTGCATAGGCGGGACCTTCTCTTCCGGTACCGGACATTTTAATTCCGCCATAAGGCATAACGTCGACCCTGAATGTAGGAATGTCGTTGATAATGACTCCTCCGGTTTTCAGATTGTCACAGGCATAGAATGCATTTTCAATATCGGAAGTAAATACTCCGGCCTGCAATCCGTAAACTGAATCATTTGACATATTTACTGCATCTCTGAATTCCCTATATGGCGTTATGGTTATTACGGGTGCAAATATCTCTGTAGAATTTACTTCCATACCGGGAGTCGTATCTCCAAGTATTGTCGGGGATATATATCTGCCGTCGAAATTCCCCCCTGAAATGACCTTTGCACCTGCAGAAAGGGATTCACTGACTTTTCTCCATGCCTCCTGTGCAGACTCTTTCGAGATCATCGGCCCTACTATAGTATCCGGATCTGTCGGATCTCCGCATTTTAATGACTCAAAGGCGGAGGCCAGCTTATATGAAAACTGCCGGTATATTGCATCCTGGATAAAAACTCTCTGTACGGATATGCACACCTGACCTGCATTTGCACATGCGCCGACAGCTATCCTTTGTGCGGCATAATCCTGATCTGCATCGTCGTGTACTATCACCGCTGCATTCCCGCCGAGTTCGAGTGCGACCTTTTTTCGTCCCGCAATGCTCCTTAAGTGCCATCCGACATCCGGGCTACCGGTAAAGCTGAGGAAGGCAATTCTTTCATCACGAACCATTTTCTCCGCGATCCCCGGAACGCAGGGAACAACACTTACGGCCTGCGCCGGATATCCTGCATGGATAACAAGTTCACCGAGCAGAAGCGCTGACACAGGGGTTTTTGAGGCAGGTTTAAGGATAAACGGATTTCCGGCTGCTATAGCCGGGCCGATCTTGTGGCATGCGAGATTAAGCGGGTAATTGAAAGGAGTTATTGCAAGAACAGGGCCGAGCGGAGATCTCCTTGTAAAACATGTATACCCCTTACCTCCCTCACTCCGGTCGAGAGGGATAATCTCACCTGTCTGCCTCACCGCCTCCTCTGCCGAGATCTTAATCGTTTCAATCGACCGGTCCACCTCTGCCGAGGCAAGAGACCTGACTTTTCCTCCCTCACCAATAAGAATTTCGATGAACTCGTCTCGTCTCTCACCGATTAGCTCTGCAAGTTTTGCCAGTACCTGCATCTTTTCATAACCGGCAAGCACGGAGGTCAGCCTGAAAGCTTCTGCCGAGCCTGTGACCGCCTCCTCAATATCTTCCTCGCTGCAGAGGCAGACTCGATCAAAAAGAGAATCGTCACAGGGGCTGGTTACATCAAGATAACTCAGGCTTTTCTTTTTCCTGCCGCATATGATATATTCCCGGGCATCCATGATCCATAATCACTGCTAAACGATAAAAAATCAATCATTACGTATTCTATAATTTCCAAAAAAAGAGCAGATATAACTCAGGATATAATAAAAAATTACTATCGCCGATGCAGATACAAGGATTATTGAGAGCGGGTCGGCCAGAAAACCCCTGATCCAGTTTGCTGCTGCCAGTCCGCATATTACGGATATGAAGAGTTTGATAATTTCAATCCTGTCATCGGAGAACATTGATAGATATGGGATATTACGGGATTTATTGATTGAGGTAATATAAAAAAATAAAACGATGGGCCTGTTGAGATTCGAACTCAAGATCTTCGCCGTGTAAAGGCGACGTCATAACCAGCTAGACCACAAGCCCTTAGAAGTTCTGCCCAATAAATTAGGTTTTACGATATATTAAGATGTTGGATTTTATTGTTAAAGACACAACACCCCATGCAAAATTGCCCGTTGTTCAGGATATTTACAGCCATTTTTTCTGTCAGGCATCTGCTCTGAATCACAGAAGTTTATGTCGTGAAATAAAAAATTTTATCCGATTAAGAAATGACAGTTGATATAATTTTATAATTCTAAAGACTCAAAATTTATTGACCCTTTATTAGAATGTGGGAGAGAAATTTTGGATAATAATTTTCACGAAGCGAAGTATAAATCAGTGATAGAATCGATGGACGATTCAATATACATGGTAGACAGGGATTGCCGTTACCTTTTCATGAATGAAAAGCACCTGGAAAGGATCAGCCGGTCGACAGAATATTTTAAAACACAAAAATACAAGGACTTTCACACACCTGAAGAATCCGGGAAATTTTCGGACAGTATCAACAGATTGTTTCTAACAGGAGATAATGTCGAAGAGGAATATGAAAAAAACGGGAATAAATATCTCAGGACATTTTCACCCGTCAAAGACATCAATGATGAAGAGATCATTGCCGCAAATGTAATCTCCAAAAAAATATCTGCAGATACGGGTGAACCTGAAGGTGAGAATTCAATATATATCGTTGACAGGGACTGCAGGTATCTTTCGATAAATACCCCTCATAGGGAAATACTCGGTATAAACTGCGAGGATTTGTTCATAGGCAGAAACTATGAAGAATTTCACCCGAAGGGAAAAAGTGAGGGATTTTCCTCACTGATCGAGGAAGTTTTCAATACAGGCGAGACTCTCAGGGATGAATATGAATCAGGCAAATACCATTTTACAAGGCGTTTCTGTCCGGTGAGAGATGTAAATAATAACATGGTAGTTGCCGTAACCGTAGTCTCAACAAATATAACTGACCAGAAAATTACTGAAAAGAGCCTGATAGAGGCAAACAGGAAATTAAACCTTTTGAATAGTATTACACGCCATGACATACTGAACCAGATGACCGTCCTTTTAGGATACCTCGATCTCTCCCAGGACAAATGCCGGGATAAAGAAATGGAAGAATTTCTGGAAAAGCAAAAAAGCGCAGCAGAAACCATTTATCACCAGATCTCCTTCACAAAAGATTACCAGGAGATAGGTATCCATAAACCAGAGTGGCAGGGAGTCTCGGGTTTAATTGAAAAACCTGTAAAAATGCTCAATCCCGGGAATATATTTATAGAGAACAAATGCGGAGATCTTAAAATTTTTGCGGACCCGCTTCTTGAAAAGGTTTTCTTCAATCTTATAGATAATTCAATAAGGCATGGTGAAAAAGTATCAAAAATTTCATTTTATACGGAAAAAATTCCCCATGGAATTAAATTCATCTGCGAAGATGACGGCCAGGGTATTCGTGATGAGGAAAAAGAGACAATTTTCAGGCAGGGTTATGGTAAAAACACAGGGCTGGGTCTCTTTTTAATCAGGGAGATCCTTTCGATAACAGGGCTGGAGATCCATGAAACAGGCCTTTATGGGAAAGGAGCAAGATTCGAGATCGCTATTCCTGATATGATGTATTCAAACTGAATTTCTGAACATCCGGGAAAACCTTCATTTTTTACATACGGATAATTTTTAATCAATAAACCAGATAGGTCTGATTATAAGATGTTACGGTTTTCGTATGAAAAGAGGAGACGGGAATGATTCTGGCATTAATCACAGCAACAGTTATTCTGGCATTCCTCTTCACCTTTACCAACGGTTTCCAGGACGCCGGTGCAATCGCGGCCACTTTCATCGCCTCCCGGTCGGCCAGTCCGAGAAAGGGCATCATCTTTGTTGCATCATTCGCCTTTCTCGGAGCGGTTTTCGGGGGATCGGCCGTTGCATTCACGATCTCCGAACTTGTAACGATCAGCTCGGGGATCACAACGATTTATGTCATGACAATAGGCCTCTTCAGTGCAACAGTCTGGAACCTGATAACATGGAGATACGGCCTCCCGTCTTCCTCCACTCACGCTCTTATCGGGGGTCTGACGGGAGCAGCGATCGCCGCAGCAGGTATAGGAAGCATTTCATGGGGTTTTTCGGATCTGATCATTCCACCTCATGAGCTTACAGGATTTGTCAAGATAATCTTCTTCCTCGTTCTCTCTGTAATAATCGGATTCGCAGGGAGTTATGCTGCAGGAAAAATCGTATCGTTTTCGCTAAGGAATGCCAGGCGAACGGTCAATAAAAAGATCATCGGCTTAAACTGGCTGGCGGCGGCTGCCATGTCTTTTGGAAATGGTGCCAACGATTCGCAGAAACAGCTGGGAATAATCGCACTTGTCTTATTCAGCGGGGGCATTAGTACTGCACCGGAGGTTCCCCTGTGGGCAAGGATAATGTGTGCACTTCTTTTGGGATTCGGCACGCTTATAGGAGGATGGAGAATAATGGATACACTTGGACACAGGATATTCAAGATCCAGCCGGTCCATTCATTCGAATCCCAGTTCTCATCTGGATTTTCAATCGGGATCTCCACGCTGTCTGGAGCCCCGGTCTCCTCCAATCATATAATATCTACATCGATCATTGGAACAGGTGCTGCTGAGAACCCAAAAAAAGTCAACTGGTCGACCGGAAAAGAAATTGTAATAGCAATGATCATTACCATTCCGGTAACGGTTATTATTTCAGGTGCAATATACCACATTGTTGCATTGACCGGAGGTATCTGATATTATGAGCAGAAAAGATGGAAAAGGAACCAGAATTAAGATCCTTGACAACATATTCCCACCGGAATACAACTTCAGCAGCATGCTCGAAGAGCAGGCGGAGTGTACACAGGCGGGCGTCGGGACATTCCTCTTCTGGCTCAGGGATACCCCGCTGAAAGACCCGGTTCATATTGATAAAATGGCTGAGGAAGTCGACATATTCAGGCACAATATGGAAGATAAGATGGCTAAAGCCTTCTCGACGCCATTCGACCGCCAGGACATGTATAATCTCTCAAGGCATATGGACTATATTCTGAACAATACCAGGGAAACGGCAAGGGAGATGTTTTCGTACGGGGTATCGCCCGATGAAGCGATAATCGGAATGACGGATGAGATCTACAGGGGAACCGGGTTCATGGTTGACGCCGTAAAAGCGATGAACAATGATAAACACGGAGTTGAAGAGATCATCCGGCTGGCAAGAAGATCCATGCATAAAATCGAAGATCTTTATATCGAAAGTATGGCCGGACTCCTAAGGACGGATGATCCCATGAACGCTATCAGGAGGGGAGAGATCTACCGCCATTTAAGAGAGATTGGAAGGGCTCTTAGAAGAACGGTCGACCTTTTGCATAAGGCCTTTATAGGCATGAACTAATAAAGGCAGTTCTTCAGGCGAAATTAGTGATATATCAATTTATTTTTCTGAAATGATTTTCAGGGATTCGGTTATCCCAATAAGAACTGATAAATACAACTCTTTTTAATATACCATTTTATCATGGATCTTAAAGCGAAGGTAGTAATTATTTATCTAATCATCGCTTTCATAGTGCTGATCTTCATCGGCGGGGTTCTTTCCACCTCCTTAAAAGAACAAAACCTGAACAGGATATCTGAACAAAAAATAATTGAACTGGGCCATATCGACCTTGCGCTGACAACACTTGTCAGCGATGCACAATATGACATACACGAACTTTCCCTAAACGAGATCGTCAGGATCCGTGACGATTCCGGATTTACAACTTACCTGAATGCATCCGAAGAGACATTTATATATTCCCCGGGAGACCGGGAACTGGATATAATACAGATTCTCAATAATTATCAGTCCTCACACCCTCACGTGAATTCAGTCTATATGGGCAGGGAAAACGGCACATTTGTCAGATCAAATGAAAGAGCAAGAAATACAGCCTATGACCCCCGGATAAGACCCTGGTATATTCTTGCAAAAGAGAACCCGGGCCGGGTGATGATTACCGATCCCTACCGCTCTGTAACCACTCCCGACGTAAACCTTGGAATAGTTACAGCATTAACCGATCAGGAAAATTCGCTATATGGTGTCATAGGGGCGGACATTACCCTGAATAACCTCACATCATATATCTCTTCCATACATACATGGCCTGGAGGCGAGATGATCCTTGTTGATAAAAACGGGATAATACTTGCAAACGGGGACCCATCCAGGTTATTCACGAGTGTGGGGGATATCCTTGGAGAACAGAAAGAAATTTTTCTAAATTCTGCGGAGGGTGTTCTCGTGATCGATGAAAGTTACCTGATCTACTATACATCGCCTAAACTAGGGTGGAAGATCGGGGAGATCGTATCATCCAGGAGTATAAACCAGAAGATCAACGAATCTATCCTTGAAGTTCTGCTGTTCGTTCTAATCGCACTTGCTCTTCTCAGCGTACTATCAATTATTGTTCTGAACCACACGATAATCAGACCTCTCTCCAGACTAACCCAGGTCTGCAGAAATATTGCAGAGACCGGAGATCTCAACCAGAAGATCGATACGACCACCACCGGAGAGATCGGGATACTTGCCCGATCGTTTGAGGCTATGGTCGATACCATCAGTGATGAAGAGTTTAAAAGAAAGGAGTCTGAGAAGGAAGGGGCATTACTGATGGAGAAGATTGAAGAAAACATGTGCGATATGGCTACATTAAATGATGAAATCAGAAATCCTCTCACTGTTATACTTGCCTGTGCAGAGATGTCTGAAGAAAGCAAGACCAGAGAAAAAATAATAAAATGCGTAGAAGAGATCGATGCAATAATAAATACCCTCGATAGGGGCTGGCTCCAGTCAGAAAAGGTCTGGAAATTCCTAAACCGCCATTACAGGCTCAGGAACAGTGATAAACCCAGGCATAATGATGAAGATCTTGAGACCGAACCGGACGAAGAGTCCCAATAATATAATCCCAAATTATCCAATAAATCAATAATACAATAATAACCCAATTATCAAACCCGTTTTCAAACGATTGTAAGATAACACAACGAAATTAATACCTGCCTGCCATCCTGAAGAGATTCTGTCGCAATAGGTAAGTTGCCAAAGACGCACTGGAAGACGGCTCTTATTATTTCTTTGAGATTTCTTAGGAGATCTTGAAAACAGGATACTTGTAAAAGGATCCTGAAAACAGAATACTTGCAAAAGAATACGCAACTACCAAAAAAGCCGCTGGGGGGAATCGAACCCCCGGCCTGCTGATTACGAATCAGCCGCTATACCGCTAAGCCACAGCGGCAACTTTCCTTATTCTATTGCGTCTTTAAAATTATAAGTTTGATGTATTGACTCCCGAAAAGTCAGGTGGAATATTATGAATAACCGTGAATGGTTACGTTCTCCGGGCTGCCGTCCTTTACTTCAGGACCGGGTTTTATCTCGCCGAACTTAGCCTCGTAATCCTGCATCGTCTTTACAAGGACCTGTGAGAAGTTTTTCGCATGCTTTGGGCTTATAGACACAACCGACTTTGCACGGGCCTGATTTGTCCCGGGAATCTCATGAAGAAATACAAAGGTGAATTCGTCGTCTTTATATGCCACCTGGATCCTGTTTGAGTAAACCGGATCAAGATCCGGGGGGAGATTTACAGTTATTTCTCGCTTTTCCATATATATTAATAGAACTCACCGACAATAAGAATTGTCGGGGGGAATAGTTAACGAAAAAGAGGGTCAAATGGATTTCGTAACAATATCGGGTGTTGTATCCTGTCATTCATGCCCTGTAAGATATTACCTTGAAAAAAACAGGGACATCCAGCCTGAGAGGATAGAATACACCATTTCGAAGCAGATATCATATCACCTTGGACGGGAGTTGTGCGATGACGAGATCTGGGAGGAGATAAAACTGATTAATCCCCAGGTCGATGAAGACTGCAATTCACTTTTTTTGGAATGGCTTGATGTATGCAGGCGGTATTCATGGCCGGCAGCCTCTGAACACGATGTTCTGATCCGGTCCTTAAAACTTGGGGTAACCGGAAGGATAGACTGCCTCTACCGGGACGATGATGCGATAGGAATCGTCAGGACCACAGAGGCTCCTGAAACGGGAATCTACAAATCGGACAGGATACGTGCAGCTATGGCATCAATATGTGCAGAAGAGACACTGGGTTTTTTGCCCCGTGAGGTAAGACTTCTCTATATTCCTGGCGGGACGATGAAGACATGCAAACCCTCACCTGCCGACAGGAGAGGCGCGATCAGGGCGCTTGCTGCTGCAAAACGAATAGATCACGGCTATATCCCAGAAAAGAAAGAGAATGACAGGTGTAAATTCTGCTACCTGAAGGATTACTGTATATCAGGCCCGGAAAAACTTTCAGATATCATATAATTTTAGTTAATTTTATTCGTTTAAAAGAACCAGTCTTTTGTGTTCATGGAGGACTAATCATGGATAATAAAATGGTTGAAAAAGGTATTTTTGGATTTTTGGTTCTTGCAGTCGCATTCGGACTTGTATTTACAGCCGGGTGCACGGGAAGTTCTGATACGGGACCTGCCGAAACAGGAACAGTAGCGGAAGAACAGGGTACATCCTCATCTCCTTCACAGAGCAGTTCTGGAGATGTCGTTCATTATACGACTCTTATGAACTATCTCCCGAACGCACCGTCCACAGGATGGATCAACGGGGAAGCTTTCGGAATGCAGGCATCTGAAGGAGGATATGACTGGAGCTGGGCATCAAGGAACTATGAACTGAAGAACGCCGACACCATTGTGGACATAGTTATACAGGATACTAATAGTTACGATGTAGGTCAGATGGCTGCATGGGACACCTATATGGAGATTCAGACCCCTACGATGACAATGAAGAAAGTCACAGTCGAGGGAAACCCTGCATGGGTGATAACCGATACGGAGTCCGACACCATATCCCAGGTTGTAAATATCGATGACAGGTTCATCGTATACACCATTGTTGAAAACGGAAAAGAAAGTCATCTTACCGTCTTCAACGGCTTAACAAACTTCAAGGGACTTGCAGGACTTGCATAACCCCGTTTTTTTTATACATACTGCCAGACAGCAAAACCAAATTCAAATGCAATCAGCAGGATGATTATCCACTCAAGGAAGTAGGAATGCTGGATTCTAACTTCATCAGAGAGCATTGAATAATTTTCTCTAAGGACGCTGATCTTGCGGGTCACGCTGCCGCTCCACTGGTTTATCCTGAACTCACGGAGTGCAGTTTCGTATACCTTCGCATAATAGACATCCTCTGTAACCTTTATGAGATTGTTGACTCTCTCGATGACATCGTACAGGTTGGCGTACATCTCCATCGTGATTACCATTATTTTGTGATACCTGTGCATCCTGCCGAACCACGACATCCTGTCTGCATGCCCGATGTCATCATACATCTTTTCGATCCGTTTCGTGAGTTCACGGTCATAATACCTGAGCTCAAAAACCTGCACATTCGCATACTCGATAAGATCAAGAATATCGTCCGGACTTTCAGGGGAGACTATCAGGGCGCCGTCCCATGATATTATCACCCTGTCATCAACACTGTAGCTCAGGGAATTTTTTAGTATCTCTTCCCTTAATTGAGCTGAAAATTCCGTCTTTTCACATAATAAAAGCTGTACTGGATCAAGATCTTCCTCAAACCTTCCGGCGATGTAAATGGTATAATCCTCATAAAAATCAATTTCGAGTTTAAAATCAGGATTGTTTTCTGCAATTATATTATTCAGTTCTCCAAGGGCCTTGTTAAAATGATCGGACAGGATCTCCTGGTCATCGAACAAAACGGCAGTATCGCAGAGGCAATCGGGGCCCTCCTGTTTTAGATCAAGTACAATGCAGAGGCTTACTGCACCTATATCGAGGATCTTTGCGATCATCGTCATATCATAGGTTTTGCCTCCTGCCAGGACAGGGATATTTCCAAGGCTTAGCAGCAACGGAGGAATATCCATTACGATGGATTTTGGATCGATCCTCCTGAAGCGGGCCCTGGATGTAACATATCTGTCTCCAAAGATCTCTTCGAGTCTGTCAAGATCAATCTCCATACCGATATCATAGATCCTGTAAAAACGGATGACTGTCATTTTTTACTCCAGGCATTTCTTCAACCCCGCGAACCGGGGGATATCACCACCATATAAGGAGGCTTAAAATATAAATCCTCCCGTAAAAATAAAAAAAAAGAGCTGAACGGATTTTAAAGATCCTGCGATTCTTCGATAAGAGTCTTTGATATTATATATTCGCCCCTGGCCTCACGGGTGCTCCCGATTACGAGCCATTTCTCATTCCCGTGATCCTCAACATACCCGCATGCCTCAATAATCTCACCTGAGAATGCCTGTCCGCTGTAAGTATGAGTGAATGAAAGAACCTTCGAGATTTCATCGTGATCGACATTATATATTGCAGGGCTGTCGAATGCAAGAGATGAATCCTTAACTTCGGCTTCAATAATCTTTTTGCCCAGCCTTTTTCCACTGGATATCCTGATACGGTCAAGATCATCGTAATCCCTGGTGTACAGGAGATCGAAATATGTACCGTCAATCTCTCCCCGGTTCCATTTCCTCTTTTCATGAATAACAAAGGTTTCATAGTCGATTTCAGGAATCCTCTTGTTATAGACTTTTTGCCAGAGCTCTTCGGATAGAGGTTTCATCACACCCTTTTTAACCGCGTTCATGAGATTTTTCTGTGCTAAAAACCAGTAGTGCCCGTATACGACCATATCTATATCCGATTCCCGGTTTTCAAGTCCTACAAGAAGAGAACCGGTGCATCCCGCCACTCCGGCAGGAACACCAAATATTTTAATGAGTTTTTCCACCCTCTTATCTCTAAGACAGATACTTCCGATCTCCTCTTCAGGTTTGAATACTCTTCTTATATCCTTTATTGGTACACGATGGACGGTATCAAGATATTCAGGCTTGTTCTTCCTGATATATTCAAACGCCTCCTCAAAATCATATTTCCTGTAGCCCGTGCCATCCGGGGATATTCTCTCCCCGTTTTTATCGGGAACGTACCTGAGAATGCAGCCTGCACGTTCGTCGTTATCATATGCTGAGACTGCATATATGCGGCCATCGCTGTCTTCGATAAAATCTCTAAGTCTTATGGGTTTCATAAAATCATTCCATCTTCGCGATATATGCAGAGACTTCTTCAATCATCGCGCCCACACGGATTATTTTCCGGTTCACAAGATCCACAACCGTACTCGGAATTCCCGGAAGAGTCCCCGAATCGATCATGTAATCATAAAATACATTGACCTGGCTCTTGTTTACAGGACTTACATCCCCTGAAATATTTGCGCTGGTTGATGTTATTGGAGAGCCGAGAGCATCGATTATTTCACGGGCAATATCATTCCCGGGCATTCTGATACCTATAAGCCCGGTCCCGCCGGTAAGCATCGGCGGAACGCATTTTTTTGCAGGAAGTATAACCGTAACCGGGCCGGGTAAAAAACGGTTTATGAATTCTTCTTCCTTATCCCCGACAATTGCAACAGCCCTGAGCATCTCCATATCCGATACTGCAATTGAAACAGGTTTTGAAAGCGGACGGCTTTTCACTTTATAAAGCCTGTGTATCGCCTCATCGGAGAAGGCGTCGCATCCCAGCCCGTAAAGAGTCTCTGTCGGATATACCACCAGACCATCATGTTTAAGGACTCTTACAGCCTCATCCGTCTCGAGACTCAGAATTCACGCCCCCTTACCCTTTCAATATCAAAGACTGCAAGATCACTGGAGTGCATAACGGCAAATACACCTGCCTGTATAGGGTCCGTTACGACAAGGTCTGCATGCAGAGGAACGCTTCCGGCCATCTTTAATGAGATGACAGGGATACCTGATTCCTTTACACGATCAACAGCCTTTGAGATATCGCCGCCCATAAGTGAACCCGCAAGGACAAGGACCGAAACCCTCGGAAGCCTGCAGACAGCATCGATAGAATCGGCAAGAGCTCTCTCTCCTACAAGAGGTATCGTGTCAACCGAGATCCTCTCTCCCCTTATATTATGGCGATCGGCTTCGTTTACCGCACCCATAGCTACCTGTGCAACCTGGGCTCCGCCTCCAAGTATTATGATTCTCTTCCCGTAAATCATGGATAAAGGCTGGTATGTCCTCACCTCATGGACGGAAGGAAGCTTTTTTAGATCATTTAGAAGTTTTTCAGTCCCGGTTATCTCTTCATATTCAAAATACAGAAAAGATCTCCCCCTGCCCGGTCCACCCTGGAGAACAGACGCCTGCGCCATGACTATATTGGCTTCATTATTGGCCATAATCTCGGAAACATCCCGGAGTACGCCTTTTGAATTGTCACTCAAAATGCTTATTGCGTGAATAACTGAATCATCCATTTCCTGCAAAATCTGGTTTATTT